>DASYGK010000029.1:0-16944 GCA_035999905.1 Gaiellaceae bacterium | reverse complement strand
CGCACGCCGGCTCGGTGAGCTCGCCCTCGTCGACGGCGAGGGGCGGATCGGCCCGCTCGACACTGTCTTCTACAACACGCTGCTCGACGAGAACGCGTCGAGCCACATCGCGATCGGCAACGGCTTTCCGTTCCTCGTCGAGGGCGAGGACCGCGAGCAGGCCAACGTGAGCGCGCAGCACATCGACTTCATGATCGGCTCGGCCGAGCTGGAGGTCGACGGCGTCACCGTCGACGGCGAACGCGTTCCGGTGCTGCGGAATCTCGCCTGGCAGCTCTAGCGCTCATCGGCGGAAGCTGCTTGCACGCATAGCCCCGGCCGACGTGGGGCTGAACCCGACGGAGCCGGCCTCTACCCGGACTTGCTTTGTCAAGCAAACTATGTTAGCTTTGCAATGCAAACCAAGCTCGGAGAGGAAGCGATCAGCAATGAGCGAGCGATTCGACACGTTCAGCCCTCCACCACTCAAGCCCGATCCGCGGGAGACGTCGGCCGAGGCCGCAGCGGCCGATGAGGAGGCGAGCCTCGATCCCCGCGCGGCGGCTGCGCTGCTCGATCGGACGAAGAGGCGGGCCGAGCGCCTGCTCGAGCTCAGGCCGACGTGGCTGACGCTCAGCGCAGCGGTCGTCGTGCTCGTCTGTTACGGCGTGCTCTGGGTGTCGGTGCGCGATCAGCACCCGTACCGCGGCCCGACCGGTTGGGCGCTGGGAGTGCTCTACGGGACACTGGCGATCTGGATCGTCGTCAACGCTGTCGTGTTCCGACGCGCGACGAGCGGCGTCGGCGGGCGGGCGGCGCGGCAGCGGGCGATCATCGGCCCGGGGGTCGCAGTGATCTGGATCTGCGTCTACATCGTCCAGGGGGCGCTCTACCACGCCGGCGCGAGCAGGGCGATCGCCTACGGGATCTGGCCGGCCGCAGGCCCGCTGATCATGGTCGGCTCGGCCGCGGCCGCCTACGAGGCCGGCCGCGAGCGGGCGGCCTCCGCCGGCCTGGCCGTCGCGGCAGTCGTGCTCGGCTCGCTCGCGTGCTTCGCCGGTCCCCGCGCCGTCTGGGGCGTGATCGCCGTCGGGCTCTGCGCCCTGCTGCTCGCCGCCACGGCCGCACGGCTCGGGCAGCGCCGCACGTGAGGAAGCCTGCGTGACCGCCGAGGAGCTCGACCCACTGATCCACGCCCCCTCGCGGCTGCGCATCGTCGCGACGCTCGCTGCGCTCTCCGACGGCGACACGCTCTCCTTCAGCCGGCTCCAAGAGCTGACCGGCCTTACCGCCGGCAACCTGATCACACACCTGCGCAAGCTCGACGACGCCGATTACATCCACAGCGACAAGAGCGGCAACGGCCGCGCGTCTCTCACCTCGTTCACCCTCACCCGCACAGGCCGCGCCGCCCTCGACGACTACACCACCGCGCTCCGGGACCTGCTCGAGCAACTGCCCAGGAGCACCACCTGAGGGACGCGCGTTGCCGGGCATCTGTCGTCGCGCAGCTCGGTGACGCAGTATCGACCCGCCTAAGGACGAACGCGGATGATCGACTTTCCCGTCACGCGGTCGGTCGGGTTGAGAGCGGCGACGGCATCGTCGAGGGTCGCGACGCTGCCGATGTTCGTCCGCAGTCGCCCGTCCCGCACCCGCTGCACGACCTCACGCAGTTGGCCACGATCGGACTCGACGACGAAATCGATCGCCAGGCCGTCCGCGGGCCGCGCCTCCGCCGGCCCGACGACGGAGACCACGGTGCCTCCGGCGCGGACCAGAGCCGCGGACCGCTTGCCGATGTCGCCGCCGATGACGTCGAAAACGAGGTCGACGCCGCCGACGTCCTCCAGAGCGTCGTGCTCGAGATCGACGAACTCCTGCGCACCGAAGCCGAGCGCCGCCTCGCGGTCGGCGGCGCGCCCGGTGCCGACGACGTAGGCGCCGGCCTCCCGTGCGAGCTGCGTCACCATCGACCCGACCGCGCCGGCCGCGCCGTGCGCGAGGACGGTCTGCCCCGCCTGCAGGCGGCCGTGCTGGAACAGCCCCTGCCACGCGGTGAGGCCCGAGATCGGCAGGCTCGCGCCCACCGTGAAGTCGACGTCGCCCGGCAGGGGCGCGAGGTTGCGCGCCTCGACGGCCGCGTACTCGGCCAGGGTGCCGTCGCGATACCAGTCGGTGAGGCCGAGCACACGCTGCCCCACCGAGAGCCCCGCCGTGCCATACCCGAGCGCGGTGACGACCCCGGCCAGCTCGTGCCCCGGGATCGACGGCGCTCGGTCACGGCCGAGGCGATCGGCCCACGTCGAGGGCCACGCCAGCTCGGTCGGGACGAATCCCGACGCATGGATCCGCACGACGACATCGTTGATCGCGGCGAGCGGCTCGGGCCGCTCCACCAGCGTCATCCCGGCCGTTCCCGCGGCCTGGTCCGTCACCACGATCGCCTTCATCGTTCTGCCCGTTTCGAATCCTCACCTCCGGCCGGCTCGGACAGCATGACACCCGGTGCTTCGGTCCTGAAGCCGACCTACGAGCCGCGAATCAGATTCGCAACCGGCAGCGGCTTGCACGGTGCTGCGCACGCACCGACGTCGGGCAGCTCGAGATACGACTGGTGCTGCGGGTCGTGCAGCACCTGCACGACGCCGCCGAGCTCGTTCGTCAGCTGGTCGAACGGCGGCACCGCGTGCGGGAAGTCGTTCGGGCCGACGTAGAGGCGCAGCGAGTGTCCCGCCGGGATCACGGCGTCCGTCGGGAAGACCTCGATCGGCAGCTCGACCGGCTGGCCCGCGGGGACCGGCAGCACGGAGTCCCGCGTGAACGGATGCCACGGCTGCATCAGCTGCGTGCCGACGTAACGGCTGCGCGTCGGGTCGTTCGCACGGAACGACGCCGCGAGCCAGCCGTCGGTCAGCTCGGTCGACGTCCCGTCCGGCGCGACGTCGGTGACCCGGACGGTGACGACCGCATCGCTCGCCGTCGTGCTCACCCAGATGTCGGCGAAGAGGGGCCCGTCGAACTGGAGATCGTGCGTGAGCGGCGCCGTCGTGTACGACACGCCGCTCGTCGCCTCGTCGAGGCGGTTGTCGGTCGTGCACGGCACCGGTGCGAGGAGGCCCGCCGACCACTGGCTCGTCGACTGCGTGCACACGCCCGACACGGGGTTCTGCACGAACAGGTCGGGAGCGCTCGGCGACGGCGGCGCGCTGTCGAGCGTCTTACCCGCGCCGAGATAGAGACGCGACGGCGTCAGGCTCGGATCCGGCCAGTCGGTGCGCGTCTCCCACTGCCCCGTGCCGAGCACGTACTGCGTCACCTTCGGGATCGCGGCGACATTGGCCGGCATCCCCTTCAGGTACTGATCGAACCAGCGCAGCGCAATCGAGTCGAGGCTCGGAACGCCGCCGGCAGGCAGGCCCTTCCCCGCCGAGGCGTCCGAGTGCGTCCACGGCCCGATCAGGAGCCTCGTCGGCACATGCTGCTTCAGACGCTCGTAGATGAGCGGTTCTCCGCGCTGGAAGATGTCGTGCTCGCCGCCGACGACGAACGTCGGCACGCGGATCTTGTCGACGACCTCGAGCGGTGACGACGTCTTCCAGTACGGCCCGTCGTACGACGTATCTCCCGCGAGTGCCTGCAGCTCGTTGTTCGCGTCGTAGCCCGGCAGGTCGAGCGCGTGCTGGCCGAGCTCACCGAGCGCGCGCGCGAGGTCGGCAGTGTTGCCGTCGAGCGCGTAGTCGGGCGGCACGAGCGCGGAGCCCGACACGAGGGCGAGCCAGAACGGGATGAAGCCGGTGTTGTCCTGCCCGCCGGGGAAGACCATGTCGCGGTACGCGTCGCCCATCGGCACGATCGGGAAGATCGCCTTCAGGTGCGGCGGCTGCTGCGCGGCGGTGAAGAGCTGCGAGATCGCCATGTACGACGCGCCCCACATGCCGACGTTGCCGTCGCTCCACGGTTGCGCCGCGGCCCACTCGACCGCCTCGTAGCCGTCGCGCTGCTCGCGGTTGCTGAACGCCTGCCACGTCCCCTGCGACTCGCCGGTGCCGCGCGCGTCGACAATGACCTGCACGTAGCCGCGCGCGACGAGATAGTCGTTGTCGACGTTGATCGCGCCATTCGTGCCGTTGTACGGCGTGATCGTGACGAGCACCGGGAAGCGGCCCGGCGCGTCGGGACGCCTCACGACCGCGTTCAGCACGATGCCGTCGGACATCTGCACCGGCACGTGCTGGTCGACCACGACCGCGTATTGGGCGGGACGGTCGTACGTCGTCCACGCGGGCTGTGCCGGCGCCGCCGCCGCAGTTGCAGTCGTTCCGCCTCCGCTCAGCACTGCAGCTACGACCGCCCCAGTCGCGAGAAGAGGAGCTAGAGAACAGCGCCGCATCTTCCGAGTTGCAGTCGTTACCGCGTTGTCCAAATGCCAAACCTGTTTCGCGCGGCCCGCGCTGCCTTACAGAAGATCGCACATTTGTGATGCAGGTATTCCCGGCGTGCGCGGTCTTCCTATGAGCGCTAGGCGAGAAGGTCAATGCGCCCAAAGGGAGAGAACCGATGAGAGAACGGGTTGCAATCGTGTTCATGACGCTGAACGTCGTGGCGACGCTCGCGATCGGCGGAGCCATCGCGTACGAGTTCAGCCACTCGAGCGGCGGCACTGCTGCGTCGGCGTCGGCGCCGGTCACGAGCGGCGTCGCCGGGCAGTCGTACGCGTCCTCTCCCGGCAGCAACTCCGCAGCGGCAACGCCGAGCAGCAACGTCACGTACTCGCCCGCAGCGTCGAGCGGCGGCAGCTCGTCCGGCGCGCAGGTGCCGAGTGGCGGCGCCGCGCCGCAAGCGCACGTCGCTTCCGTCGGGAAGACGAGCAAGGGCGCGAAGACGAGCGCAGGAGCGAAGACGAGCGCAGGCGCGAAGCCGAGCTCCGGCGGACAAACGAGCTCGGGCGCGCCGGCGAGCGGCGGCAGCGCCGGCTCGAGCACCACGAGTCAGAGCAGCAGCGCGCAGAAAGGCGTGAGCGGCGGCGTCATCACCGTCGGCGGCATCTTCGACGAGACCGGGCCGGTCGACGCGACGGTCGAGCGCGACACCGTCCGCTCGTACTTCAACCTCGTCAACGCGGCGGGCGGCGTCAACGGCTACAAGCTGCAGCTGATCGACTGCGACTCGAAGTACGACCCGTCGTCCGCGCACCAGTGCGCGCAGAAGCTGATCAGCCAGGGCGTGCTCGCGATCGTCGGCTGGCTCTCGCTCTCCGGCGAGCAGAGCGAGACCAAATATCTGACCGACCAGGGCGTCCCGATCATTGGTGGGCTCGGCGTGCCCGCGGAGTTCCAGTCGCCGCTGTCGTATCCGACGACGCCGAGCCTCGTCACCGCCGGGACCGCGCTCGGCACGCATGCCGGGCAAATCGGCCTCAAGAAGCCGGGCGTCATCTTCCTCAACGCGAACTTCATCCAGCCGGTCGAGAGCTCGTTCCTGAACGCGCTGAAGGCGCAGGGCATCACGCCGGTGGACGTCGAGCAGGTCGACGCGACCAAAGCCGACTACACCGACATCGCGCTGAAGTTCCAGGCGGCCGGTGCGCAGTCCGTCGCTGCCTTCCTCGACCCGTTCTCGTACGCCCGCCTGTTCCAGGCGATGGAGCGCCAGAACTTCCACGTGCCCGTCCTCGG
Source organism: Gaiellaceae bacterium (assembly GCA_035999905.1). Taxonomy (GTDB): domain Bacteria; phylum Actinomycetota; class Thermoleophilia; order Gaiellales; family Gaiellaceae; genus Palsa-739. The sequence goes on along the minus strand of DASYGK010000029.1, from coordinate 11,287 downwards.
CGGCGGCCTCGACAAGGCGTCGGCGAACGCGCAATACGACTCCGGCTGCGGCTCGGGCTGCGCCGTCTACGGCGCCGACTCGGTGACGCCGGTGCTCGAGTACCTCGACCACGGGTCGACACCGGCGATCTCGCAGTACCTCAACGCGGTGCACTCGTACTTCCCGGGTCAGTTCGGCGCGCTCGACGCGTACAGCACCTACCAGTGGATCGCAGCCGAGGTGTTCGTGCAGGCGATCCACGCCATCGGCAACGCACCGGTGACGCGGCAGAGCCTCGTCAACGCACTCAACGGCCTCAAGAACCTCGACGACGGCGGCATCACTCCTCCGATCTCGTACGGGCCGGGGAACCACGACCCGCTGCACTGCTTCCAGTGGATCCACAACACGAGCGGGCGGTGGAGGACCACGTCCGGCTGGAACTGCTTCGGATGACAATGACCATGCTCGCGTCAGTCGACTGGGGCCTGCTCCCCGGCTACACCGTCATCGGCATCACGCTCGGCGGCACGTACGCGCTCGCGGCGATCGGCCTCGTCCTCATCTATCGCGTCTCGGGGGTGCTGAACTTCGCGCAGGGCGCCGTGTCGATGTTCAGCGCCTTCGTCGCCTACCAGGTCTCGACCGTGATGGGCGCTCCCGCGCTCGTCGGCCTGCTCGCCGCGATCGTCGCCGGCGGCGCGATCGGCTACGTCATCGAGCGCTTCACGATCCGTCCACTCGCCGGCCGCTCCGCACTGAGCAAGGTCGTCGTCACGATCGGCTGGCTGCTCGTCCTGCAGACGGCGGCGGGATTGATCTGGGGCCAGACCGCGTACCACCGCCCCGTCCAGCTCGCGCCGATCCAGGGCTTCACGTTCCCCGGCACTTCCGTCGTCGTCGGCTGGGACGAGTTCACGACGATCGTCGTCGCCCTCGGCCTCGCGTTCGGCACTGCGGCGGTGCTGCGGTGGACGACGTTCGGCACGTCGATGCGCGCGGTCGCCGACGACCCCGACGCGGCGCGGTTGTGGGGCATCAACGTGAACAGAGTGATGGCGGTCTCGTGGATCGCCGGCTCCGCGATGGGAGCGATCGCGGGAGTCCTCATCACGCCGCGCATCAACTTCGATCCGATCTCGCTGACGATCGTCGTGATCGACGCGTTCACCGCCGCCCTCATCGGCCGGCTCACGAGCCTGCCGTGGACGGTGGCCGGTGCAATGTTCCTCGGCCTCGCCGAGACGTATCCGCGCATCTTCTCGTCGAACGCCGGTGCGGGACATGCGGTGACGTTCGCGCTCGTCCTCGTGACACTCGCGATCCTGTTCCGTCCGGGTGCGCGCCTCGTGCAGCGCATCTCGGCCGCGCGCGAGTACATGCCGGTCCCGGCCGCCGACAACCCGCCGGTACGTCGCGCGGTCGTGGGCGCCGCGATCGCGCTCGGAATCGTCGTCCCGCTCCTCCTGTCGGGCTACTACCAGTCGCTCGCGGCGTACTCGCTGATCATCGGCCTGATCGTGCTGTCGCTCGTCGTGCTGACGGGGCTCGTCGGCCAGGTGTCGTTCTGCCAGTACTCGTTCGCTGCGATCGGCGCGTTCACCGTCGGGTCACTCGTCGGCGGCCACGGCTGGAGCTTCTGGCCGGCGTTGCTGCTCGGCATGCTCTGCTCGATCGGAGTCGGCGTGCTCGTCGGGATCCCGGCGCTGCGGCTGTCGGGACTGTTCCTCGCGATCCTGACGATCGCGGTCGCGCTGTTCTTCGACCACTTCCTGCTCGCGCCGGGCACATGGGACTCGTTCTCGGGCGGCATCTCGTCGTGGACGCTCGGACGTCCGAGCTTCCTCGGCATCTCGCTCGCCGGCGCGTACTCCTTCTATCTCTTCACGCTGGCGGTGTTCCTCGTCGCCGTGCTCGCGGTCTGGAACCTCAGCCGCTCGAAGACGGGACGCGTGCTGCGCGCGATCCGGAACTCCGAGATCGCCGCCTCGACGAGCGGCGTGAACGTGACCGCTTGGAAGCTCGCGGCGTTCGGCGTGTCGGCCGGGCTCGCCGGGCTCGCCGGCGGCCTGCTCGCCGCCGGCATCGGCTCGGTCAGCGCGGGCGCGTTCACGTTCCAGCAGTCGCTCGCGGTGGTGGCGATCGCGATCGTCGTCGGTGTGCGCTCGGCCGGCGCGGCAGCAGTCGGCGGGATCTTCCTCATCTTCGGGCCAGAGCTCCTGACCCACACGCCGCTGTCCACGCTGTGGTTCCCGTTGATCGTCGGGTCGATCCTGATCGTCCAGGTCATCCTCACGCCGCAGGGTCTCGTGCCCGACTGGCAGGAGCGGTTCCGCAAGCGGTTCCCGGCGGAGCCCCGGTTCCCCGCGCCGCCCGCGCCGGTCCCCGCGGCCCCGGCGCCCAGGCTCGCCGCGGCCTCCGCCGCCGAGGCGCCGACGGTGGTGAAGGTCTGATGGCGCCGCTGCTGCAGGCCGACGGCGTCTCGATCAGCTTCGGCGGGGTCCATGCGCTGTCGGGCGTGTCCTTCGATCTGCATCGGGGCGAGACCCTCGGGCTGATCGGCCCGAACGGCGCCGGGAAGACGACGATGTTCAACTGCATCACCGGCGTCCTGCCCGGCTACCGGGGCGAGATCCGCTACGACGGACGCGACCTCAGGTACCTCAAGCCGCACCAGCGCGCACGGCTGAAGATCGCGCGCACGTTCCAGAGCCTCGAGCTCTTCGACGAGCTCAGCGCACTCGACAATCTCGTGCTCCCGCTCGACGCGTTCTCGCCGCGCGGCCTCATCGGCGATCTCCTGCGGCTGCCGACGACGGTCTTCGCGGAGCGCACCGCGCAGGAGACCGCGCGGTCGATCCTGCACTTCATCGACCTCGGCGACTACGCCGACACACCGGCGGGCGACCTGCCGGTCGGCCTGCAGCGCCGCCTCGAGATCGGACGCGCTCTCTGCCTCGAGCCGGAGCTGCTGCTGCTCGACGAGCCGGCGTCGGGCCTCGATGCGCGCGAGACGGCCGACCTGGCGCGGCTGCTCGCGTCGGTGCGCTCGCGCTTCAAGATCACGATGCTCCTGGTCGACCACGACATGGCGCTGATCATGCGCATCTGCAGCCGCATCTACGTGCTCGACCACGGCCAGATCATCGCCGAGGGAACTCCGGAGCAGATCCGCGACGACCCGCAGGTGGTGCGCGCGTATCTCGGCGAGGCGGTCGAGGCCGCATGAGCGCCGTGCTGCTCGAGGTGCGCGGGCTCCGTACGGGGTACGGGCGCCTGCCGGTCGTCTTCAACGTCGACCTCGACGTCGCGGAAGGCGAGATCGTCGCGCTGCTCGGCGCGAACGGCGCCGGCAAGACGACGACGTTGCGCGCGCTCTCGGGGATGCTGCCCCTGATGGCGGGCGACGTCCGCCTCGACGGCGCGTCGCTGAAGGGGCGCTCGCCCGACACGATCGCGCGCGGCGGCGTCGTGCACGTGCCGCAGGGCCGCGGGATCTTCCCCAACCTCAGAGTGGACGAGACGCTGCGCCTCGCGTGCGCGATGGCCGGGATCCGCCGGACGGAAGCCGACGCGCGCATCGCCAACGTGTACGCGATCTTCGAGCGCCTGGACGAGCGCCGCACGCAGTTCGCGGGGACGCTGTCGGGCGGCGAGCAGCAGATGCTCGCCATCGCGCGTGGGCTGATCATGAAGCCGCGCCTGCTGATGATCGACGAGATGTCGCAGGGCCTCGCACCCGCGATCGTGCAGGACCTGTTCCGCATCGTCCGGTCGCTTCCCGCGCAGGGCGTGTCCGTCCTGATCGTCGAGCAGTTCGTCACCCACGCGCTCGCCGTCGCATCGCGTGCGTACGTGCTCGAGAAGGGCGAGGTCGCGCTCAGCGGCGACGCCGCCGAGCTCGCGCGCGACGAGTCCTTCGTCAAGGGCAGCTACCTCGGCGAGAGCGCGGTCGACGCGCCCGCCGGCAACGGCGCTGCGGAGCTTCGACCCGTCGTCGACGACGAACCGACGCTCTCCACGCGCCTGCTCGAGACGATCGAGAGCCGCGCGGCGCAGGAAGGCCGCAACGCGACCGAAGTCATCCTCGACCTGCTCCGGGAAGCGATGGAGAGCCCGGCGGCACAGGCGAACGGCAAGGGAGGCATGTCGTGAGCAGGCCCACTCCTCGACGCAAGACCGTGAAGCTCGTCAAGACGTCCGTGCTCGCGACGATCGCGCTGGCGGTCGTCTTCGTCGCCGGCGCCGCATCCGCGTCGTCGATGACGACGGCGAAGAAGCCGGCGAAGAAGCCGACGACGACCAAGAAGGCGGGCACGACGAAGACGACCACGACGACGAGGACGAGCGCGACCCCGACGACCTCGACGCCGCTGCCGGGGGACACGCTCCCGAAGTCGCCGGCGGACCACTACTTCGTCCTCAACGGGACCGCGAATGCCGCGAGCGATCACGAGATCGTCGGCAGCTCGGCGTTCCCGAACTACACGAACGGTGCCGTCGACAACTACTACGCGATGGCCCACACGCACGTGGACAACTCGCCGTTCGCCGAGGGGACGGCGAGCCCCGCCGACACCGGCCCCGTCGGTCAGACCGCCGCGGCCGGCAACTTCCAGCAGCCGCAGTACGCCGACGCCCGCTGGCCCGGCGACCCCGGCAAGGCGAGCTACGGCAACCAGGGCGGCCCGTCTGCGGCGTCGACCGCAGGTGAGTACAAGGCGACGGCCGACGCCTCCGAGGCCACGAACGGATTCGACGCGCCCGGCGGCCCGAGCAAGCTGGCCGCGCCGAAGGGCTTCGACGGCCGCCTCCGCCAGGCGCTCGCAGCGTGGAAGGCGAGGTGGCAGCACCGCCCCAATCCGGCGAAGCCGGTGTCCACCCCCACGCTCACGCCGCCGGCCGCCACGGTCCCGACCCCGGTCGCCACCGTCACGACGCCGGCCGTCACCGTCGCCGGCCTTCAGACGCCGCAGGCGCCGGCGCCGCCCGTGACCGTGCCGCTGCCGAGCGTGACGACGTCGTCGATGCGCGGTACGGCGCCACGGGCGCGCTCGCTGGCATCGGTGTCCGCCCCGGCGGCACCGTCCTCCGCACCTGCGGACGGGATGTCGCTGCTCGAGTCGTCGAGCACGACGGTTCTCGACCCGAAGACCGACGCGCTCGTGACGAGCGGCGAGTCGAGGGTCGGACGCGTCAGCCTCGGCGGCGGCCAGATCGTGATCGACGGCATCCACGTCACCGCGTCGATCACGAACGACGGCACCCCGACCGACAAGGTCTCCGTCTCCATCGCGAACGCGTCGATCGGCGGCGTACCCGTCACGATCGACCAGGACGGCGTGCACGTCGCGGGCCAGGGGCAGGGCATTCCGTACAAGCAGGCGAGCGACGCGCTGAACGGCGCGTTGAAGCAGGCGGGGATCCAGCTGTTCCTCGTCGGGCCCGAGGTCACGAACGGCGGATCCTGCGATCAGACCGGCTCGGGCTCAGGCTCGGGCTCCGGCTCGGGCAGCGGCGCGGGCGGGGGCTCGGGCGGCGGCACGACGACGACGAGCTCGAGTGACCAGTCCGGCCCGACGCCCGGCTCGAGCTCGTGCGACACGGGCTCGTGCAGCCAGGGAGGCTCGGCCTCCGGCACGAATCCCCTGCAGCCGACGACCACGACGACGACCACGACGACGACGACGACGACGACGGCGAGCCGGCAGACCGGCACGACGCCGACGACGAGCTCGTGCGGCCAGCCGAGCTCGTGCGACCAGTCCGGCGCAGGGACCGGCCCGACGTCCACGAGCACGACGACGGCCACGACGGCCTCGAGCTACCAGTCGAGCACGACGCCGACGACGAGCTCGTGCGATCAAACGGGCATGACCACCACGCCGACGAGCTCGTGCACGACGGGCAGTGCGGCCGGCACCACGACGAGCTCGAACGATCAGACGGGCATGACGACGACCACGCCCACCACGACGGGCTTCGGCGATCAGACCGACGCGGCCGGCGGCTCGACGGGCTCGGGCGAGGAGACGCTCGTCGCGACCGGGCTGCACGTGGTGTTCACCCAGCCGGTGGGCCAATCGGGCGTTCCCTCCCAGAATGCCGAGCACATCCTCGGCGAGGTGTACCTGGACTCGCTCGCGACTCCGGCCGGGCCGGTCCCGAAGCTCGATCTCAACTTCGGTCTCGGCTTCGGCTCCGCTTCCGGCTCCGGCTCGAGCTCCGGCTCCGCTTCGTCCGGCTGCCTCGGCAGCCACTTCCACCGGACGTCGACGTCCGGCGGCGGCGCAGCCGGCGGCGGCCTGACGGCCGGAGGAACGGCGGCGTCCGGCTCCCCGTCGGGCTTCGCATCGGGCTCCGCAGCCTCGCAGCCGAGCGCGAGCGGCAGCCCCCTCGCGGCCTCGATGCAGAAGGTCGCGTCCATGCTGAGGAAGAAGCCGCTGTGGGTGCTGCTCGCCTACCTCGTGTGGCAGGCGCTCGCGGTCGGCACCGGTGCGAGCCTGTGGCACTGGCGGAAGGGCGGTGCAGCGTGAGCACCGTCGGCAATGTCATGAGTGGAGCCGCCGGCCGGTTGCGCGCACGCACGCGCGAGCACCACGACGAGTACGCGTTCTGCTCCGCCGACGGGCACTGGTTCCGTCCGCGCTACACCGCGGGCAAGTGCCCCCTCTGCGGCGTGGTCGCGCCCGGCGGAGCGCCTCCTCCTCCGCTGCTGGCGCGGATGGACCGCTCCTGGCTCGGGATGGCGCTGTTCGCGCTCGTGTCGCTCGCCATGTCGGCCCTCGTGCTGGTCATGTACTTCCAGGCGTGAGGCCGAACGCAGATGGGGGCGCGGGCAGCGCCCGCACCCCCGTCTGCGATTGAGCACGAACCGATTCGTCAGCCGCCCTTGGCGACCACCGACTCGAGCTGCTGCGGCGTGACCGTTCCACGAGTCACGTTGTTGAGGCTCGCGTCGAAGCCGAGCATCTCGAAGCCGCTGAAGACGTTGTGGTACTTGTTGAAGTCGTCGTTGCCGGAAGCACCCTGGTAGTTGATGTCCTTGTGCTTCTTGAGCAGCGCGACGCAGGTCGCGTACGTCGAGCACTGAACGCCGGGCGGATCCGACACCTTCACGACGTCCTTCACCCACACCTTCGGGTTCGTCGACTTCGCCGCCGTCATCGCGAGCGACGCGATCACGATCGAGTCGTACTCGTTGAACGTCGTCGGCAGGAGGTTCGCCGTGTGCCAGACCTTCTGGTAGTCGGCGAGGAAGTGCGCGTACGCCGTGCCGGCGGGCGAGGCCGGCAGAGCAGCGGTCAGCTCCGTCGACGCCGTCTTCCCGAAGGCCTTCGCGTAGTCACCGTTCGGAGCCGACTGAAGGTCGTCCCCGATCCACGGGATGTTCATGTAGCCGAGCTGCTGGCCGTCCGCGAACAACGTTGCCGCCGACTGCGAGTCCATCGAGTCGAAGATCACCTGCGGATGGCCGGCGAACGCCTGAGCGAGCTCCGCGTTGTACGACGACTGGCCCGGCGTGATCGTGATGTTCGCATCGACCTTGCCGCCGAGCGCCTTGAACGCCTTCTCGAGCGGCGGCACGAAGCCCTGCGAGTTCGCCGAGTTGTCGAAGATCAGCGACGCCGACTTCAGGCCGTGCTGGATCGCGTAGTAGGCCATTGCGATCGCCTCGTTCGAGTCGGACGAGGACGTGCGGAACACGTTCGGGTAGTTCATCTGGTCCAGCTGCGTCAAGCCGCCGACCATGAAGTCCGCGACGTTGTTCGGCTGGAACTGGTTGATGACCGCTTCGATCGTCGGCGAGAACGGCCCGACGACCATCGTCGGATGCTTGAGCAGCAGCTTGCGGAACGCGGGGAGCGCGTCGACCGAGTCGGCTGCGTCATCGACGTACGCCGCCTTCCACTTGTGGCCGAGTACGCCGCCGTTGCTGTTGACCTCGTAGATCCCGATCGGCACGCCGTGCGTCCCCCACTGGGACAGCAGCGACTTCGTGCCCGTGAACGGGAAGATGCCGCCGACCACGAGCGCCGACGAGCTGGGCGAGCCGTGCTTCGCCGCCGACGCGACAGAGCCGAAGGCACCGCCGGCGGCGGTCGCTGCGGTCGCGGCTCCGAGCGCCAGAACGAGCATGACGCTCCGGCGCAGTCTGACCTTGATCATCCATCCCTCCTTGTGTGTCCCATGAGTGGTCTGAACCCGTGTTAGTGGCCTTGCGACCGGCCGAGGAAGATCGACGCCAGATCGAGCGCGGCGATCTCGCTTGCCGGACCGTGGACGTGGCTTCGCCCCGCCACGAAGACATGGACGTAGTTCGAGTGCTTGATCGCGCGCTCGACGTTCTGCTCGACGACCATCACCGCCGCATCGAGTTGCGCGATGCGAGCGATCTGATCCCAGACGACGTGCGTGTACGTCGGCGAGAGACCCGCCGTCGGCTCGTCCAGGACGATCACCGACGGCTCGACCATCAGTGCGCGCGCGATCGCGAGCAGGTTCTGCTGGCCGCCCGACAGGAACCCCGCCTTCTTCTCGACCGCCGTGCCGAGGTCGGGGAAGATCTCGAGAATCTCGGCCAGGCGGGCGGACGTATCGCCCTTCGCGGCGAACCCACCGACCTCGAGGTTCTCGCGCACGGTCAGCCGCTTGAACACGTTGTCGTTCTGCGGGACGTAGACGAGCCCGTGCCGCGGGATCTGGTGCCCCGGCATCGACGTGATGTCGCGGCCGTTCACCACGATCCTCCCGGACATCGGCTTGAGGATCCCGACGAGCGTCTTGGCGAAGGTGGACTTGCCGGCGCCGTTCGGGCCGACGATCGTCGTCACGACGCCCGTGTCCGCCGTGAGGCTGATGTCGTTGATGATCGGGACGCGGCCGTAGCCGGCCGAGACGCCCTCAGTGAGCAGTGCCGGCATCGATCACCTCACCGAGGTAGGCCTTGACGACGTCGGTGTTCTGACGGAGCTCGCTCAGACGACCGGTTGCGAGCGTCCGCCCTTCTGCGAGCACGATCACGTAGTCGCAGATCTGCTCGACGACATTCAGGTTGTGCTCGATCATGAGCACGGTGACCCCGCTCTCCCTGAGGTCGAGGATGTAGCCCCCGATCAGCTCGATCAGCGCGGGGTTGACGCCCGCCATCGGCTCGTCGAGCAGCAGGATCTTCGGCTCGGCCATCACGGCGCGCGCGATCTCGAGCAGCTTCTTCTGGCCGCCCGACAGCTCCCGCGCCCGCACGTCGCGGTGCTCGTAGAGGCCGTAGATGTCGAGCACGTGCAGGGCCCGCTCGGCGTTCTCCCGCTCCTGCTCCCGTACCCGGCCGGCGCGGAAGAAGACGTTCGTGAGCGACTCGCCCGCCTGGTCGGCGGGCGCCGTGAGCAGGTTCTCGAGCACGGTCAGCCCGCCGAGCTCACGGGAGAGCTGGAAGGTCCGCAGGAGGCCGAGCTTCGCGATCTTGTGGCTCGGCCAGTTCGTGACCTCCGTCTCGCCGACGAACTCGCGGCCGCTGTCGCAGCGCATCGCGCCGGACAGGATGTTCACGACGGTCGTCTTGCCGGCTCCGTTCGGGCCGATCAGCGCGGTGATCTGACCCTCCGGGACGTCGAACGCCGCGCCGTTGACGGCGTGCACGCCCTGGAACGCCTTGACGATCCCGTCGCACCGCAGCGCCGCCACCTGCGTCCGGTCGAGCACGCCGCCGGAGGTCACGACGCGTCCCCGATCTCGACCGCCGCCGCCGAGCGGCGCGGAACGACGCCGAAGCTCGCGGTGCGCCGAAGCCGCTCGGGCGCCACGCCCTGCGGCCGGAACCAGAGCATCACCATCAGCACGATCCCGACGAGCGCGTTGTCGAAGTACTCGATCAGCCCGGGATGGCCGGGGATCTCGGGCAGGAACGCGGGCAGATGGATGAGCAGCGTCTCGACGAGCAGCGCTCCGACGAGCATGCCGAGGTTGCTGCCGACGCCGCCGACGAGCAGCACGGCGAACACGACGAACGTCTCACCGGGAAGCCAGGCGGTCGGGTTGAAGGAGCCGCCGAACTGGATGAGGAGCCCACCGCCGATTCCGGCGTAGAACGAGCCGATCAGCATCGACTTGAGCTTCATCCGGAAGACGTTCTTGCCGAGCGCTGCAGCGACGACCTCGTCGTCGCGGATCGCGCGGAACGTGCGCCCCATCGGCGAGCGCACCACGCGGCTCATCACGAACCACATCAGCAGGGACACGACTCCCGCGACGCACGCGAAGAACGGGATGAAGGAGTTGACGTTGAGCCCGAACGGCTTCGCGAACGGCTCCGGCACGTTGTAGAGCCCGTCCGCGCCGTTGAAGAGGCCGACGTAGTTGTTGCAGAAGTCGTACAGGACGAGCGACAGCGAGATCAGGACGATCGCGAGGTAGTCCGTCCGCAGGCGCCTCAAGGTGATCAGCGCGACGACGAACGCAAAGCACATCGCCGCGAGCCCACCGAGCAGCAGGTTGAACGGAAACGGCAGCCCGAGCCCGAGGATGTAGAACTGCCCCGTGCCCTTCGCGCTGTGCAGGCTGAACACGCCGGTGAAGTACGCGCCGATCGCGACGAAGCCGATGTACGCGAAGTTCAGGATCCCCGTCTCGCCGTACTGGATGTTGAGCCCCATCGCGAGGATCCAGTAGTCGAAGAGGAAGAACACGAGGGTGAAGACGTAATAGGTCATGCGCTACGTCGTCCCCGGCCGCGCGAGCAGGCCGCTCGGGCGGGTGAGCAGCGCGAGGATCAGGATCACGAACGCGATGTCGAGCTTGTAGGACGGGTTGATGAACGCCGCCGAGACCTCAGTCGCCAGCCCGATCAGGACGGCGCCCGCCATCGCGCCGTAGATGCTCCCGACGCCGCCGAGAATCACGGCGGCGAAGATCACGAACAGGAAGAGCTCGCCGGAGGCCGGCGTCAGGTTGCCCTCGCTGATCCCGAGAACCGTCCCCGCCAATCCGGCGAGGGCGCCCGACAGGAACCAAGTGATCGTGGTGATGCGCTTCGTGTCGATGCCGCTCGTCATGGCGAGTGTCGTGTTGTCCGACATCGCCCGCATCGACTTTCCGAGGCGAGTCACCTTCAGCAGCAGATGCACCGCGAGCATCACCACGGCTGCGATCGCCATCACGATCAACTGGTTTCTCGTGAGCAGAAGCGGGCCGATGTGCAGCGCCGCGGTGATCGGCATGCGGAAGAACCGAACCTGAGCACCCCAGATCGAGTACTCCGCGTTGAGCAGGATCAGTGAGAGGCCGAACGTGACGATCAGGACGTAATGA
>DASYGK010000100.1:0-5308 GCA_035999905.1 Gaiellaceae bacterium | reverse complement strand
GCGAGCGCGGACGCGGTCACCGGGCAGCCCACGCCGCACGAAGACGACGAAGCCGTCCTTGCGGGCGACGCCGTTGCCTCCGAACGCGAGCGACTCGACGTCGAGCTCGAGCTCTTCGTGCATCTTCACCGGCGCGGCCATGCGCGCAGGTTAGCTACGCAAGCAGCGCAATCCGCTCGCGCGGATTCCGCTGCGCGAGAAGATCCCTGAAGCCGCCCGCGTGCGCGGGCGGAGGCTCAACCTTTCATTAGCTCAGAGCGGTCACGTAGACCTTGCGGTCGCGCGGGCCGTCGAACTCGCAGAAGAAGATGCCCTGCCAGCGGCCGAGGGCGAGCTTGCCGCCGTCGAGCGGGACGAGGATCTGCGTGTTCATGAGCGAGGCGCGGACGTGCGAGGGGGCATTCGGGCCGTCGGGATCCTCGGTGTGCTTCCAGTCCCAGCCGTCGTCGACGACCTTCTGCAGCGCGTTCTCGAGGTCCTCCGCGACGAGCGGATCGGCGTGCTCGTTGATCGTCACGCCGGCGGTCGTGTGCGGCACGTAGACGAGGGCCGCGGCGGCGCCGTTCGCGCCCGCGAGCGCTGCCTGGACCTGCTCGGTGATGTTCACGAGCTGGGTCTTCCGGTCGGTCTTCAGAGCGATCTCGTTCACGCCGCTATCCTACGGCCGCCGTGCCGGGACCGCTGAGCCAACGCGAGCTGGGAGCGCTCCGCGCCGACGCCGACCGCTTCATCGCCGAGCTCGACGAGGAGGCATATCTCCACTTCGCCGGCCTGAAGGACACGTACGACCTGGTGCCGATCTACGAGCGGCACGCGGAGCTGACGAAGCTCGACACGGTGCTGTCGATCGGCGCATCCGTGAACGGCGGCCGCAACACGCGCGAGCTGTGGAAGTTCGCGTGCGAGGGGTACCTCGGGAACTTCGTGCGCGAGGAGTCGGAGCGCATCGCCGAGCTCGAGGCGAAGCTCTCGGCAACCGTGAACGGCGACGAGGTCCCGTTCCGGAACTTCCGCCCGACGATCATGAACGAGGACGACCGCGCGACCCGCGAGCGCCTCGAGACCGCGCGCAACGAGCTGACCGAGGAGCACATGAACCCGCTCTACCTCCGCTCGACGCAGGTGATCCACCGCGAGACGGAGCGATTGGGCGCACCGAATTACACGCAGCTCTACCGCGGCTTCGACCTGCCGCTCGATTCGCTCGCGGACCAGTGCCGCAGCTTCCTCGCCTCGACCGAGCGGCTCTGGGAGGACGCGGGCGACCGTTTCTTCCGCAGCCGCATCGGCCTCGGCTTCGGCGAGCTCGAGCGCTGGGACGTCGCACGGGTGTGGCGCGGCATGACGTGGGACGCGGCGTTCCCCGCCGACAAGATGATCCCGGCGCTCGAGGCGCAGCTCGGCGACATGGGTGTCGACCTGCACGCGCAGCGCAACGTCGAGCTCGACCTCGAGGACCGCCCGAACAAGAGCCCGCGCGCGTTCTGCGTGCCGGTCGAGATCCCCGACCGTGTGATCCTCGTGATCAAGCCGCTCGGCGGACCGGACGACTGGCGTGCGCTCTTCCACGAGGCCGGCCACACGGAGCATTTCGCGCACACCTCCCCCTCGCTGACGATGGAGGAGAAGCGGCTCGGCGACAACGCCGTCACCGAAGGCTGGGCGATGCTGCTCGAGCACCTCACGATCGACCCGGTCTGGCTCGAGCGGCGCCTCGACTTTCCGCGGCCGCACGAGTTCGCGGCGGAAGGCGCGACGCAGCTCTTGTGGCTCGTGCGCCGTTACTGCGCGAAGCTCATCTACGAGGTCGAGTTCCACGCGACGCCGGACGTGACGGCGATGCGGCCGCGCTACGTCGAGCTGTTGAGCGACGCGCTGAAGGTGACGCCGAGCGACACGGACTACCTCGCCGACATCGACGACGGCTTCTACGCATCGCAGTACCTGCGCGCGTGGGCGTTCGAGGCGCAGCTGCGTGCGTTCCTGCGCGAGAAGTTCGGCAACGCGTGGTTCACGCGCAAGGACGCAGGCTCGCTCGTGCGCGAGCTCTGGGCGGAAGGCCAGAAACCGACCGCCGACGAGATCCTCGAAGACGTCACCGGCGCGAGCATCGACCTCGAGTCCGTCGCGGATCGCATCCGCGAAGCGCTCGCGGCCGTCTAGCCGGCCTCGATCACCCGCTTGATCGACGCGACGAACTCGTCGGCCTGCTTGCGCGCCGAGCGCAGCGCGACCGGCTCGAGGATCTTGCCGAGCAGCCCACGGCCCTCGAGGATGTTGAAGAACGTGAGCCGCGTGCCCTCGCCGTCGCGCTCGAGGTCGTAGCCTCCTTCGGGTACCGACACGGGCGTCGTGCGCGACCGCTCTGTCCAGCGGATCTTCGACGGCGGCTGGAACTCGGTCAGCTCGAACTCGTGTTTCGCCGTCATACCGCCGTCCTTCGCGGTGCTCGCGTAAACGGTGCCGACGCCTGGCGCGCCCGGCGTCGTCTGCTTGATCTCGACGATGCGCTTGCTGAAGCGCTTGTCGTTCTCGCCGTCGGCGAGGAACGCGAACACGTCGTCGATGGGGCGGCCGATCGTGGTCGACGCACCGAACCGTCCTGCCATCTGCGCCTCCTTCGGTTGAGCCGAACACGCTACACCCGGCGGATCCTTCAGACTGCGGCGCGTGCTGCCGCTGAAGGACAACATCCCGACGAAGTCTTTCCCGGTCGTCACGATCGGGCTGATCGCGGTGAACGCGCTCGTCTGGCTCTGGGAGCTCGGTGGCCGCGGCGTCGACTACCACGTGCTGCGGGACGGCTACTACCCGTGCGCGCTGCAGGGCCCCTGTCGGGTGCCGGCGACGATCCCCGTGCACCCGCTGCCGTGGTACGAGGGCGCGTTCAGCTCGATGTTCATGCACGCGAGCTGGGAGCACATCCTCGGGAACATGCTCTTTCTCTGGATCTTCGGGAACAACGTCGAGGATGCGCTCGGGAAGGTGCGCTTCCTCGGCTGGTATCTCCTCGCGGGGCTCGCAGCGACGGCGGCGCAGACCGCGGTGACGCTCGGCGCCGGCACGGTGCTCGACGCGAGCATCCCGAACATCGGCGCGAGCGGTGCGATCGCGGGCGTGCTCGGCGCGTACTTCGTGCTCTTCCCCCGCGCCCGCGTGCTCACGCTGATCATCATCGGCTTCATCTTCATCCGCGAGATCCCGGCGGTCTGGTTCCTCGGCGTCTGGATCGCGCTGCAGGCGTGGTCGGGGGGCCTCGCGCTCCTGGCGCCCCAGTCGGGCGGCGGCACGGCGTTCTTCGCGCACCTCGGCGGCTTCGTCTTCGGCCTCGCGACCGTGCTGCTCGTCGCGCAGCGGCGGCCGCGCGCACCCACGTCGCGGTTCCCGGTCTATTGAGATTCGAGGCGCACGTCGAGCGGGCGATCGCCTCCCTGCCGGAGGAGCTGCGGGCCGCGATCCGCAACGTCGAGATCACCGTCGAGGACGAGCACCCCGACGACCCCGACCTGTTCGGCCTCTACGAGGGCGTGCCGCTGCCGGAGCGGGGCGACTGGGCGGGCGCGCTACCCGACCGGATCCGCATCTTCCGGCTGCCGCTCGTCGAGTCGTTCCCCGACCCGGCCGAGCTCGAGGAGGAGATCCGGATCACCGTCCTCCACGAGCTCGCCCACTACTTCGGGCTCGACGAGGACCGCCTGGACGACCTCGGGTTTTCCTGAGAATCGGCGTGGAATGCGGCGGCCCCGTCCCGCGTTTTCCAGGGCATGAGAACGATCCGTGAGATCCATGAGGAGATCGAGATCCTGAGCGAGCAGCGCGTCGAGCTCTGGCATCAGCTCTCGACCGAGTACGACCCCCAGGTCCGCGAGGAGATCCGCCGCATCGACGCGGCCCTCGACGGGCTCTGGGACGAGCAGCGCGCCCTCCGGGCGCGGGTGCGGTTCGGCGACCGCGCGCAGATCGTCGCCCGCGCGCGGGTCGAAGAGCGGCTGGAGCGCGCCGCCTGAGGTTGCATCGCGCGCCTGTCGGTGACCCGGGGAAGTCCCTCGGATGGGTTATCGACAGGCGCGCCCTCCCGATCGATCCTTGAACTGTCGCCTGCGGCGCCGTCGAGTAGGGAGCCGCCGCGTTGGCACAAACGATCCTCTCGGAAGCATCGCTCGCCGAACGAGACATGGCACTCGTGCTGCGCGAGGCGGAGCTGAACCGCCGCGAGGCCGCGCTGCGACGGGCGGAGGAGGCGCGCGCGGAGGATGAGGGGTCACTTGCGCGCGCGTCCTCGGCTCTCGAGGAGGAGCTCGGGCTGCGGCTGGGGGCGCTGGAGCAGCGCGAGCGCGAGCTCGAGCAGGCGCTCGGCGCCGTCGAGGCGCAGCGCGAACGGCTCGAGATGGTTCGTGCGGAGTACGAGGTTCGGCGAGAGGGCTTGGCGGAACGGACGCGCGAGGTCGAGGCAGAGCGGAACCGGCTGCGCGACGAGCAGGCACAGCTCGTCTGCGCGAGCCTCGAGCTCGAAGAGCGCAAGCGGGCGGCCGAATCGGAGGTTCGGGCGCCCGCACCCGTTCTCGCCGCGCCGCCGGCGCGACCCGCGGACCGCACAGCGCGTGTGACGCCGGCACCGGGGACCGCGCCCGGCCCGAAGGACGACGCCGACTGGTGGTCGAAGCAGCTCGGCTCGCCGCTCGAAGCCGCGTAGCGCGGCGCGTCTACACTTCCGTCGGCAAGGGGCGTTAGCTCAGCTGGGAGAGCGCCGGCTTTGCAAGCCGGAGGTCACCGGTTCGATCCCGGTACGCTCCACTTTTTCGGACATTGCGCAAACCGCCGGTGTGACGAGCCGGTAGGTCGGCAGGATCTCGGCGCGGCCGTTGACGCGCAGCTCGTCGATCAGCAGCCGCAGCAGTGCCTTCGCTTTCTGCGGATCCCGCTCCGCGGTCACCCGTACCGCCCGCGGCGAGCGAACGGATGCAGATGATGTTGGAGATGTCCCTATTTGTCGGAGTGTCCGGTGCGCCGGATCACGCGGCATCACGCGCCTTTCCGCCCTTCGCGGGGAAGGGAATGACGCGCCCGGAACGCCGGGACAAACGCTGCCGGTAGCGCCGCCGGAAACGACCCCCGCCTTCCTGGTCGCCGCATCGAGCAGCAGCTCGGCAAGCAGCGACACCGCCTCCTCGTAGGCGGCCGCCGACAGCGGCAACCGCCGCGGCGGTGACACTAGGAGAAGCCCATCCGACCCCCGCGAAGTGACGCGGCGGTCGAAGGACCCTCTACATAGACAGGCGCTTTTGACCCCCGAACAATCACAGGCTGT
>DASYGK010000091.1:0-26239 GCA_035999905.1 Gaiellaceae bacterium | reverse complement strand
TAGAACTCGTCGATCTGGCCGGCGTCGAGATCGAGCTCGTCGAGCGCAAGCGCGATCTCGTCGGTGCTGAGCGATCCCCCGGCGGCCTGCGCCGCGTCGATCAGGTTGCGTGCCTCGTCCGTCTCGAGGACGTCCGCGACCTCGCGGGCACCTCGCCCTTCAACCCCCGCTGCACTCACTGGCTCCCCCTACCGCTGAGACACGCTTGTAACAGGACGTCCTATTTCAAGGATGCCGCACTGTGCCATGCAGGTCGGACGTGGCGCCATAGGCCGTTCGGCTCATATTTCGCCTACTTGGTCCCACCGGTTTTCAGGGCCGAGAGGAGCTTCGTCGCCTGGCGTGCATACACCGTTCCGGGGCCGTCCGCGACCGCCAGACGCAGTTGCGCCCGGGCTTTCGCGAACGAGTGCGTCCAGAGGAGGAGCACCCCGAGATGGAAGCGCACGACGACCGAACGCGGGAAGACCGCGGTGAGCGGCCCGAGCCGTCCGAACGCCCGCACGGGATCGTCCTTCGTGAACGCGCCGACGGCCGCTGCGGTCTGCGCCATCGGGTCGTGGGGTGCGAGCGCCGCGGCGGCGACGAACTGCTGCTCGGCGGAGACGGGCCGCCGGAGGTTCCAGAGCGCGATCCCGTAGAGGATCTTCGCGTTCGCGTCCGGTCGCGCCGCGGCGCGACCGAGCGCGGCGAGCTCCGGCGCGGCCGCCAGGCTGGTCACTGCCGCCGCCGGCTTCAGCGTCGTGACGATGAACGGCAGCCCGGCCGGCATCGTCGAGCTGTGGAGCACGTCCTCCGCCGAGACCGCGGCCGGCGAGTCGGGTTCGACCTTCTCCGCCTGATTCCACGCGGCGACCGCGTCGGCGCGCCGGCCCGACCAGTAGTACGCCCAGCCGAGGTGCAGCTCCGCGAGCGCGCTCGCAGGATGCGTCGCGACGAGATGCTTGAGCGTGTCGAGACCGCCCTTCGGCCACGCCGCGAAGGCGGCGCCGATCTCGGCCTCGAGCGAGTGGTAGCGCGCGAAGACCGCCGCGGCCCGGGTGCGCTTGCCCGCGTTGTAGAGCGTCGCGGCAGCGGCGAGCGCGCGCGCCTCCGGATCGGTGCGCACGCCGAAGTCGAGCTCGAGCGGCGGCGCTCCCGGGCGCGGCTTCGTGACGGCGCCGTTCGGCGCGCTCGTGTGCTCGCCGCGGGTCTGGAGCAGGGTGACGCCGACCGTCGCCGCCACGGCGGCTGCCGCCGCGAGCGCGACGACCGCGAGAACCCTCGAGCGTGCCGCCACGCCGCGAGGGTACCGGCGGGCGCGTAGCCTGGATCCGTACCGCTATATTCCGGAAAGTCATGCCGACCTATCGCGAACTGCTCCAGCAGGTGAAGGCCGAGATCGAGGAGGTGGACGCCCGCGGCGCCCGCGAGCTCCTCGAGGCGGCCGACCCCCCGCTCTTCGTCGACGTCCGCGAGCCCGACGAGTGGAACGACGGCCACATCCCGGGCGCCGTCCACGTGTCGCGCGGCCACTTCGAGCAGCGGATCGAGCAGGCGGCCCCCAACCGGGAGCGCCCGATCGTCGTCTACTGCGCCGGCGGCGCCCGCTCCGCGTTTGCGGCGAAGACGATGGAGGAGCTCGGCTACGAGCACGTCGTCTCGCTCGCGGGCGGCTACACCGATTGGAAGCGGAACGGCTTCCCGACGCAGCTCCCGCGCACCCTCGACGCGGAGAAGCGCTCGCGCTACAGCCGGCACATCCTCATTCCCGAGGTCGGGGTCGAAGGCCAGCTGAAGCTGCTCGAGTCGCGCATCCTGCTGATCGGCGCCGGCGGCCTCGGCTCGCCCGCGGCGCTCTATCTCGCGGCGGCCGGCGTCGGCACGCTCGGCATCGTCGACGACGACCGCGTCGACGCGTCGAACCTGCAGCGCCAGATCGCGCACTCGACCGAGACGCTCGGCGACTGGAAGGCCGACTCGGCGAAGGCGACGATCGAGGCGCTCAACCCGGACGTGAACGTGATCACGTACAAGGAGCGGCTCACGTCGGAGAACGTCGACCGGATCCTCGCCGACGGCTGGGACGTGATCGTCGACGGCGCCGACAACTTCCCGACGCGCTATCTCGTGAACGACGCGGCGGTGTTCCACGACATCCCGCTCGTCCACGGCTCGATCTACCGCTTCGAGGGCCAGGTCTCCGTCTTCAAACCCCACGACGGGCCCTGCTACCGCTGCCTGTTCCCGCAGCCGCCGCCGCCGGAGCTCGCACCGAGCTGCGCCGAGGGCGGCGTGCTCGGCGTGCTGCCGGGCATCGTCGGCTCGTTGCAGGCGAGCGAGGCGCTGAAGCTCGCGCTCGGCATCGGCGAGACGCTCGCCGGCCGGCTGCTCCTCTTCGACGCGCTCTCGACCGAGTTCAGCGAGGTCACGCTGCGCCGCGACCCGAACTGCCCGGTCTGCGGCGACAACCCGACCATCACCGAGTACATCGATTACGTCGAGTTCTGCGCGGGTAGGCCGGCGCACGCATGAAGACCGTCCGCATCCCGCCGACGCTTCGCGGCGAGACCGGCGGCGAGCGCCAGGTGACCGCTTCCGGCGGCACCGTGCGCGAGCTGCTCGACGATCTGATGACGCGCTTCCCCGGCCTGCGCTCACAGCTCGTCGAGGACGGCGACATCGCGCCGTTCGTGAACGTCTACGTCGAGGGCGAGGACGTGCGCACGCTCGACGGCATCGAGACGCCCGTACAGGACGGCGCCACCGTCATTCTCCTCCCGGCGATGGCCGGCGGCTCCCCTGAGCCACTGGCCGTCGACGGCTCCCGGCCGGCGGGGCCGGCCTCCGCCGCCGACTCGGCCCGCTGAGCGCACGATGCCTTCCGGGTTCGTATTTCCATACTGCCCCCTCCGGCCTCGCACGCTCAGCGAGCCGCCAGAGGCCCAGGATGTCTAGCCGCCTCGTCACCGGCGAGTCGTTGCTCGACCTCGTCGGCCACACGCCGCTGATCGAGCTGCGGCGCATGACGCCGAAGCCGTCGGTGCAGATCTACGCGAAGCTCGAGGGTCAGAACCCGACGGGCTCGATCAAGGACCGCGTGGCGAAGGCGATGATCGAGGCGGCGGAAGCGGCGGGCGAGCTCGAGCCCGGCCGCGAGCTGCTCGAGCCGACGAGCGGCAACACCGGGATCTCGCTCGCGCTGATCGCGAAGCTCAAGGGCTACAAGCTCACGTGCGTCATGCCCGACAACGCGACGGAGGAGCGGCGGCGCCTGCTGCGGCTCTACGGCGCGACGATCATCGACTCGCCCGGAGACCAGGGCTCGAACGGCGCCGTGCGCCTCGCGCTCGAGCTGGCGGAGAGCGACCCGCGCTACTTCATGCCGTTCCAGTACGCGAACCCGATGAACCCGCGCGCGCACTACGAGGGCACGGGCGCCGAGATCGCGGAGGCGCTCGACCGCGTCGACGTGCTCGTCGCGGGTCTCGGCACCGGCGGCACGCTGATGGGCACGGGCGAGCGGCTGCGCGAGAGCTTCCCCGACATCGTCGTCGCCGCGGCGGAGCCGCTGCCGGGCGATCCCGTGATGGGGCTGCGCTCGCTCGAGGACGGCTATGTGCCGCCGATCCTCGACGTCACGAAGCTCGACCGGAAGCTGCTCGTGTCGAACGACGAATCCGTGGCCGCCGTGCACGCGCTGCTCGACCTCGAAGGCATCTTCTCCGGCGTCTCCGGCGGCGCGGTCGTGCACGTCGCGCGCAAGCTCGCGGAGGAGCTCGACGAAGGCGTTGTCGTCTGCGTGCTCGCGGACGCAGGCTGGAAGTATCTGTCCGCCGACTTCTGGGACGCAGATGACGTCGCAGAGTCGATGGAACGCACGCTGTGGTGGTAGTGCCCGCGGCGCTTCGCGCCGAGATCGCAGCCCACGCGCGCGACGAGTCGCCGAACGAGTCCTGCGGCCTTCTGCTGCTCGACGGCGAGCAGGCGGTCGAGTACGTGCGCGGCACGAACGCGTCGGCGTCTCCCTATCGCTTCGAGCTCTTCATCGACCCGGTGCGCTGGGCCGACATCGGTGACAGCGGGCTCACGGAGGGCGTCGTCCACTCGCACCTCTCCTCCCCGCCGCGCCCCTCGCGCACCGACGTCGAGAACATCGGGCTCTGGGAGGGCAAGCCCTACTTCATCTACTCGGTGCGCGAGGACTCACTCGCGGCGTGGACGATCGCGGACGGCGCGATCGAGCCGCTCGAGCTCGTTTAGCGGTGCCAGTCGAGCCTCTCCGCCCAGCCGTACGCGCCGTAGTACGCGTCTGACCGCCCGATCTGCGCGATCGGCCCGACGAGGTTGCCGCCGAACGGGTCGAGCGCGTAGAGCGAGCCGGCGCCGTGGCTGTGCGGCTTCGTGCGGACGAAGAGGATCCAGCGGCCGTCGCCCGACCACATCGGCAGCTCGTCCGTCTGGCCCCTCGGCGGAACGGTCTGAGCGAGCAGCGCCGGCTTCGTTCCCGATGTGGGCGCGGCGAGCCAGATCGAGCGGCGCTCCGAGCCGGGCGGCGCGTTCATGCTCCTCGACGACGACGGCCCCGCGGCGATCGCGAGGCCACCCCCGCCGCGCGCCGAGGCCGCCGCGGTCGGGCACGCGACGGAGTTCCAGCTCGTCGGCCCGCCTGCGGGCAGGATCGTCCGCCGCCGCCATGCCGGCGGCGACGCGGCTGCGACTCCGTCGCCCTGCGTGACGAGCCGGCCGCCGTGGTCGACGACGTAGACGAGCGCGTTGCCGCACCAGGTCATGAAGTCGCGGTAGTGGAGCTCCCCGCCTGCGATCTGCACGGGCCTTCCTCCGGCCGCGCGGATCGCGAGCAGCGGCAGCCCGTCGGCCGCGAGCGACGCGGAGTTCTGCGTGTCGATCCAGAAGGTGAGCCAGTGCCCGTCGGGCGAGTAGCCCGCGAGCCACGGCGGCCCGAGCACACCGGGGGCCTGCCGGAAGATCAGGTGCGGCCGGCCGGTCGCGAGATCGATCGTCCAGATCTCCTGGTGGTACGGGGGCGGCACGCTCGGGCCCGCGTAGAGGGAGCGGGTGACCGCGAGCATCCTGCCGTTCGGTGAGAACGCGAACGTCGTCGCGCCCCATCCGTCCGGCAGCAGCGTGCGCGTCGCGCCGTTCGGCGCGACGAGCGCGAGCCCGCCCTTCGCGGTCGTCACGGCGAGCAGGTCGCCGCTCGGTGACCAGATGCCTGCGCCGTGCGTATGTCGTACCGCACCGCCGCCGCTCGCGACGAACCCGCCGTTGAACGCGACGTACCGGCCGTCCGCGCTGATCTGCACCGGCCCGACGACGCCGCGCGGCACGAGCACGCGCGTGGCGCACGTTCGCAGGTCGACGGCTGCGAGCGCGGAGCCGCGCACGAAGGCAACCGTGCCGAGATTCACGCCGGGGCACGTACGGCTCGCAACCGCTCGCGGCCGCTCGCCGCTCGTGGTGCGTCCGTGCGAGGCGCCGCCTGCGAGCGCGACGAACGCGCCGCTGCCGAGCGCGGTGACGGCGAGGACGGTGACCGCGAGCCGGCGCCGGCGCGCGCGCTGGCGCTGCCGCGCCTCCTCGATCAGCGCCTCCGGATCGGGAGCGGGAGGCGGCAGAGGCGGAGACGGGCGGCGCGGCGGTGCTGAGACGATCACGATCGAGACCCCTTTCCTTGCGACATCAACTGGACCACCAGGCAAACTGCGACATCCACGCGACCTGGCCGTAGTACGCCGGCCACCGGCGCTGCGTGAAGAGCGGCGATGCGATCTCGACCGGGGCGCTCGAGAGCGACGGCAGGAGCCACAGGCCGTCACCGGCGACGTAGAGGAGGCTCTTGCCGTCCGGCGACCAGGCCGGCACCGTCGCGCCCTTCGCCGCGCGAATCGTCTGCAGCTTCCGCGTCCCGAGGTCGTAGAGCTGCAGCACGTGCTTCGCGTACCAGCGCTGCATGAACCGCTGCGGCCAGCCCGGGAAAGCGAAGTCCGGCGCCTCGGCGAATGCGAGCGTGCGGCCGTCCGGCGACCAGGCCGGATCGACCGTCACCTTCGAGGACGACGCGACGGGCGCGACGCACGCGCGCGAGCCGCACACCTGGAGCTGCTTCTTGTCCCAGACGACGCGGCCGCCGTTGCTCCCATGGCTCACGTCCGCAACGACCGCGAGCGTCCCGCGCCCGTTCGCGGCGAGCACGTCGGTCGTTCCGTCCGAGAGCGTCTGTGCGAGCAGCCGCGGCCTGCCGCCGGGCGCGCCGATCACGTCGAGCGGCGTCGCGTCGTTGTTGTGGACCATGCCGTCGCCGAACACCCAGAAGCCGATGCCGAAGCCCCGCCACCAGCCTGCCGGCTCGACGAGGATCTCGTTCATCCCGTTCAAGCGGTCGCGCGCAGCGAGCTGAAGCCACACGGTTCGCTTTCCCCCCGCGACGGGATAGCTCGCGAGTGTCGCCGTGCGCCGTCCTTCGATCCCGACGGCGATCGCAACTCCCCGGGGCGACCATGCTGCGCCGTCGATCCACGATCCGCGCGCGAGCACGCGAGACGAGCCGTCCGGCGACACGAGGCGGATCGTGGTGGGCGACGAGCACGGGCACGGAGCCTTCGTCCTCTCCGGCCCCGCTGCGACGGCGAGCACGTCGCCGTGCGGAGCCCAGCCAACGAGCGTGAGGTTCGCGAGCCCCGGGACGACGCGCGCATCCGCGCCGTCGCCGTGCGCGAGCCACAGGCGCGACGGCGTCACGAGATTCGGGCTCGCTTCGACGTACGCGAGCCAGCGACCGTCGGGCGAGAACGCAGGCGACTGCGGGACCATGTACCCGCGGGGCGTCGCCACGCGACGCAGCGCCCCGCGCGCTCCGTCGAGCACCCAGAGCGTGGCACCCGAGACGAACGCCAGCCGTCCGTGGCCCGCGAAGGCGTGCACGTTCACGACGGGGCCGCCGGGCACCCGTTCGACGGAGCGCCGGCCGCCGCCGACGTGTGCGAGCCCGGCCGCGAGACCCGCTGCGACGGCGAGCGCGAGCGCCACGGCGCACAGGCGCAGGCGCCGCCTGCGGCGGTGCGCGCGGGCCTCCTCGATCAGCGCCTCGAGCGGGTCGGACTGGGGTGGGCGAGCAGGCGCGGGGGCTTCCACGAGCGGCACGATAAAGCTACTATTGCTAGCACCATGATCGGTGTCAAGATCGACCGCGACGAGCCCACCGAGCTGCACGCGCAGGTCGCAGCCGAGCTCCGGCGCGCGATCGCCGACGGCGAGGCCCGACCGGGCGAGCGCCTCCCGCCCGCGCGCGACCTCGCCGCCGTGCTCGGCGTGAACACGAACACCGTGCTACGCGCATTGCGCTCCCTGCGCGACGAAGGGCTGCTCGAGTTTCGGCGCGGGCGGGGGATCACGGTCGCGGGCAGCGCAGAGCAGGGTGCGGTGGTCTCGCGTGCCCGCGACCTCGTTCGATTCGCGCGGCAGCAGGGCTACCGCGTCGACGAGTTGATCCAGATCATCGAGAGCGTCGGCTAGAGAACCTTGAACGTCCCCTTCATGCCCATCGCGGCGTGCGGGTCGCACTTGTAGGTGTACGTGCCCTTCTCGAGCTTGATCGTCCACGTCTGCTTCCCCATGAACGCCACGCCGGTCGTCTTGTTCACGCCGGGGCCGGTGAGGTGGAAGTCGTGGATCGACGCCTTGTCCTCGACCAGGATCGTGTACGTGCCGGCCTTGAGTGTCTTGACGTCCTTGCCGCCGGCCTTGACCTCGATCGAGAAACCTGGGCCGACCTCGCCGGTGAGTTTCGGCGTCGCGTTTGCACGGGCACTGCCGCCGGCAACGGCGACGAGCGCGGTGGCGAGCACGGCGAGAGAGAGCAGAAGGCGTCGCAGCATGTGAGTCCTTTCGGGTGTGATCTGTCCCTGACACCCGGTACTACGCGACGCCCTCCGCGCTCGGATTCCCTACGAGACGGTGAACGATCCCTTCATGAAGGCCGAATGGGGATCGCAGACGTACTTGTACGTCCCCTTCTTCAGCGTCACGACCCATGTCGTCGTCCCCTTGCCGGAGACGGAGGTGGTCTTGTTCACACCGGGGCCGGTGAGGTGGAAGTTGTGGTCGGCCGCCTTGTCCTGCACGACGATCGTGTACTTGCCGGCCTTCAGCTTCGTGACCTTCTTGCCGCCGAGCGTCAACGAGATGTTGAGCGGGTCGGAGACGGACGCAGCGAGCTTCGGCGTGGCGGCGCCTGCGCCGGCCGTGCCGATCAGCGCCGCCGCGAGCGCAGCGACACCCGCCGCCGCGAGCATGCGAGTGCGGTTCATCTTGCTCCTTGCTTCGGGAGAACGATCAGACCCTCGCACCGATGGTAGCGGCGCGCTACTCGAGCTCGTCGTCGTCATCGAAGTAGTCGTCGTGCGAGCGTCGCGCAGGCGGCCGTTCGATGAAGTTGACGCCGATCTTCTCGATCCGGTTCCCGTCGATCTCGAGCACATCGAAGCGGACGCCGTTCCACGACACGTCGTCACCCGACTCCGGCGCGCGGCCGAGCTGGCCGAACACGAAGCCACCGACGGTGTGGAAATCCTCGTCGGGCAGGTCGGTTCCGAATCGCTCGTTGAACTCGTCGATCGGGAACATCCCCGGCACGCGGTACGTGTCCTCGTCGATCTGCTCGATCTCCTCCTCCGCGACGTCGAACTCGTCCTCGATGTCGCCGACGATCTCCTCGAGCAGGTTCTCGAGCGTGAGGATCCCCGCCGTTCCGCCGTACTCGTCGACGACGACCGCGAAGTGCGTGTTCGTGCGGCGAAACTCCTGCAGCAGCGACGCGAGATCCTTCGTCTCGGGGACGATGTGCGCGGCGCGCAGGAGCGGCTCGAGCTCGACGTCCGCGATGCCGCGTTCGAGCATCGCCGAGAAGAGATCGCGAATGTGCAGGATTCCGACGACGTCGTCGAGTGTCTCCCGGTACACCGGGTAGCGCGTGTACGGCGAGTCGATCACGGCGCGCAGCGCTTCGTCCGGCGGCAGCGAGATCGAGAGCGCGACGACTTCGGGACGCGGGATCATCACGTCGGCGGCGTCCTTGTCCGCGAAGTCGAAGACCTTCTCGATCATCCCGCGCTCTTCCTGCTCGATCTCGCCGTGCTCGGTCGAGCGCGTCAGCAGCATCCGCAGCTCGGCCTCCGACATCGCGTCCGCCTCCGCACCCGGCGGCTCCAGGCCGAACGTCTTCAGCACGACCTCCGTCGAGCGGCGAAGCACCCAGACGAGCGGAGCGAACACCGTGAAGAACGCGCGCACCGGCGCGGCGAGGCCGAGCGCGGTGCCCTCGGAATGGCCGAGCGCGATCCCCTTCGGCACGAGCTCGCCGATCACGACGTGCACGAACGTCAGGATCAGGTACGCGAGCGCGATCGCGAGCGCCGTCGCCATCCACGCGTCGAACGTCCGCGACAGCGCGCTCTCGCCGAGTGCGCCGATCGCGAGTGACGTGAGCGTGACGCCGAGCTGCATCGCCGCGATGAAGCGCGGCGGGTCGCTCGTGATGCGCAGCACGTCGCGCGCCCGCTTGTCGCCCTGGTGGTGCAGCTCGATGATCCGCGTGCGCCGCGCCGTCACGAGCCCGTATTCGGCCGCAACGAAGAAGGCGTTCAGCAGGATCAGAACTGCGACGCCGACGAGCTCGTAGAGGAGTCTCACGCCCCCGCTCCGGGGGCGCCGGTACTAGGCGGGATCTCGTCCACCAGGCTGAGCCGAAGTATAGGTGACGGTCCGGTCGTCCTCGGCCCGCGCCGCCCGGCCGAGCACGACGAGCCGCTCGAGGTGCGAGAGCGTCTCCGCGACCGCGAAACGGCGCTGGATCGGCGGCAGGTCGCGGCCGAAGATCGCGTGCGAGATCTCGTAGCCGCCGCGCGGCTCGGCGTCGAGCGCCGCCTCGGTGCGGTCGAGACGCTCGTCGTGGTGGCCGATGATCTCGTGCGCCCGCGCAGCCGGATCCTCGACCGTGGCCCCATGACCGCCGTAGGAGACGCGCGGCGCGAGCTCGGCGATGCGCGCGAGCGAGTCGACGTAGTCGCCGAGAGGATCGGGGCGGCTCTTCGGATAGAGGCCGACCGCAGGCGTGATCGGCGTGAGGATCGAGTCGCCGGCGACCAGCACGCCGTCGCGGTAGAGGCAGAGATGACCGTCCGCGTGCCCCGGTGTCGCGAGCACCCGCCAGCCGTCCACCTCGTCGCCGGGGTCGACGAGCTCCGGGTCGCGCACGTACTGGACGAAGTCGGCGAAGACGTGCCCCGAGTCGATCATCTCCTGCGCGCGGTCGGCCGGGACGCCGTTCAGCAGAAACCACTCGGCGATCCGCTCGGGCCAGTCGTCGGTGCCCCACACCCGCTCGCACTGCTGGTAGTCGAGCCGGCCCTGC
This sequence comes from Gaiellaceae bacterium, assembly GCA_035999905.1. Taxonomy (GTDB): domain Bacteria; phylum Actinomycetota; class Thermoleophilia; order Gaiellales; family Gaiellaceae; genus Palsa-739. The sequence continues at coordinate 15,828 of DASYGK010000091.1, read as the reverse complement.
AGCACCGGCGCCCCCGTCGCACGTGCCGCGGCCTGCGCGCCGCCGACGTGGTCGGGATGCATGTGCGTGATGAAGATCCGCACGACGGGCCCGTCGACCTGCCGGAGGATCTCGTCCCACGGCGTCTCCATCAGCCCGAGCCCCGTGTCGACGAGCGTCCAGCCGTCGTCGCCGCGGAGGAAGTAGCAGTGCACGTGCTTCGGCCCGGTAGGCAGCGGCAAGGTGAGCCGGAGGATCCCCGGCTCGACCTCGGCGGGCGTTGCGAACGTATGTTCGATAGCATGCGCCACGGGGATGCACGTCGAGTATCGCGAAGAGCCGTGCCGCTCTGCGCTCAACCGGGTGCAGGGGATGGGGTTCGCGTGGTCGCTGAACCCGTACATGGGCTGCGTCCACCGCTGCACGTTCTGTTACGTCCGGGCGTTCGAGCAGCGCGCCGACCGGCCGTCGGACGACCGCTACGGCACGAGCATCCGCGTCAAGACGAACGTCGCCGAGGTGCTGCGCCGCGAGCTCGCACGGCCGTCGTGGCAGGGCGAAACGATCGTGCTCGGCGCGGCGACCGACCCGTACCAGCCGGCCGAGGGCCGCTACCGGCTGACGCGGGCCTGCATCGAGGTGCTCGGCCGGGCAGGCAACGACTTCGGGATCATCACGCGCGGGCCGCTGATCGTCCGCGACGTCGACGTGCTCGTCGCCGCCTCGCAGCGCGCGACCGTCGGCGTCACGTTCTCGATCCCGACGATCGACCGGGAGATTTGGCGGCGCACCGAGCCGGGGACCGCCCCACCCCACCAGCGGCTTCGCGCACTCACCGCGCTCGTCGAGGCCGGCGTGAAGGTGAGCGTCGGCATGGCTCCGATCCTCCCCGGCCTCAGCGACCGGCCGGAGCTCCTCGCGGACGTCGTCCGTGCGGCGCGCGCGGCCGGCGCGACGGGCGTCTGGGCGAATCTCCTCCATCTCAAGCCCGGCACGAAGGAGCATTACCTCAGCGCGCTCGAGCGCGACTGGCCCGAGCTCCTGCCCGAGTACGAGCGGCTCTACGGCGATCGTGCGCACCTTCCGGCCTCGGTGACGACGCGCGTGCGGGAGCAGGTGCGATCGCTCGCGCGCGCCCACGGGATCCGCGACCGGCGCCGCGTCAAGCTCCGGCCGCCCGACGATCCGGAGCAACTTCGACTCGCGGTCTAGGGCAGCGGCTACCTGATTTCCGCTCCGGGGCCATAGAATCCGCTGACTTGAGCACGAACGAGATCACCTGCCTCATCGTCGACGACCACGAGGTCGTCCGCGAAGGGCTGCGCCTGTCCCTCTCACGCGCGCCGCACATCCGCGTGATCGGAGAGGCGGGTGACGGCGAGAGCGCGATCGCGCTCGCCGAGCGGCGGCGGCCGAACGTCGTGATCATGGACGTCCGGATGCCCGGGATGGACGGGCTGGAGGCGACGAAGATCCTCACGGAGAAGGTGCCGGAGTGCGCCGTGCTGATCTTCACGGCCTACAGCGAGCGGAGCCTGCTGAGCCGAGGCCTCGAGTCGGGCGCGAAGGGTTACATCCTCAAGGAGGCGCCGCACCAGACCCTGCTGCGGGCGATCGAGAAGGTGGCGGGCGGCGAGGGCTACGTCGATCCGGCGCTCATGCCGGCGTTCCTCACTGGCAAGGACAAGGACGACATGCTCACCGGGCGGGAGCGGGAGATCCTCCAGCTGCTCGCCGACGGGATGTCGAACGCCGACGTCGCCTCGAAGCTGTTCATCAGCCAGGAGACGGTGAAGAGCCACGTCCGGCACATCCTCGCGAAGCTCGAGGCGGACACGCGCACGCACGCGGTCGCGATCGCGCTCCGCGAGGCGATCATCGATTGACCGACCGGCCGTCGCCTCGCGACCTCACGGAGCAGGTTCTCGCCGCGGAGCAGGACGAGCGGCGCCGCATCGCGCTCTTCCTCCACGACGGGCCCGTGCAGTCGCTCGCCGGGGTCGCGCTGATGCTCGACGCGGCGCTCGACTTCATGGTGCGCGGCAACACGGACCAGTCGCGCGAGGTGCTCGAGAAGGCGATGGCCCGGACGCGCCTGACGATCGGCGAGCTGCGTGACCTGTCGTTCAACCTCGAGCCCGTCGTGCTGCGCGACCAGGGGCTCGGGACTGCCGTGCACGCGCTCGCGCAGGACCGCGGGATCGAGCACGGGATCCACGTCGAGATCGACGTCGCGGCCGCGGAGACGCTCGGCGAGCGCTCGCAGGCCGCGCTCTACCAGATCGTCCGCGAGGCGTTCGAGGGCGCCATCCGGCGCGGCCCGCCGCAGCAGTTCTCCGTCCGGGTCGTCGACGCGGGCCTGGAAGGGCTTGTCGTGACGATCGAGGACGACGCCCCCGGCGAGCGGCGCAAGCGGTCGATCGAGGTGCTCGAGGAGCGGTCGCGGACGCTCGGCGCGGCGCTCTCGGTCGAGCAGCGCGACGACGGGACGACGATGAAGCTCGTCCTGCCGACGTACGCCGGTTCCGAGTAAGCTGCGCGCCGCAATGTCCGACGGGCATCTCCTCTTCGTCTGGAAGACCTCCGGCTACGAGCTCCGCGAGCAGGACGGCGACGTCCCGGCCGTCGGCGCCGAGGTCGAGGAGGACGGCCAGACGCTGCACGTCACGAAGATCGCGCCCTCGCCGCTGCCGCACGACACGCGGCCCTGCGCGTACCTCTCGCGCTAGACGATCTCCTCGGCCGCAGCGAGACCGAGCACGAGCGCCTGCGCGAGGCCGCTCGCGTAGCCGCCGTTTGCGACACCGCCGGCGTCGACGCCCGCCGCGTACAGCCCGTCGATCGGCGCTCCGCTCTCATCGAGCACGCGCGCACGCGGATCGACGCGAATGCCGCCGATCGTGTGCGTGACCGCGGCGGCGACGTGCACTGCGACGCGCGCACCTGGGGGTGCCGCGAACGGGAGGTCGCGCGGGTCGACGACGGTTGCGCCCGCGGCGCGCGCTGCGTCGACGCGCTCGCGCGCGTGCTCGAGCCCGGCGTCGTCGAGGAGGTACCACGCGCGCGGGCCGATCGCCTGTGCGAGCTCGTTCTCGGACCAGGAGACCTCGGCCGGGGTGATCTCCGCGCCGTCGTCGGTGAAGACGCGCGCCCAGCGCCCGTAGAGCTGCGAGAGCGGCACGAAGTCGTCTTCGCGGATCCGCGCGGGCGGCGCGGGCATCGCGCGCCCGTAGAACTCGTCCAGCCCCGCCGTGAGCGCTGCGCCGCGCGCACGCGCGAGATCGAGGCCGTCGCCCTCGCTCCACGGGTTTGCGCGCAGGAGCAGGCCGCGGTCGGCTGCGAGCCGCTTCCCGAAGCCCCCCGTTGCAAGCACGAGCGGCACGTCTATCTGGGCGTTGACGCGCGTGTCGAGCTCGACGTCGCGCGCGAGCAGATTCGTGAGTGCGCGCGGGTCGAAGCGCTTCCCGGTCGTGCGCGGGTTCTCGGTGTCCTCCCGGACGGGCTCCGCGCCGAGGGACACGAGCCAGGCGAGCGCGTCGTCGAGCCGCTCCCAGATCAGGTGCTGCAGCGCCTCGTCGCCATCGGGGCACTCTGCCCGGAAGTCGTTCCAGTCGAGGTGGCGCCAGACGACGCAGCTCGAGAGGAGCATCGAGCCGCCGGCGCGCGTTCCCTTCTCGACGACGCGCGGGCGCAGGCCGAGCTCGCGCGCACGCGCCGCGCAGACGAGCCCAGCCATGCCGGCGCCCGCGACGATCACTTAGAGGCGCTCACACAATCAGCGTTGTGTCGCCCGGCCGCGCTCGGCGGCGCGCCGCGGCGTCCCCGGTCGGCCGATAGTGCAACTATCGGGCCACCCTGCGTCTTTGCATCGCACTCGCCGATCGCACCCGGTTCGACGAACGTCATTGTGTGAGAGCCTCTTACGTCAGGGAGAACGTGGGCTTGTGCTCGACGTACTCGACGCGAACGTGCTCCGGGCCCCATAGGAACACGGCGTATGTGTTCGCAGCGTCGACGATGTCGTCGATCTCGACGCCGAGGTCGTTCGCCGCGGCGATGTGCTCGTCGGCAGAGTCGACGAGGACGGCGAGGTGGTTGAGGAGCGGCCGCTCGGGGACGCCGGGCTCGCCCGGCTGGAACTCGACCCAGGCACCGCCGACCTCGACGCGCGGGCAACCGGCGGGGCCGGGGGGCGCCGGGCCGAAGCCGAGGGAGCCGTACTCGGCCGCCGTCGCCTCCGGATCGGCGGAGAAGAGCGCGACGTGGTCGAGGTCGTAGTCGACGTCGGTGTCGGCCTCGACGAGCCCGAGCCGAACGCCTTCGCTGACGTCGAAGTACGCCTCTCCGTCGCGCGGCCGCTCGAGCTCGAGCGAGCGCGGTAGCTTCGCCAGCGCCTCGTCGAGCGACGCGACGCGGAGCGCGACGTGCTTCAGCGCGCCGCGCTCTCGCGGCCCCTCCGCGTCGAAGAGCGTGAGCTTCCCGCGTCGCGCGTTCGAGCCGACGAGCGTGAACCTGTCGGTGCGATCGATCACGTGCATCCCGAGATGCGCCGTCACGAAGTCGGCGATCGGGTCGCGGTCCGCGACCCAGTACGCAACATGGTCGAGCTTCGTCGGATTCACGCCGCGAGGGTACCCATCCGGCTACGGGTTACGCGTCGGTGCTACTTCCGCCGGTCGACTGCCCGCTGGAGCTGCTCTTTCGTCATCGTCGAACGGCCCGGGATGCCCATGTGCTTGGCCTCGTTGTACAGCTGCTCCTTCGTGCGGCCCTTCGCGCGGCTCGTTCCCGACCGGAGCCCACCGCGCCGGCCCGAGGAGATGTCCGTGCGCGAGAGCCGCGACGACTGCTTCGCCTCGCCTGCCCTCGCGCGCTCCTTGTTCACGGTGCGTGCCGCGATCTCTTCGGCCTTGTCCTCCGACGAGCCGCGCTCCTTCAGGCCGTCCTTGATGTGCTCGTACTGACGCTCCCGCTTCTTCGACCACGCCTTCTGCGGCATGCCGAGTCACCCCTTTCGTTCGCTTCGAAGGGGGAACGGCATACAGCGCGAGAGAGTTACGCCGGGCTTACTCGATCGGCTGGTTCTGGACGTTGTGCTCGGTGGCGTACTCGTCGGTGAGCTTGTTCACCACGTCCATGCCGTCGCTGTACGCGTAGTTGATGCGGACGAAGGGCTCCCACTTGTCGGGGAGCGCGTCCTCCGGGAAGATCGCCTCGACCGGGCACTCCGGCTCGCAGGCGCCGCAGTCGATGCACTCCTCGGGGTCGATCACGAGGATCCGCCCGGCCTCGTGGATGCAGTCCACGGGGCAGACGTCCACGCAGGACTTGTCTTTGATGTCGATGCAGGGCTCGGCGATGATGTAGGTCACGAGCCGTACTCTAGCGTCGCGGTTTCGCCTGGAACCGGAGAACTAACCGGTGCCGGTGAGCTCGTCCACGAGCTCCTTCGCCCGCTCGACGAGAGCGGACTTCGCGACGACCTGGTCGAAGCCGGCCGCGTGCGCGGCCCGCAGCCCGGAGGTGTCGGTGTGGTTCGTGTACCCGAGGATCGGGACGTCCGGGTACGTGTCCGCGACCTCCTCCGCGTCGACGCGTGAGATGTCGACGATCACGAGGTCGGGAGGCTCGGTGTGCTCGACCGTGATCAGGTGATGCCCGGGCAGCAGAGCCTCGAGCTTGCCCCGAAAGAAGAGGTCGACCCCACACAACAGGATCGTCGCCACGCCGTGACCCTAGCGCGAGGCCCGGAATGCCTCAAGATCCCGTCGTATGGCGGCTGAGCTGGAACGGGGCCTCGGCTTGATCCGGTCGGGGAGCTTCTTCGAGGCTCACGAGGAGCTCGAGCTGGCCTGGCGCGCCGCCGCTGCGGAGGAGCGCGACTTCTACCAGGGCCTCGTGCACGTCGCGGTCGCCTGGTATCAGGCCGGCCGCGGCCGCCCCGTCGCGACGGCGCGGCAGCTCGAGAAGGCTGCGCGACGGCTGGGGCCGTTCGCACCGGAGCACCGCGGCGTGGACGTCGCGGACGTGCTCGCACAGGTCGAGGCCGCGCGAGCGCTGGTCGCCGGCGGCTCGCTCGTGCTTGCGGCGCCGCGCATCTGACGTCACATGTGTCCCCATGTGACGTGGGCGTGTGATCACACGCCCACCCCGTCCGCTACGGCGAGGTGAGCCCGATCCCGTCGAGGGCGCGGTTCAGCGCGACGTGGAGCCACCAGTCGCGATGGAAGAAGAGCAGCAGGCCGAGCACGACGAGCGTGGCGCCGCTCACGACCTGGATCACGGTGTAGCGGTCGCGCACCCAGCGGAAGGCGCCCATCGCGCGCGAGAACGCGATGCCGGCGACGATGAACGCCGCACCGAGCCCGAGGGCGTAGGCGGCGAGCAACGCAGCCCCCTTGAGCGCCGTGCCCGTGTCGCTCGCGAGCACGAGCACCGCCGCGAGCACCGTCCCGATGCATGGCGCGGCGCAGACCGCGAACGCCCCGCCGAGCAGCGCACCGGAGCCGCGGCGGCGCGCACTGCCGAGCAGCCCGGGCGCGACGATCCGCTCGGGCACGGGGATCAGCCCGAGGAACGCGAGCCCGAGCACGACGAGTACGAATCCCGCGACGTCCGCCTGCGCGCTCGCGGTCAGCGAGTTGCCGATCGCGGCCGCGCCGGCGCCGAGTGCGACGAACACGACGGTGAAGCCGAGGATGAACGGGATGCTCGTGACGAGCACGCGGCGCGTCACGCCACGCTCGCCGAGGCGGCCCGGCTCGACACTCGACAAAGCGGACAGGTAGCCCGGGACGAGCGGGAGCACGCACGGCGTGATCACCGACGCGAATCCGGCGAGGAACGCGATCGGCAGCCTCGCGCCCATCAGTCGAGCCGTGCGAGCATCTCGTCGAGCCGGCGCTCGGTGTCGGCGTCGAGCTCCCGGTCCTCGGGCGGCGCGCCGTCGTCGCGCTTGCGACTCCAGCGCCAGACGCCGCCGGCGAGCGCGAGCGCGGCGAGGATGATGCCGCCGAGCGGCAGCCACCACGCGAGCAGGTCGAAACCCTTGTGCGGCGGCGCGGCGAGCACGGCGGTGCCGAAGTTGCCGACGAGCTCCGCCTCGATCTGCTGCGCCGTCCAGCACTGCGCGATCCGCCTGCGGATCTGCGCCTCGATGCGCAGCGCGACGGCGGAGTCGGACTGGTCGAGCGTCGTATGACAGGTCGGGCACATGATCTGCCCCTCGAGGAACGTGAGCGACGTCCGCGGATGCGCACACGCGGCGGCTGCGGGCCCGGCGAGCGCGAGCGCCGCGAGAGCAACGGCCGCGAGCCGCAGGATCACGAGTCGAGCGCCGCTTGCACGCCGCGCGTGAATGCGTCGGCCCATTTCGCGACCGTGATCGGGCCGAGGATGTGCTCGCCGACGATCCGCCCCTTGCGATCGACGAAGTACGTCTCCGGCACGCCCGTCAGGCCGTAGCGGTCACCGATCGTGCCGGATCCGTCGAGCAGCGTCGTGTACGTCACGCCGTGATGCGCGACGAACGTGCGTGCGTCACCGGATACGTCGTGGTAGTCGATGCCGAGAAAGACGACGCCCTGCTTGCGGTAACGCTGGAATGCCTGCTCGAGCGCTGGGGCCTCGCTCTTGCACGGCACGCACCACGATGCCCAGAAGTTGATCACGACCGGCTTGCCGCGAAGCGACGCGAGCGTGACGCGGCCGCCGCCGTCCATCCGCTTCGCGGAGAAGCTCGGCGCGGCCCCTCCGACCTTCGGCGCGTGCGACTGGTGGGTCAGCTGCCAGATGAGGAGCCCCAGCAGGCCCGCGACCGCCGCGAGCGCGACGACCTGGCCCGTGAGCTTGAGCGTGCGCATCAACCAGCGACGATATACACCGGCGTGCCCACGTCCACGTGGTCGAAGAGCCATTCCGCCTGCGGAATGTGCATTCGGACACAACCGTGGGAGAGCGAATAGCCGATCGAGCCGTCCTGCGGCGTGCCGTGGATGCCGACGCCCGGCGAGTCGATGCCCATCCAGCGCGTGCCGAGTGGATTGTTCGGGCCGGGAGGCGTCGGCTTCTCACCCTTGGCCCACGGAGACGCCGGCGGGTACCACCACGGGTTCTTCCACTTGACGACGATCTGGAAGCGGCCGAGCGGCGTCGGGTAGATCTTCTGCCCCGTGGCGACGGCGAACTGGCGCACCGTGCGCATGCCGTTGTAGAGCGTGAGGAGGTTCGAGGCCCTGCGGATCACGACCACCGGGCCGATCGACGACTCTGTCACCTTCGGCGCCAGCACCTTTGCAGGCAGCTCGATCGGCGTCCGCGTTCCGCGCGCGACCTCGTCGGAGATCGCGAGAACGGCCGCGCCCTGCTCGATGCGGCGTCCAGGCACCGAGGCCGTGACGAACGGCTTGAAGTTGCGCAGGAGGAGCTTCGAGTCGACCGGCTTGCGGTCGAAGCGCGCCGCGAGCTTCGCGACGAACTCCTGGATCAGCGTCTTGTCCGCGCCGGCCCGCAGGCCGAGGGTCGTGCTCGGCGCGACCGTGAGCGCCTTCGCGACCGCCGAGTCGGCGGGAACGCTCGAGCCGAGCAGGTCCGGGGCGACGCTCACCGTCGTCCGCGCGAGCCGCAGGGTCACCGGGCGCCCGAACGCCGCGACGACCGCCTGGACCGCGGCGTCCTGCGTCAGTCCGCCGATCGCGACCCCGCCCAGCACGACACCGTCCGGGACGACCGCCGCGGGGGCCGTCGTCGTCGTGTCGGTCGTCGTCGGCGGCGGCGTGTCGGCGAGCACGGACGCAGCGAGAAGACCTGCCGCGAAGACGGCGAGCAGGAGCGACAGCGGAAGGACGGCGCGGTTCCTCAAGGACTATTCGAGCGGGGCGATGATGCGCGGATCATCCCCGATGATACCGTCGATATTCCTTTCGACCAGGGTTTTTGCGAGCTCGGCGTCGTTCACGGTCCACACGTAGACGACGGCGCCGGCGGCATGGCACGCCGCAACGACCGACCGCGTGGCGACGGCCCAGTTGAGCGTCGCGGCGGCGGCTCCCGCGGCACGGAGCATTTGCGGCAGACGGAACGGCAGGAGGGCGCGGAGGGTCAGGAGGCCGCCGCGAACGGCGGGACGGAGCAGACGGCGCTCCGCCATCCGAAGCCGATCCTCGGGGTAGGTCAGCGAACGCGGCAGCTCCGGCGCGAGTGCCGCGAACGCGTGCAGCACCGGCAGTGAGAACGAGCTGACGAAGCTCCGCTCGCTCAGGCCGCTGCGCCGCACCGCGTCCACGATCCCGGGCTCGAGGCCGCGGACCTTCACATCGAGCTGCACCGCGAGGCCGAGGCGCGCTGCGAGCGCAAGAGCATCGTCGAGCGGCGGCGCGGCGGCCGGGAGCTCCGGGCCGTGCGCGAGCACGAGGGCGCCGTCACCTCGCCGGAACACGTCGAGCTCGACCGCATCGAGACCGAAGGACGCGGCGACTTCGATGGCCTCCAGGCTGTTCTCCGGCGCGAGCGCAGCGGCGCCGCGATGCCCCACCCGCACGATGCGGCCGTCGCTGCGCCGCAGCTCGAGCGGCGTCACGCCGTGCGCTTGATGACCACGACCGCGACATCGTCGCCGAGCTCGCCGCCCGCCCAGCTGCGACAGTCCTCCGTCACCGCGGCCGCGAGCTCGCGCGGCGGCAGCCCACGCCGTTCCGCGAGGAGCGCGTCGAGCCGCTCGATGCCGTACAGCTCGCCGTCGCGGCGAGCCTCGATCACGCCGTCGGTGTACACGACGATCACCGCGCCGTCGGGCAGGTCGGCGCGCACCTCTTCGTAGGTCTGACCCGCGTCGATTCCGAGCACGAGGCCTGACGCGTCGAGACCGCGCACCGTGCCGTCCGGGAGCAGGAGCCTCGGTGCCGGGTGGCCCGCGCTCGCGCACGCGACCTCGCCGCGCACGCCGTCGACGGCGAGATAGGCCATCGTGATGAACTTGCCCGGCGCGATCTCGTCGACCACGACGTCGTTCGTCGCCGCCAGGAAGTCACCCGGCTCGGGATGCTCGCGCGCGAGCGAGCGGAACACGAACTTCGCCATCGCCATGTCGGCCGTCGCCTCGACACCGTGCCCGGTGACGTCGCCCAGCACGACCGCGAGCCTCCCGTCGTCGAGCGTGAGGAAGTCGTAGACGTCGCCGCCGACGTCGACGCGGGCCGACGACTCGTAGACCTCTGCGACGTCGAGCCCCGCGCTGTCGGGCCGTTCGCGCGGGAGCAGTGAGCGCTGCATCGTGTCCGCGAACTCCTTCTGCTGCTGGTACAGGCGCGCGTTGTCGATTGCGAGCGCCGCCTGGCCCGCGATCGCGACCGCGGCGTCGATCGTCTCCGCGGTGATCGGGTTGCCGGGACGGAACGAGAAGATGCTGAGCGACGCGATCACCTCCGCGGGCGTCCCGACGGGGACGACGGCACCGGTCCACCCCTTCGCGAGAAACGGCGCCAGCACGGCGTCCTCGCGCCCGACGCGATACGGCAGCGCCGAACGGAACAGCCGCTGCGTCATCGTCGCGCCGAACGCCTCGGGCCGGTGGAGGATCGCCGCCGCGGCGTCGCGCATCTGCTCGTCCTTCACATGGATCGCACGCGGCAGCAGCTGCTCGCGCCTCGCATCCGGCATGCGCAGGATCGCAGCGTCGACGTCGAGGACGTCGACCGCCGTCTGCGCGAGCGCCTCGAGCGTCGCCTCGAGCGACAGGCTCTGCGCGAACGAGCGCGAGATCTCGTAGAGCGCGCGCAGGCGCTTCGCCGCCTCGCGCTCGGACGCGAGCGCCGACTCGCGCTGCGCACTCAGTTCCGACGTCTGCTCGTGCAGCAGCGCGTTCTGCACCGCCACAGCCAGCTGCACCGCGAGCGCCGCGAGCAGCGTGGCCTCGTTCTCGGTCGGCCGGCGCCCGTGCTCCGGGTACACGGCGAGCAGCCCGATCACGTCGTCGCGGACGACGAGGGGTGCCGCGAGCGCCGCGTCGATCCCGGACTCGCGCGCGGCGTCGCGCGCCTTGCCGAGCCGCTCGTCCTGCCGCGCGTCGGTCACCTCGACGACGGGCCGCGCACGCCCCGCGGCGAGCGAGAGCTCGAGCAGCCGTTCGGCGACGCGCGCGTGCGGGCCGACGAGCGCATGCCCCGCAGCAGCCGCGAGGCGGCCCTCCGCCGCACGGAGATATACGACGACGTGCTCGACCGAGAAGAGCTCGGCGAGCCGCTCGACCGCGGTCTCGAGCGTGTGCGCGAGCGAGAGCTCCGACGTCGCCTGGCCGACCACCGCGAGCAGCGCACGCGTGCGCTCGAGCTCGACGCCGAGCGTGCGCGACCGGGCGCTCGCACGAAGGGCGTGCGCGACGCGGACGCCGAACGTCGTCAGCTGCGCGAGCTGCGCCGCGTCCGGCTCGTCGGCCGGCGCGAACAGGAGCTGGAGGAGCCCGACCGGCGGCTGCCCGAGCGGAAGCGTCGCGGAGATGCGGCAGCTCTCCGGCAGGCCGTCGCCCGCGACCGGGCGAACCGGGCCGGTCTCGGACAGCGCAGACTCGGCGAGCGCGCGCGCCCCGGCGACCGCGGTGTCGGCGTCGAGGCCGTGCTGGGACAGGAGCCTGATCCCCCCGTCGTCGTCCGGCTCCCAGAGGAGTCCCACCTGCGCGCCGACGATCGTCGCCGCGACCCGCACGAGCTCACTCGCGGTCCGGCTCTCGTCGAGCGCCGCCGCGAGCGCCTCGCCGGCCAGCTCGAGCGCCGGCCGTGCGAGCGCCTCCGCGGCGCTGCGCGCGCCGCCGCCGAAGGCGCGGAGGACGAGCCCGGCGCAGGCCGCCGCGAGCTCCGCCCCGAGCCGCTCAGCCGCCGTGAACGGCGCGCCGGAGCGATAGAGCTCGAGCGTTCCGGTCGTCCCATCCGTCCGGACGGGGACGACGAGGAGCGAGCCTGCGGCCGCTCTGGCCGCCGCATGTCGCACGGCCTCGGGGGCGTCTGCCGCAGCGTCGAGCGTCCGCTCCGGCGCCTCCGCGGCGGCGAGGCTCGTTCCCTCGAGCTCGGCGGCGAGCGCGGCAGGGCCGGCGACCGCGGCCGTCTGGAAGCGCCCCGACCCGGCCGTCCGCGTCCGGAGCAGCGCCAGATCGGCGCCGCAGACCGTCCGCGCCGCGTCGGCGAGCTCGTCGAGCGCGCCTGCGAGCGCAGGCCGCTGGGCGGCCGCCGCCACCGCCCCCGCGAGCGCCGCGAGCGCGTCGGCGGGGACGCCCGAAGCGCCTGCAAGCACGTCCTGATCCGTCTGGGCGACCATGGTGACGACCGGGGGGAAGTATCGCGGCTCCGCTCCACGCCGTACAATTCGAGGGTGGCCCGGCCCGTGCCCAGCGAGCAGGCGTCCCCAGACCTCGAGGATGACGCTCCTCTCGATCCGTCCGCGATCGAGCTCCGCTACCGCTATCACCGCGCGCAGCGTCACGCGCGGGTGATCCAGCGGCAGGAGAGCCGCCTCGCGCGCTACCGCTTCTACATCGTGATGCTCGTGCTGGTCGCGCTCGCTGTCGCGTTCGTGATCGGCAGCTGGCACGAGATCCAGCGCCTCTTCGGGCTCTAGGAGGGTTTGGCGGAACGGTGCTCGTTCCGCCAAACCCTCCTAGTGCATCGGCGGCCGCGCGAGCAGCCTCCAGGACACCGGCTGCCAGATCGTCCCGCTGCACATCGGGCAGCGCGGGAGCTGCCGCTGCACCATCACGCCGTAGCCGCACCCGCTGCAGCGGAATTCGCCGATCGCGGGCTCACCCGTCCCGGCGGCGCCGAGCGAGCTGCCCGCCTCGGGCACGTCGACCACCGATCCTGACCCCTCAGGCATCCACTCTCCTCCGCTCCGCGAGCGTCCGACGGCGTTTTTCCCCATACTGCGCCTTGTGCAAACGCCGGAGCAGATGCCGCCGTCCTCCGCGCCCGGCGAGCCCCTGCCGCCGCGCCGCGCGCCGCGCGCCGTCGTTCCGGGCTACTGGGGCGAGCGGCTGGCGTGGGTCGCCGGGCTCGTGCTGGCGGTGTCCGCGTTCACCGACTGGTACGCGGGGAACCAGACCGACGGCCTGACGCTGTCGGTGACGGGCTGGCACACGGGGGCGCTCGGGAAGCTCGTGTTCTTCCTCGGGCTCGCGACGCTGATCCTCGAGGCGCTGCGCGAAGCGGGGATCGAGCTGCCTGCGACCGTGCCGGAGAGCCTCGTGCTGATCGCGTTCGGCTCGCTCGCGACGATCTTCACGCTGATCCGCCTGCTCTCGATCCCCGACACGTTCTTCGACACGGCGAATCGCGGGATCGGGCTCTTCATCAGCCTCGTCGCCGCCGTCGCGCTGATCGTCGCGGGCCTGCTCCGCGCCGCCGAAGAGCTGTAACCGCCCAGCCGACCGCGACGCCGAGCACGACGCCGCCGACGACGTCGAGCGGCCAGTGCACGCCGATGTAGACGCGCGAGAACGCGATCGCCAGCGCGAGCAGGAAGAAGCCCGGTGCGGCGCGCGGCGCGAACACGCTCAGCACCGTTGCGCACGCGAAGCTCGTCGTCGTGTGGCCGGACGGAAACGACGCGGAGTGCGGCACCGGGACGAGCGCGTGCAGCTGCGGCCTGCGTTCCCCGACAACGGCCTTCAACGCGTCGGCGGACCCCTCGGCCGCGGCGTCGGCGAGCGCGACCGCGACGAGCACCGATATGCGACGCCACGAGAACGCGAGGACGAGCGCGAGCACGAGCCAGACCGCGCCCCACGTGCCGATGCGCGACAGCCAGACGAAGACGTCGTTCAGCGGGTGCCACCGGTGGTGGACGACCCAGTGCTCCCAGTGACGGTCGAAGCCGGTCAGACGGGAACGATCTGCTTCGTCTGGTCGATCAGGTGCTGGAGGTCGAACGGCTTGCCGACGAACGCCTGCGCGCCGCTCGAGGCCGCCTTCGCCTGCGCCTCCTCGTCGACCTTGCCGCTGAACATCACGACGGGGATCGTGCCGGCGCCGTAGCGCTCCTGGATGCGGCGGAGCATCTCCCAGCCGTCGACGTGCGGCATCATCACGTCGAGGAGGATCAGGTCGGGCTTCGCCTCCTCGATCGCGGTCAGGCCCTCGTCGGCGCCGCCCGCCTCCTGGACGACGTAGCCCTCGAACTCGAGGTTCACGCGGACGAGCTCGCGCACCTTCTCGTCGTCGTCGACGAGCAGGACGACCGGGCCGCCCTTCGGCCGGCCGCCCGGGCCGGAGCGCTCGAGGAAGGCCTCGAGGTCGGTGCGGCGGTAACGGCGATGGCCGCCGGGCGTGTAGAAGGCGGGCACGCGCCCCCCGTCCGACCACTTGCGGATCGTGCTCTGGGCCACGCCGAGGAACCGGGCCGCCTGCCCGAGGGTCAACCACTCGCTGTCGTCTCTGTATGCCATCCTGCCCCCTCGACGATCCTGACCAAAGCTTCCGGTTTTTACACCCGAAACGGGTCAGGGATGCAATGTTCTCACGGACGTGACGAGCAACCCGGGCTTGGGGTTGTCGTGGAGCGCCTCGCCCAGGGCGACACCGGCGCCGAAGAGGATCGCGGCCGCCGCGAGGCCGGCGGCGATGCGAACGGCCCGGCCCCTCATCGGCCGAAGTCGACGGCGCCACGCTGGTAGGCATGGAAGGCGGCCGCGAGGACGACGGCGAGGTCGCGGGGCCAGCCGGGGGCGGGCGCGCGCTCCGCGACGGCGGCCCGGGCCCAGCGCTCTGCGTCGGGGTAGGCGTCGGCGAGCTGGGCGAGCGTGTAGGTCTGGCCGACCTGCTTGCGGAGCTCGTCGACGACGAGCTCGACCTGCGCCACGAGCCGGTGATAGCGCTGCGTGTCCGCGCGCTCCGCCTCGAGGCGACGGTTCCCGTCGTCCCACTCCTCGCGAATCAGGCTCAGACCCTCGTTCACCCCGAGGGCCGATGCTAGCCGCACTGCTCCTCGCTGCAGCATCGCTCGGAGGGCCAGAGCGGTTCGAGCTCGGCGACGATGCGCGCGCCGAGCTCGTAGCCGGGATGCACGAGCGCGAAGCCTGCATGCGCGTGGAGGCACTTGAGCGAGCCTGTGCGTCCGGAGCCGCCGACGCCGAGGTCGAGCGAGGCGCCGTCGTCGCGGCCGGTCTCGCCCGCGGCGAGCTCGCGGCGGATCCGGCGGGAGTCCTCGTGCGCGCCGGCGAGGCTGTCGCCGAGCACGGGATCCGCGGCCGCGGCGGCCGTCCAGCGCTCGACGCCGCCGGCGGCCTCGAGCCGGGAGATCGCGGCGACGAGCTGCCGGCACGTCACGTAGTACGTCGTCGGGAACGGATCGCCCGCTGAGTCGTACGGGCTCTGCTCCGTCACGGCCGGGCGCCCGAACGGGCAGCGGACGGCGACGCTGCGGAACGCCCGGGGCTCACGGCCGATCTGGGAGGCGACGACCGCTCGGTCGGCGTCAGTGCCCACGGCGGCCCATCATGCTGGCCCGCTCGCGCTTCCGCCACTGCTGGATGCCCTTGACGATGAAGAGGTGCTCCCCGGGCCGCACGTAGCCGAACTGCGCCCGCGCCTCGCGGGCGAGCGTCGCGACCGAGGTGGACGAGCCGAGCCGCTGCTCGAGGATCTTCTTGTCGAGCTCGAGCCGGTGCACGACCTGGCTGCGCTGGGAGAGCTGCGAGCTCGCTGCGACGTAGGCCGAGAGCGGGCGGTAGTAGAGCAGCGCGAAGAGCAGCAGCGCCCCGACCGCAGCCCAGCGGCGAAGCACGACCGAGCGCGCAGGACGGCGACCCTTACGAGGCATCCGCGCGATCTTCGCGCCCGAGCGCCGCGTACCTCCATACCGGCCTCCGCC
>DASYGK010000090.1:0-7488 GCA_035999905.1 Gaiellaceae bacterium | reverse complement strand
CGGCAACGTCGTCTTCTCGCTCGCCCGGCTCGGGCGCTGGCTCGGCGAGCGGGCGGAGGAAGGCGGGGCGATGATCCTGCCGGAGACGTCCGCCGAGAAGCTGCTCGTCTCGCACGGGCGCGTCGTCGGCGTGCGCACCGGTGACAAGGGCGCGGGACGGAACGGCGAGCCGCTCGGCAACTTCGAGCCGGGCGCCGACCTCGTCGCGAAGGTCACCGTGCTCGCCGAGGGAACGCAGGGTCACCTCACGGGCGTCGCGATCGACCGCTTCGGCCTGCAGGGAGCCGAGCCGCAGGTGTGGGAGCTCGGCGTGAAAGAGGTCTGGAAGGTCGCCAAGCCGTTGCGCAACGTGATCCACACGATGGGCTGGCCGCTGCGCAAGGCCGCGCGCTACCGCGAGTTCGGCGGCTCGTTCATCTACCCGATGGGCGACGACATGCTCACGATCGGAATGGTCGTCGGTCTCGACTACCGCGACGTCGAGCTCTCCGCGCACGACCTGCTGCAGGAGTTGAAGACGCACCCGAAGATCCGCGCGCTGCTCGAGGGCGGCGAGCGCGTCGCGTGGGGCGCGAAGACGATCCCGAGCGGCGGCTTCAACTCGCTGCCCGCAAAGCTGCACGCGCCCGGCCTGCTGATGTGCGGCGACGGCATCGGCCTCGTGAACATCCCGCGGCTCAAGGGCATCCACTACGCCGTCGAGTCTGGCCGCCTCGCGGCGGAGTCGGCGTTCGCCTCGCTGCAGCGCGGCGCGACGCCGGCGAGCTCGCTCTCGTCGTACGACGACGCGGTGCGCAACGGCTTCATCGGGCGCGACCTCGAAGAGGTCCGCGACATGCGCCAGGTGTTCGGCCGCGGCTTCTTCGTCGGCGGCGCGCTCGCGAGTGCGATGACCGTGTCGAAGGGGAAGATCGCCGTCGGGAAGATGGAGGCCGAGCCGGATGCCGAGCAGCCGCTGCTCCGCAGCGACCGCGCGGCGCGCTATCCGACGCCGGACGGGAAGCTCACGTTCGACAAGCTGTCGTCCGTGTTCCTGTCCGGGAACAAGACGCGCGACGACCAGCCGAACCACATTCGCATCGAGCAGCGCGTGCCGAAGGACGTGGCGGAGATGTGGGTGCACCTCTGTCCCGCGCAGGTCTACGAGATCGGCACCGAAGGCGGCGACGGCACGGTGACCGTGCAGCTCGCACCGTCGAACTGCGTGCAGTGCGGAGCGATCACCGCCAAGGGCGGACGCCTGACACCGCCCGAGGGCGGATCCGGCCCCGAGTACCAGCTCACCTAATTACCTCCGTTTTACGCGCGCCGTACCGTGGCCTGACCGCACAGGGGGATCTTCTGTGCATCAGTCGTTCTCCACGGAGGTTCACCCGATGCGCACCAAGATCTTCCTCATCACGGCAGTCGCGGCGCTCGTTGCGGCCGGTGCGGCCTTCGCCGGCAACGGCAACGGCAACGGCCCGAAGCTCGCCGGCTATGCGTTCCTCGGCCAGCTGACCGCGGCGCCCGCCAACGGCGGCGTCTCGATCACCGTCGAGGGCGGCAACAGGATCGCGCTCCGCGCGATGCTCGGCCAGCCCGTCACGCAGACGTTCGCGTACGGCTCGAACACGGAGTTCCTGAAGTGGTCGGCCGGCATCCCGACCGTCGTGCAGGCAGGCGACCTCGCGGCCGGCGACTACGTGTGGGTGCACGTTCGCGCCCCGCGCGACGCGGCGCTCTCCGCGCTCGAGCAGACCCCGGCCGGCCTCGTCGGCGACCACGGCACGACGCTCAACCCGCCCGACCAGCCGCTGTACCTCTTCCGCGGCACGCTCTCCTCGGTCGGCTCCTCGAGCGTCACGGTGCACGTGACCGGCGGCGACGCCCGGGCGATGCGGCTTCTGATCGGCCAGTCCGCCGACCAGAGCTTCACGTTCGGTAGCTCGACGATCTTCCTGCTCTGGCAGGGCAAGGTCCCGACCGTCATCGACGCGTCGAAGCTCGTCGCCGGCGACAAGATCGTCGTCCGGATTCGCGCCGACAAGGGCTCGAGCCTCGCCCAGGTCGAGTCGACCGCCGCGGCCCACATCGGTGACCGCGAGCCGGCAACCGCCAAGTAATGCGGTTTTCGGCCTCCCCCGCGCGCAGAGCCGTCTCTCGAGACGGCTCTGCCGCGTTTTACAGACGGCTTACGCGTGTTTTTGCCGGAAGCGGCGACAATGTGACTGTGAACCGCAAGCGCTTCATGTATCTCGCCGTTGCCCTCGTCGCCCTGAACTCGTTCTTCTGGATGGCGTCGGGCGGCTTCGCCCTGTCCCGTGCGATTATCAACCAGTTCTTCGGGAATCAGATGATCCGCGCGGAGGTGCTCGTCCAGACCCCGACAGGCGCGCAGGACTACTTCATCGACCGTGGTGTAATCCGCACGTTGAGCACAGGATCGATCACGATCAGGGAGAAGAACGGCGACATGGTTCCGCTCCAGATCTCGTCCACCGCGACGTTCAGCGGCCCCGGCGGCCGGGCGCTGCCGGCGACGGCGCTTCGCCGCGGCATGCGCGTCATCGTGTTCAGGATCGCGAACCAGCCCGCCGACACGGTTCAGGTCGAAGGCTTCGGTCCCTAGCTCGCCATGAGCGCGACGGCGACCGGGGGCGTCCTTCTTCTCGTCGAGGACGACGAATCGATCGGCCGTCTCGTCAAGGCGTACCTCGAGCAGCAGGACGGCTGGCGGGTCGTCTGGCTGCGGTCGGGTGAGGAAGCCGTCGGCGAGTTGCGCCGTCACGCGGTGCGACTCGTGATCCTCGACATCGGGCTGCCCGGCATCGACGGCTTCGAGGTGTGCCGCCGCATGCGCGCGCACTCGAAGGTCCCGATCGTGATGCTGACGGCCCGCGACGAGGAGCCCGATCGCGTCGCCGGCCTCGAGCTCGGCGCCGACGACTACGTCTCGAAGCCGTTCTCGCCGCGCGAGCTCGCAGCGCGCATCAAGGCGATCCTGCGGCGCGCGGAGTACCGCAACGACGACGAGGTGCTCACCTCGCACGACATCGTCCTGCGCCGCGACTCGCGCGACGTGACCGTGGGCGGCGACCTGATCGAGCTCACCGGCAAGGAGTTCGACCTGCTCGCGTGCTTCCTCGAGCATCCGGGGATCGTGCTCTCGCGCGAGAAGCTGCTCGACCTGGTGTGGGGGATGACCTATCCCGGCGGAACGCGAACCGTCGACGTGCACGTCGCGCAGCTGCGGCGCAAGCTCGCGCAGCCCGAGACGATCCGCACCGTGCGCGGAGCCGGGTACAAGCTCGTCCCGGCGTGACGAGCCTCCGCAGCCGGCTCTTCCGCGCGATCGCGCTGATTGTCCTGCTGTGCGTCGCGTTGACGATCGCCGTGGGGCTCGTGCTCACGCGCCGCGCCGTCGAGCGCGCCAATCTTCACGACGTCGAGCACCAGGCCGCGCTCATCTACGCGCGTGAGCGTCACGCGGTCTCGCCGTACACGAATCTCGAGCCGGTGCGGCCGACACTGAAGGCGCAGCACGAGCGGTTCGAGCTGACGACCGCATTCCTCCCGGACGCTGCGCGCGCGCGTGTGGCTCACGGGCTGTACGCAAGCGGCTCGGTGACGTTCCAGGGACGCGCGTACTACTACGCCGCGGTTCCGAAGCTGCAGCGAAAGTATTTCGTGCTGCTGCGACCGAAGAGCGTCGCCACCGCGGACTGGACGCCGTTCGTCTACGGGCTGCTGCTCGCCGCGCTCGCCGGAGCGATTCTCGCCGCGATCGCGGCGTGGCTCCTGTCGCGGCGGATCGCGCGTCCGGTGCGCCGCGTCGCGGCCGCGAGCCGGAGCCTCGCCCGCGGCACGCGGCCGGAGCCCGTGCCCGTCGAGGGCGCCTCCGAGCTCGCGATGCTCGCGACGGCGTTCAACGACCTCGCCGAGCAGCTCTCGCGTGCGCGCGAAGCGGAGAAGAACTTCCTGCTCTCCGTGAGCCACGAGCTGAAGACGCCGCTCACCGCGATCCGGGGGTACGCGGAGGCGCTCGAGGACGGCGCGATCGATCCGCAGGAGGTGGCGGCGACCGTGATGGTCGAGGCCGCGCGGCTCGAGCGGCTCGTGCGCGACCTGCTCGATCTCGCGCGGATGAACCGCACCGACTTCAGTGTCCACCCCAGCACGATCGACCTCGCCGAGGTCGCCGAGGACGCGGTGCGCAGGTACGAGTCGCAAGCCGACGCGTTCGGCCTCACGCTCGTCGCGGCCGCCGAGGGGCCGTCGCCTGCCGTCGCCGACGCCGACCGCGTCCTCCAGATCGTGTCGAACCTCGTCGAGAACGCGCTCCGCCTTACGCCGCGTGGCGGCGAGGTGCGCGTCGTCACGGCACCGGGCATGCTGCGCGTCGAGGACACCGGCCCGGGCCTCCAGCCGGAGGACCGCGAGCACGCGTTCGAGCGCTTCTACCTGCACGAGCGCTACGGGCGCGAGCGCCCGGTCGGCACGGGCCTCGGGCTCGCGATCGTGAAGGAGTTGATCGGCGCGATGGGCGGCACGGTCGAGGTGACCAGCGAGCCGGGGCGCCTCACCGCGTTCACGGTCAGATTCGCGACGCCGGCGCGCGAGCCGGCGCCGGCTGCGTAGTCTCTCCCGCGTGGTCACCCTCGACGACGTCGAGCGTGCGGCGCGCACGATCGCGGGGCGCGTCCACCGCACGCCGCTGCTTCGTTCCGCGACGCTCTCCGAGCAGCTCGGCGGCGACGCGCGCTTCAAGGCGGAGCTGTTCCAGCGCACCGGCTCGTTCAAGGTGCGCGGCGCGCTCAACCGCCTGTCGCAGCTGACCGGGGAGGAGAAGCGCGCCGGCGTCATCTCGATCTCCGCGGGCAACCATGCGCAGGCCGTCGCCTGGGCCGCGCGCGAGGAGGGCATCGACGCCCTGATCGTGATGTGGAAGGGCGCCGACGCCCTGAAGGTGGAGGCGACGCGCGGCTACGGCGCGGCGGTCGACCAGGAGGCCGACGGCCCGACGACGGCCTTCGAGCGACTGCACGAGGTGCAGGCCGAGACGGGCCGCACCCTCATCCATCCGTTCAACGACGAGGCGGTGATCGCGGGCCAGGGCACCGTCGCGCTCGAGATCCTCGAGGACGGCCTCGTTCCCGACGTCGTCGTCGTCCCGGTCGGCGGCGGCGGCCTCGTCAGCGGGATCGCCACGGCGCTGAAGGCGCGGCGGCCCGACGTGCGCGTGCTCGGCGTCGAGCCGGAGCTCTCGACCGCGCTCCACGACGGGCTCGCGGCCGGGCACTCGGTGCCCGTGACGCCGCGGAGCGCCGCAGACGCGTTGAGTGCGCCGTTCGCCGGCGAGCGCTGCGTCGAGATCTGCACCGCGCTCGGCGTCGAGTCGGTGCTCGTCACCGAGGACGAGCTGTACGAGGGCTTCCGGTGGCTCTACGCGCGCACGAAGCTCGCGTGCGAGCTCGGCGCGGCGGCCTCCGCAGCCGCGGTTCTCGCCGGGAAGGCGGGCATCGAGCCGGGCCAGAACGTCGTGTGCGTGGTCTCCGGCGGCAACGTGGCAGCCCAGCAGGCCGCTGCTATCCTGGCTTAGCGATGAAGACCGACATCCATCCCGAATACGTGCTCGCGACGGTGACGTGCTCCTGCGGGAACACGTTCCAGACGCGGTCCACGCAGTCCGAGCTCCATGTCGAGATCTGCTCGAACTGCCACCCGTTCTACACGGGCAAGCAGAAGCTCATGGACACGGGCGGCCGGGTGGAGCGCTTCCAGAAGCGGCTCGAGCGCGCCGAGCGCGCAAAGCGCGGCAACTAGGCGCCTCATGTCCAATGTCGGCGGCCAGGCGGTCCTCGAGGGCGTGATGATGCGCGGCCCCGGGAACTGGGCTGTCGCCGTCAGGACGCCGGGCGGAACGATCGCCCATGTCTCGAAGTCGATCGACTCGGCGATGTCGCGGCACCGGCTGCTGCGCCTCCCGATCGTGCGCGGCGTGATGGCGCTCGGCGAGTCGCTCGCCATCGGCTTCCGCGCGCTTGCGATCTCCGCGAACTATGCGGCGCAGGAGGAGCGCGAAGAAGGTGCCGAGGGCGAGGCGGCGGAGCCCGACACGGAGCTCTCGCGCGGCGCGTTGATCTTCGCGTTCGTGATCGCGATCGGCTTCGCGATCGCGCTCTTCAAGGTCACGCCGGGGCTCATCACCGAGCTGCTGCCGATCAAGAGCGGCGGCTGGTTCGTGATCGTGGAAGGTGTCATCCGCGTCACGCTGTTCGTCGCGTATCTCGCCGTGATCTCGCTGCTGCCCGACCTTCGCCGCGTCTTCCAGTACCACGCCGCGGAGCACAAGGCGATCAACGCGTACGAGGCGGGCGAGGAGCTGACGCCGGAGACGGTGCAGCGCTACTCGCTGATCCACCCTCGCTGCGGCACGGCGTTCCTGCTCTGGGTGATGGTGCTCGGCGTGTTCGTATTCGCGTTCTTCGGCCGGCCGCACTGGTACTGGCTGATCGCGGAGCGCATCCTGCTCCTCCCGGTGATCGCCGGCCTCGCCTACGAGCTCATCCGCTACGCCGGCAAGCACCAGGGGAACCGGGCGCTGATGACGCTGCTCGCGCCGGGCCTGTGGCTCCAGCGCCTGACGACGCGCGAGCCGTCGCTCGACCAGCTCGAGGTCTCGATCCGCGCGCTGCGCGAGGTGCTCGACCTCGAGGAGCGGCGCTCGCCCGACGCAGCACCGATCGAAGTGATGGCGTAACCGAAGGCTTCCGACCAGGTCGCTATGGCGACCTGGTCGGTTGCTCTTTCCGTACGCTCACCGGGACACGACCTTTCGACAAAGGAGACTGAGATGGCCACCGATCGGCGCGCGGACGTGACCTGGAACGGCGGACTGATGGACGGGAGCGGCACGATCCGCTCGACGACGAGCGGCGCGTTCGGCGACCTGCCCGTGAGCTGGGCGGCGCGCTCCGAGGACGAGACCGGCGGCAAGACGAGCCCGGAGGAGCTGATCGCGGCCGCGCACGCAGCGTGCTTCTCGATGGCGCTCTCGGCCGGCCTCGCGAAGGCGGGCACACCGCCGGACGAGCTGAAGACGTCGGCGACGGTGACCTTCCAGCCGGGCGAGGGGATCACGAAGATCGCGCTCATGGTCGAGGCCCGCATCCCCGGGATCGACGCGGCCGCGTTCGCGGAGGCCGCAGAGGGCGCAAAGGCGAACTGCCCCGTGTCGAAGGCGCTCGCGAGCGTGCCCGAGATCACGCTCGACGCCTCACTCGCCGGGTAACCGCGAGAGGGCGCCGGGTACCCTGGGCGCGCGATGGCGACTGACTTCGGCACACGGATCGACGAGCTCCAGCGCGCGTACGAGGAGGCGCAGGCGCGCATGTCCGACTCGTCGGTCTACAACGACCACCGCGAAGCGGCGGAGGTCGGCCGCCGCATGAAGGAGCTCGAGGCGCCGTACAAGCTCGCGCAGGAGTGGCGCGCGGTGCGCGAGGA
>DASYGK010000009.1:0-3649 GCA_035999905.1 Gaiellaceae bacterium | reverse complement strand
GTGCTGATGTCTGTTCGGCGGTGCTGGTGCTGTTACCAGCGAGAGCGACGGCC
This sequence comes from Gaiellaceae bacterium, assembly GCA_035999905.1. Lineage (GTDB taxonomy): Bacteria > Actinomycetota > Thermoleophilia > Gaiellales > Gaiellaceae > Palsa-739. The sequence continues at coordinate 3,596 of DASYGK010000009.1, read as the reverse complement.
GCGGCGGCTCGTGTAGACGAGCTTCGCGCGGGCCGTTTGCATGCCGGTGCTCTCGAACTGCTCCTGGTGCCCCGCGAGCATCGCGACGCGGCTGACGTCGGCCTGCTGGTCGGGGAGCACGAGCGTGCTGCCCTTGCCGGCGCGGCCGGCGCGGCCGGTGCGGCCGACGCGGTGCGTGTAGCCCTTGTCGTCCTCCGGCGGATCGAAGTTGATCACGTGGCCGATCGCCTCCAGGTCGAGGCCGCGGGCGGCGACGTCGGTGGCGACGAGCGTCGTCACCTTGCCGCTGCGGAACTTCTCGAGCGTGCGCTCGCGGGCGGACTGCGCCATGTCGCCGTGCAGCGCCGCGGCGTTGATGTTCCGCCGGCTGAGCTTCTGGGCGAGACGGTCGGCGCCGCGCTTCGTCCGGACGAAGACGAGCGTGAGCCCGGGCTCGGCCTCGAGCAGGCCGACGAGCGTGTCGACCTTGCCGTCCGGCGTGACCGCGACGAAGCCGTGCTCGATGACCCCGTCCTCGTCGTCCGCGTTGCGCATGGCCTCGAACCGCGAGGCGTCCTGCGTGTACTCGCGTGCGAGCTCGCCGACCTCGCCGTCGAGCGTCGCGGAGAAGAGCATCGTCTGGCGCTTCTTCGGCATCTTCCGGAGGATCCGCTCGACCTGCGGCTTGAAGCCCATGTCGAGCATCCGGTCGGCCTCGTCGAGGACGAGGATCGAGACGTTGTCGAGCGAGACGAGCCGGCGCTCCACGAGGTCGTGCAGGCGGCCCGGCGTCGCGACGACGATGTGCGCGCCCTTGAGCTTCTTGGCCTGCGCGCCGACGGGCGCGCCGCCGTACGCGAGCCCGACGCGGACGCCTCTCGCGCCGGCGAACTTGCCGATCTCGTCGGCGACCTGGAGCGCGAGCTCACGGGTCGGGACGAGCACGAGCGAGGTCGGTGTCTTGTCGGCGACCTGGGTGCGCTCGACGAGCGGCACGCCGAAGCCGATGGTCTTGCCCGACCCCGTCGGGGCCTTTGCGAGGATGTCGCGGCCCTCGATCGCGTCCGGCAGGACGAGGGTCTGGATACGGAACGGCTCGGTGATGCCACCGGCGGCGAGCGCCTGCTCGACCGCCTCGCTCACACCGAGCGCGCGGAAAGTTGACTGCATATGACGTTCGACTCCTTGATTCGGATTCGAGAATCACCCACTCGAATCGCTCGTAAGGAGGAACGAGAAGCTGATCTCACGGGGCGGCCCATTGCCGTCCGTGCCACCAGGGTAGCAGCAGCCGTCAGACGGCAGAGCCGCGATGCCGCTCGCCGGCCCGGATCTCGACCGGCAGCCGGTTCGCAGGCGGGGTGAGCGGGCACGCCCAGCGGGGGTCGTACGAGCACGACGGGTTGTACGCGAAGTTGAAGTCGAGCACGAGCGAGCCGTGGTCGCCGCCGAGGTCGGAGCCCTTGACCGTGTCGAGGAGATAGCGGCCTCCGCCGTACGTCTCGGTCCCGCCCGTCGCGTCGCCGAAGGGCAGGAAGACGCCGCCGCCGTACGCCTCGAGCCAGTAGAGCTCGAGCTCGTGCCGCGCGCCGGCGAGCTCGAGCTGCGTCTGCCCGAAGCGACGGAAGCGCGTGACGGAGCCGGCGCTGCCGGCGATGTCGCGCGTCTCCTCTGCTGCCGGCTCGATCGCCGCGACGACGCGCAGGGCCGGGTCGTACGGGAAGTAGACGAGGCCGCCGAACGCGCTGCGCTCGGCCGCGGGGATCGGAGACTGCGGGTGCGTGCGGAAGAGCTCGTCGCGTGCCGCGCACCAGTGCCCCCAGGCCTGCGCAGGATCCGGCGCCGCACGCACGCCCGCGTAGAGCTCGAAGACGTGCCGCTTCCAGTCGAGCAGCTCGAGCTCGTTCACGCCTGGCTCGTCTCCGCAGACGCCGCGCCGGCGAGCTCCTCCCCCGCCATCGGCCGCGCGGTCGCGCGCAGCGGCACCTCGCGCAGCAGCCAGGTGAGGAGGAAGGCGACGACCGCGATTCCGGACGCCACGACGAACACGGGATGGAGCGACGCCGCGATTGCATCGATGTACGCCCGGTGCAGCGTCGGCGGCAGGCTGCGGACGACGCTCGGGCTCACGTTCTTCGGTGCGTGGACGCCGGGCGGCAAACGGCGCGCGAGGTTCGCGTGCAACCGGTTCGCGAAGATCGCGCCGAAGATCGCGAGCCCGATCGAGCCGCCGATCTGCCGGAAGAGCAGCGAGCCGGACGTTGCGACGCCCATCACGCGGAACTCGACCGCGTTCTGCACCGCGAGCACGAGCACCTGCATCACCATGCCGAGCCCGAGGCCGAGCACGAGCATGTCGAGTGCCGCCGTGAGCGACGACGAATGCACGCTCAACTGCGAGAGGAGCACCATGCCGACCGTCATGACGGCCGTCCCGACGATGGGGAACACGCGGTAGCGCCCGAACTTGCTGATCAGCCGGCCGGCGACGATCGACGTCACGAGCAGGCCACCCATCATCGGCGTCAACTGCAGTCCCGAGCTCGTCGGGCTCTTACCCTTCACGACCTGGAGGAACACCGGCAGGTACGTGACGGAGCCGAACAGCGCGAGGCCGATGATGAACCCGATCGCACTCGTCGCGACGAACGTACGGTTGCGGAAGAGCTCGAGCGGCAGGATCGGCTCCTGCGCACGACTCTCGACGAGGACGAACATCGCGAGCAGTCCGACGCCGACCACGATCAGGACGATGCTCGGCAGCGAGGCCCACGGCTGCGTCGTGCCGCCGAAGCTCGTGAACAACACGACGCAGGCGAGGCCGACAGCGAGCGTCGCCGCTCCGAGATAGTCGATCGCGTGCCGCACGTGCTGGGCCCGCGAGTGGAAGACCGCGCCGATCACGAAGAGCGCGAGCGCGCCGACGGGCAGGTTGACGTAGAAGATCCAGCGCCAGCTGAGGGCCGTGGTGAAGAATCCTCCGAGCAGCGGCCCGATCACGCTGGCCAGGCCGAACACGGCGCCGAAGATGCCCTGGTAGCGCCCGCGCTCCCGCGGCGATACGACATCCCCGATTGCGGCCATCGTGCCCACCATCAGGCCGCCGCCGCCGAGTCCCTGCAGCGCCCGGAACAGGATCAGCTGGGTCATGTCCTGGGCGGCGCCGCACAGCGCCGAGCCGATCAGGAACACGACGAGCGCGACCTGGAGCACGATCTTGCGCCCGTAGAGGTCGCCGAGCTTGCCGTACACCGGGGTGACGGCGGTCTGCGCGAGCAGGTACGCGGTGACCACCCAGGAGATGTGGCTCAGTCCGCCGAGGTCGCCGACGATCGTCGGCAGCGCGGTGGAGACGATCGTCTGATCCAGCGCCGCCATCAGCAGCACGAGCATCAGCCCGACGAACACGACCAGGATGCTCTGGCGGTCCCCTGTGGCCGCGTCCCGGGGTGCCTCAGCGCTCATCAACCACCCACCTCGATCGCGTCTCCGGTCCCGCTGTCGAGCCCGATCATACGACCGGCAAGCGGTCAGTCGGGCGCGGTGGCCTGCTCGGCGCCGGCGCCGGCGCCGCGCCAGCGCGCGGTGGCCTCGGTGAACGCCCAGGTCAGCAGGGC
>DASYGK010000013.1:0-25914 GCA_035999905.1 Gaiellaceae bacterium | reverse complement strand
ATGGGAACGGCGGAGGCAACGGGGCGAACAAGCACTACACCACCGACTTCACGCTCCAGCTTCCGGTCGTCCAGGCGAGCGGCGCGGCGATCGCGCTCGCGACGCCGAGCGTCTCCGTCCCGCGCGCCACTCCGACCTGGGTGAAGATCAGCGCGACCGCGTCGGCCGCCGGCGTCACGGGCGTCCACATCACCGCCGCCGGGCCGGCGGGACTCGTCGTCGTCTACCCGGGCGACGGAACGAGCACGAGCTTCAACGCCGACCCCAACCTCGACAAGGGCGAAACCGACTACTGCGGGCTCAGGCTCGACGCGAGCGCGGTGGCACTCGGCTCGTACACGCTCACGCTGACGATCGCGTACGGCTCCGGCCAGAGCGTGACGCGGAGCCTCGCGCTGGTGGTGACGTGATGCAGCGCCGCCGGCAGATCGCCGTCATGCTCACGATCGCGGTCGCCGTCGCAGGGGCCATCGCCGTCTTCATGCTCACGCGGTCGTCGTTCACGCCGACGCGCGCGCAGCTCTCTGCGTTCGTCGAGTCCCAGGCGAAGGCGAATTGCCTCGTGCAGCGCACCGTGTACGCGACGCACAAGGAGCTCACCGCCGGCTACACCGCCGCGGTCGACCGCTCGGGGCTCAGCCACAAGACGCTGCAGCAGCTCCAGAGCTACGAGGACACGCATCTCGACGTGCGCGCGGCGATCAGCGCGCGCGTGAAGACGCTCTGCAGCTAGGCCCGGCGGACGAGCTCGTCGAGCGTCTTGCGCTTCGCGCGCGCTGACCAATCGTCTGCGCTGCGTGCGTCGACGTCGCGTGGGCGCGCCGGGTAGCCGAACGAGACGATCGCCTTCACCGGGCCGCCGCAGATCTGCGCGGCCGCGTCCGGCTCCTTGATCCCGTTCGGGCACGAGACGACGCCGTCGTTCCAGGCGGCGAGCATCATGTTCTGCATGCAGCGTCCGACGTCCGTCGCGCCGGCCTCGCCGACGATCGCGACGACGAGCGTGGCGGTGCGCACGTTGTCGGGCGCGTAGACCGCGTCGGCGAGCTGCTGCTGCGCGGCCGCGACGACGACGAAGTCCCACAGCTGCGTGTTGCGCGAGCTGCCCGAGAGGCGGCCCGCATCGAGGATGCGCCGCTCGACGTCGGCCGGCACCGGCGTCTCGGCGTACGCGCGCTCGTCGCGCTTGCTCGCGATCGCGAGATAGGCGTCCACGCCGGGATCGTACGGGAGAGCAACCGACCTGGTCGCCGAAGCGACCAGGTCGGAAGATCTCGAGATCTTCGGGGCGCTAGTTCCGGAGGAACGACGGGACGTCCATGTCGTCCCCGTCGTTGCCGCGGCTCGTGGCGGTGCTCGGCGCGGGGGCGCTCGTGAAGAGCGGCTTCCGGACGCGCGTGCCGCGGCCGATGCCCGTCGCGACGACCGTGACCCAGACCTGGCCCGTCAGCCGCTCGTCCACCGTCGCGCCGAAGATGATGTTGGTGTCGTCGGTCGCGGCGCTGCGGATCACCTCGGCCGCCTCGTTCACCTCGATCAGCGACATGTCGTCGCCGCCGGCGATCGACAGCAGGATCCCCGTCGCGCCCGTGATCTCCTCGTCGATCAGCGGCGAGCGCAGCGCACGCTCCGCGGCTTCCTTCGCGCGGTTTTCGCCCGTCGACGCGAAGCCGATGCCCATCAGCGCCGTGCCGGAGTCGCTCATGATCGTGCGCACGTCGGCGAAGTCGAGGTTGATCAGGCCCGGCATCGTGATCAGGTCGCAGATGCCCTGCACGCCCTGCCGGAGCACGTCGTCGGCGACCTTGAACGCGTCGAGCATCGAAGTCGACTTGTCGAGCACCTCGAGCAGCCGGTCGTTCGGGATCACGATCGTCGTGTCGCACGCCGCGCGCAGCGTCTGCACGCCCACCTCGGCCTGCGTGCGCCGCTTCGTCCCTTCGAACTTGAACGGCGTCGTGACGATGCCGACCGTGAGCGCACCGAGGTCGCGCGCGATCTTCGCGACGACCGGCGCAGCGCCCGTGCCGGTGCCGCCGCCCTCGCCGGCCGCGACGAACACCATGTCGCTGCCGCGCAGCGCGTGCTTGAGCTGGTCGTAGCCCTCCTCGGCAGACGCGCGGCCGACGTTCGGGTCGGACCCGGAGCCGAGGCCCTGCGTCAGCTCGCGGCCGATGTGGATCTTCACCGACGCGTCGCTCATGTGCAGCGCCTGGATGTCGGTGTTGACAGCGATGAACTCCACCTGGCTGATGCCGGCGTCGATCATCCGGTTGACGGCGTTGATGCCGGCGCCGCCGACGCCGATCACCTTGATCACCGCGTAGTACGCGCCGCTGTCCGGCCGCGCGCGGTTCAGGCGCGCCGGGCTCTCCGGCATCTGCTCGACGTACCGCGTGACGGGCGGCTCGGGCGCGCGCGTCGCCGGAGGCGGCGGTGCATATCGCGGCGGCGGGGGCGCCTCGTAGCGCGGGGCGGGAGGCTCGGGATCGGGAGCCGGAAGCGGCGTCGGATCGGGCCGCGGCACGGGCGGCTCCGGGATGGGGGCCGGTGCGGGAGGCGCGGGAGCAGGCGGCGCCGGCGCGGGCGTCTCCGCACGCGCGGCCTCCTCCCAGCTCGGGATGTGCTCGACCGTCCGCTCCTCGGGCTCGGCCGGCGGGGCTACCTCGGGGAGCGGCTCCTGCGCAGGCGGCTGCTCCGCCCCGCCCTGCTCGGCCTGGCGCTGCGCAGCCTCCGTCGCGCGGAAGAGCTCCGCGAGCGGGCCCTCACGCATGCTGGCGCGCCGACGCGCCATCGAGCACCTCCTTGGCGAGGTCGCGGTACATGCTCGCGGCCTCCCCGCTCGGGTCGTACTTCAAGACCGACTGCCCCTTCACCGGAGCCTCTGCATAGCGCACAGTCTTGCGGATCTTCGTCTGCAGCACGAGGTCCCCGAAGTTCTCCTTCAGGATCTCCACCGCCTCGCGCGAGTGCAGCAGCCGCTTGTCGAACATCGTCGGCAGGATCCCCTGGATCTCGACCTGCGGATTGAGGTTCTCGCGGATCATCGAGAGCGTGTTCTCGAGCTGGACGAGGCCGCGCAGCGAGAGGTACTCGCACTGCACCGGCACGATCACGCCGTTGGCCGCGACGAACGCGTTGATCGTCAGCAGGCCGAGCGACGGCGGCGTGTCGATGAGGATGAAGTCGTACTCCTCCTTCACCGGAGCGAGCGCCTTCTCGAGGGCGCGCTCACGGCCGATCATCGAGGAGAGGGCGAGCTCGGCGCCCGCCAGGTCGATCGAGGCGACGCCGACGTCGAGCTCGTGCGTCCGGATGATCTCCTGGATCGGGAGCCGGTGGACGAGCACGTCGAACATCGAGCGGTCGATCTCGTCCGGGTTCCACCCCTGGGACATCGTGAGGTTGCCCTGGGGGTCCAGGTCGATGGCGAGCACCCGCTTGCCCTTCTCCACGAGGGCAACGCCGAGATTGAGCGTCGTCGTCGTCTTGGCGACGCCGCCCTTCTGGTTCGCAAAGGCAATGACCCTGGCCACAGAGGGACCCTTATCCGTCCTCGCCCGCGTGTTCGGGCGCGGTAGCAACCGCGTGAGCGCCATCGTCGCTCACCTTTCGAACCAACGTAGCAGTCTCCTCTTTCAGTAGGTTCCTGGCCATGGACCGGAAGTGGCGCGCGCTCATCGTCGTCTGTGTGGCCATTTTCATGCTCCTGCTGGACATCACGGTAGTCAACGTCGCCCTACCGGACATTCAAAGGGAGCTCCACACCTCCTTCACCGACCTCCAGTGGGTGGTCGACGCGTACGCGCTGATGCTCGCGACGGTGATGCTGAACGCCGGTTCGCTCGGCGACCTCCTCGGCCGCAAGCGGGTCTTCATCGCCGGCGTCGTCCTCTTCACCGCCGCCTCCGCCGCCTGCGGCGCGGCCAACTCGCCCCTCTTCCTCAACCTCGCCCGCGGCGCCCAGGGGATCGGCGGCGCGATCATGTTCGCGGTCTCGCTCGCGATCCTCTCCCAGGAGTTCCACGGGCGGGAGCGCGGCACCGCCTTCGGGATCTGGGGCGCGACGATCGGCGCCGCCGTCGCGATCGGGCCGCTCGTCGGCGGCGCGCTGACGACGTGGGCCGGCTGGCGCTGGATCTTCTTCGTCAACCTCCCGATCGGCGTGCTCTGCGCGATCGGCGCGGCGCGCGAGCTGCACGAGTCGCGGGACGAGGGCCATGGCGGCTTCGACATACCAGGGTTCCTCACGTTGACGGGCGGGCTCTTCACGCTCGTGCTCGCACTGCTGCGCGGGAACGACTGGCACTGGGGGAGCGGACGCGAGGTGACGCTCCTCGCGGTGTCCGGCGCGCTGCTCGTGGGGTTCGTCGTCGTCGAGCTGCGGCGGCGCTCGCCGATGTTCGACGTGACGCTCTTCCGCGTGCCGACGTTCGCGGCGGCGCAGATCATCGCGTTCGCGATCTCGTCGTCGATGTTCGCGCAGTTCCTCTATCTCACGCTCTACCTGCAGAACGTGCTCGGCTACTCGCCGATCCAGGCGGGTCTCCGCTTCCTGCCGCTGTCGCTGATCTCGTTCTTCGTCGCACCCGTGTCGGGCCGTTTGTCGGCGAGGCTGCCGATGCGCTTCCTGCTCGGCGGCGGTCTCGTGCTCGTCGCGATCGCGCTCCTGACGATGAGCCGCGTCACGACGAGCTCCGGCTGGACCGTCCTGCTGCCCGGCTTCCTGATCGCCGGCGTCGGGATCGGCATGGTCAACCCGCCGCTCGCGTCAACCGCCGTCAGCGTCGTCGAGCCGCGCCGCGCGGGCATGGCGTCGGGGATCAACAACACGTTCAGGCAGATCGGGATCGCGACCGGGATCGCCGCGCTCGGCGCGATCTTCCAACACCGCATCGCACAGGAGCTGCACGGCGCCGGGTCCGCGAAGGCCGTGGCATCCGGCGCGGTGCAGCGCGGCGGCGCGGTCGCGCGCGCAGCCTTCGTGAGCGGGCTGCACGAGATCCTGCTCGTCGCGGCGTTCGTCGCGTTCGCAGCCGCGGTGCTCGCGTTCGTGCTCGTGCGCCGGCGCGACTACGTCGCGAGCGGCCCCGCGGCCGCGCAGTAACTACGCCGCGAAGGCGCGCTGCATGTGCGGCCGCACGCGGAGTGCGACCTGCCAGGCGGCGACGAGGAGCATCACGGCTGCGCCGGTGACGATCACGAGCGCCTGCGCCGCAACCGCGAAGGCGAGCGCCTCGGCACCGTGCATGCCGCTCGCCATCAGGATCGCCGCACCGGCACCGGCCTGCGTCGCCGCGCCCGCGGGCGCGATCGGCAGCGCAGCCGACGCAGCCGAGGCGCAGAGGAACGCGAGCGCGAGCGGGAACGAGCCGTGCAGCGAGAGCGCGTTCAGCAGCAGGAAGACGGCGAAGCCGCGGAGCGTCCACGAGATCGAGACGAAGATCCACGCGGCCCACGCCTCCTTCGTGCAATGCGTATGCGAGGCGAGCCAGCGGCCGCCGCGGTAGCGGAGGACGCGCTCCCGCCTCGCGAGAATCGGGAGGGAGCCGACGACGAGCGCGGCGAGGACGCCCGCGACCGCGACCACGAGGAAGCCGGCGCGCACGAGCATCGAGCTCGAGCTGACGGCGGCGACCGACGCCATCGGCGTCAGCGCGGCGTTGTCGAGCATGCCGAGGACGAGCAGGCTCAGGCCGACGGTGCCGAGCCCGGCGCGCGTCCCCGGGAAGCGCCGGACGCAGGCGATGCGCACCGCGTCGTCGATCCGGCCCGGCAGCGCGATGCCGCCGACGCAGGCCGCGCCGCCCGCGAACGCGAGCGACTGGGACGACGGCCGCTCGTGCTTGGCGAAGAGACGCTGCCAGCCCCACGCCTTGAAGGCGTAGGCGACGAAGAAGAGGAGCGCGGACGCGACGACGAGCCACACGTTCGCGTGATGAAGCGGCCAGCCGGCCTTCATGAAGTGCCGGGCGCTGAAGAACGCGACCACGAGCAGCACGATCCCGAACCCCGCATTGAAGAGGATCTGGGCTTTTCTGTTGGAGAGGAGTGCGCGCACCGCAGATGACCTAACGGCTGTATCGGTCTTCTGGGTTCGCGCATGAGTCCCACTTTTGGTGGTATGCACGACCCAGCCAACGTAGCCCCGGTCCGGCGGGGCCGTGTAAGGAGTTCGGTCAGTCCGGCTCGCCGTCGAAATAGTCGAGCGGCTCGAGGCGGGCGATGAGGCCGAGCCCGCGCAGGAAGACCTTGTTCGAGCGCGGGTAGTAACACATGTCGTTCGGCTCTCGGGTGCCGTAGGAGAGATAGGTGAGGCCTGCGTCGCCGGCGCGGAGGCAGTGCGAGATCCGGGTGCCTGCCGGGCGCGAGATCACGTGGCCGCGGCGGACCGGATGGGCCTCCGTCGGCTCCGTCGCGGGCACCGTGCCCGGTTTCGGGGCCGCCCAGAGCTCGAGCGAGCCCTCGCCGTCGAGGACGACGAAGATCTCGTCCTCCGCCGAATGGCAGTGCGGCGGCGCCCCCTCGGTGTTCGGCGGGAGGGCATCCCAGTTGAGCCCCGAGCGCTCGGCGCCCGCCGGGTGAGCGAGCCGTTTCGAGATGCCGCCGTACTCGCCCTCGACGTCGTCGAGGTTGACGATCGAGGCGGGGCGCGGCGACGGGTCGGGCCATTCGAGGCGCTGGTCGCGGTCGAACGGGTTCTCGCCCTGGCCGACCTCGGCCCAGGACGGGCGGAGCCAGCTGATGCCGACGAGCGGCAGATGGGCGCCGCCGACCGGCACGCGCTGGCCGAACGCGAGCACGGTGAGCCCGTCTTCGCCCGCACGGAGCGTGTGCGCCTCGGCGCGGATCCGGTGGACGATGCAGTCGCCGGCGCGGATCTCGTGGGTCGCGCCGTCCTGCCACGAGAGCCCCGAGCCGGAAAGGACGAAGAAGATCTCCTCCTCGGCGCCGTGCACGTGCGCGGGTGTCGAGACCTCGCCCGGGTCGAGCTCGATCCGGTTGAGGCCGACGTCGCGCGAGCCCGACGCCGTGCCGAGGTCGGTCCAGGCGCCGCCGAGCCCCTGCGGGCGCGGGCGGCGAGACTCGACCTCGTCCCAGTGCGCGATCGTCACGCCGGGACTATCGCATCGCCGAGGGCGGCTGCGCAGGCTGCTGCGGCGGCCTCCGCGGCCGGGTCGCGCTCGCGGCGCGCCCATTCCTCCGCCTCGCGGACGAGCGCATGCAGCTCCGGCAGGAGGGCTTCCGGGGTCGCGCCGGCGCGGTCGAGCTCCTCGATCCGCTCGAGTCGTGCGAGCACGGCGCGCGCCTCCTCCACGGCTCGACCGTAGCGGTGGATCTGTGTCAGCTCGCGCGCAGCTCTGCGACGTCTGCGGGGCGTGCGCGCAGGCCGAGGAGAGACTGGTCGAGCTCGCGCAGCAGCTTCGTGCGGTTGCCGTGCAGGAGGACGGCGACGAGCAGGCGGCGGATCAGGTCGAGCGACGGCTCGGCGAAGCGGGGCGCGAGGTCGGCGCGCTCCTGCGGCGTCTCGCCGAGGAGCGCGGCGGCGCGCATCGCGGCGGCCCACGTCCCGTCGCCGTCGCCGAGCGCGGCCTCGAGCGCCTGCCGGAGCTGCTCGGCGCGGAACGGATCGTCCTGGAAGAGCGCGAGCTCCCAGCGGTCGAGCGCGTCGCCGAGGCCGGCGTCGTCGTCGGCGAGCGCAAGCAGCGGGCGCAGGCGGACGGCGACCGACGCGCGGAACGGGTCGAGCCGCGTCGGCTCGCCGGGCGGCGCGGTCGCCGCGATCGGCAGCACCGGGCGGATCCCGTACGGGCGCCAGTCGAGGCGCTCGAAGAGCACGGGGCCGGCGGCGACCGGTGCGGCGGTCGCGAGGCGGAGCGCGGTGACGGCGTCGGCGAGCTCGCCGGGCGCGTCCGGCACCTCGTCGGCGCCGCGCTCGAGGCTGCGCTCGAGCTCGAGCACGCAGAGGCGGTCGGGCTCGCGGCCGAAGTCGCGCGGCAGCAGTCCCGTCGCCTCCGGCCACATCGCGGCGAGCTCGCCGGTCGCGGCGGCGCGGACGCGGATCCCGCCGCCGAGGTCGATGCCGGCGCCGCAGGAGATGCCGACGAGCGGCGCGACGGCGCCGTACGCGTGTCCGTCGCCGAAGAGCGACTCCTCGAGCTCCGCGTACGCCCGGTCGAACGCGGAGTCGTCCCAGTCGAAGCCGCCGCATCCTTCCGCGGTCTTGACGAGCAAGGGCACGAGCACACTGCGGTAGAGCGCGCGGCTCTCGTCGTGCGTGACGCCTTCGTGTGCGCGCGCGAAGATGCGCGCGGCCGGCTCGCGCTGCAGGTCGGAGACGGCGGAGATCACGTCGTCGCGCTGGTAGAGGCGGTCGACCCGCGCCTCGATGAAGCCGCGCACGAGCGGGCGGTACTCGTAGAGCGTCGGGCGGCCGTACGTCCCGTGCTCCTCGAAGGCGAACGGCAGGTCGGCGCCGGAGTCGAGGTCGCGGTGGAAGGCCGCGAACGCGCCGAGGCAGAAGCGTCGCAGCGTGTCGTAGAGGTGCGGTGAACGCATCGCAACTCCCGTTCTACGCCGCCGTCGCGGCGGTTCCTCTTACGCCTCGGCGGCAAGGCCAAAGAGCCACGTCCCTCGACCTGGTCGGGGGACGTGGCTACGCCGGGTCGCGGCCGCCGCGCTGGCAGCCGGGGCACCAGTACGCGATGCGCGCCGCCTCGCCCTGGGGGTACGAGCGGATCGCCGTGCCGCAGCGCCGGCACGGGCGGCCGGCACGGCGGTAGACGTGGCGCAGCGGCCGCGCGCCCTCGACGCCCGCGCGCATCAGGCGGTGTGCGGCCTCGAGCACGGCGCGGAGCTCGTCGTCGGCGACGTCCGCGAGCGGCCGCCACGGGGAGACGCGCGACTCCCACAGCGCCTCCGCCTTCCAGAGGTTGCCGATGCCGGCGACGAGCCGCTGGTCGAGCAGGGCGTCCCCGACCTCACGCTCGCGCGGCTGCGCACGGAGGCGCGCGAGCATCCCGTCGAAGTCGGGCGGCCCCGCGAGGATGTCCGGCCCGAGCCGCCGCGTCGCGGCACCCGGGTCGCGGCCGAGCTCGAGCACCGGCCCGTTCCAGAGCACCGCCTCGTGCTCGATGCCGCGAAGCACGAGCCACGGGCGGCCGGCCCGGGTCGCGCCGCGCGGCTCGACGCGCCACCGACCCGTCATGCGGAGATGGCTCCGCAGCACGAGCCCGCCCTCGAAGCGAAGCAGGAGGTTCTTCCCGACCGCCTCGACCGATTCGAGGGTGCGGCCGTCGAGCCGTTCGACGAGCTGCTTGGCGGCGGCGCGCGGATGCGGCGTCTCGACGGCCACGCGCTGGCCGACGAGCGGCTGGAGCCGCCGCGCCGCGCGATGGAGCGAATCGCCTTCCGGCATCGATCACAGCGTACGATTCGGGCATGACCAGGCGCTTCCGTGGCGTCCGCTGGTGGCTCAGCGCCGCCTTCGCGCTCGTCGCGGCGGTGTCGACGGCGATCGTGGTGTCGCAGTTCTCGACGCAGTCGCAGAACGCGTTCCGCAGCCGCGCGCAGCTGCTGACGCTCACGAGCGCGCTGACGGCAGAGACGAAGATCCGCTTCGCGGTGCGAACGGAGCCGCCGGCGCGCTTCATGCCGCGAATCGCGCGGCAGCAGGATCTCGAGTTGCAGGTCTACGACGTGAAGGGACGGCGCGTCGCCTCGGCGTCGCCGCACGCGCCGGTCACCGATGCCCGGAAGCAGGTGCGCGACGCGGTGCATGCGGCACTCGCCGGCCGCCGCTACGTCGCGAGCACGTCGAACGGCCGTGTGTTCGTCATCGGCCTGCCGCTCAACACGGGTGCGGTCGTCGCGCTGAACGTGCGGCCCGACGTCGCAGCCGCGATCGCGATCGTCAGCGATCAGGCACTGCGTGCAGGCGTGATCGCCGGACTGATCGCCGTGCTCGTCGGCCTCGTGCTCGCCCAGTTGATCGCGCTGCGCCTGCGCCGCCTCTCGATCGCGGCGGAGGCGATGGCGCTCGGCGATTTCGAGACTCCGCTCCACTACCGCTGGCGCGACGAGTTCGGCGCGCTCGCGCAGAGCTTCGAGCGCATGCGACGCCAGCTGCGACGTTCGTTCCGCCACATCGAGGGCGAACGCGACCGGCTGCGGATGCTGCTCGAGCGCCTCCACGAGGGCGTCGTCACCGTCGACGAGGAGCTCGTCGTGCACTTCGCGAACGCGGAAGCGCGCCGTCTGCTCGGCGGGAGGCTCGCCGAGGGCGATGCGCTGCCGGACCCGTGGACGGGCTTCTCGCTGCGCCAGTTCGCCGAACGGCTCTTCGACACGGGAGGATCGCTCGCACAGGCGCACGTCACGCCGGGCGAGGATCAGGCGCTCGCGCTCGTCGGCATCCCGGCGCAGCCGGAGGGCAACACCGTGATGATCGTGCTCGACGACCTCACCGAGCAGGAGCGCCGCGAGCTCGCCGAGCGCGAGTTCGTCTCGAACGCGGCGCACGAGCTGCGGACGCCGCTGACGACGATCATCGGCGCGGTCGAGGTCTTGCAGGCCGGCGCGAAGGACGACCCGGCCGAGCGCGACCGCTTCCTCGCGCACATCGAACGTGAGGCGGCCCGGCTCGCGCGGCTCGCACGCGCGCTGCTCACGCTCGCGCGCGCGCACGCTGGGCAGGAGCAGCCCCGGCTCGAGCCCGTCGCACTTGCACCGCTCCTGCAGGAGGTCGCCGCGGGCCTCCGCCCCGCCGAGGGCGTCACCGTCGAGGTCGAGTGCGCGGCCGGGCTCGCAGCGACGTTGAACCGCGACCTGCTCGAGCAGGTGGTGCGGAACCTCGGCGAGAACGCCGTGAAGCACACGAGCCAGGGACGCGTGGTGCTGCGTGCGTACGCCGCCGCAGGGTCACTGCGCGTCGAGGTCGAGGACACGGGCGTCGGCATGACGGCCGACACGCAGCAGCACGTGTTCGACCGGTTCTACCGCGGCAAGGACCGCGACGCGGAGGGCTTCGGGCTCGGCCTCGCGATCGTGCGGCAGACGGTGCGCAGCCTCGACGGGCGCATCGAGCTCGACTCGGCGCCCGGCAAGGGCACGCTGATGCGCATCGTGCTCGAGCGTGCGCGCGTGCGCGAGACTGCGACGGCGGCATGACCTCGCTCGCGCGCGTGCTCCTCGTCGACGACGACCCCGGTGTGCTCGACGTGGTTGCGTTCACGCTGCGCCGCGAGGGCTACGAGGTCGACGAGCGCGTCGACGGCGCATCGGCGCTCGACGCCGCACGCGAGCGCCGCTACGACATCGTGATCCTCGACGTGATGCTGCCGGAGCTCTCGGGCACCGACGTCTGCCGCAAGCTGCGGTCGGAGAGCGACGTGCCGATCCTGATGCTGACGGCGCGCGACGCAGAGCTCGACCGCGTGCTCGGGCTCGAGCTCGGTGCCGACGATTACGTGACGAAGCCGTTCTCCTCGGCGGAGCTGTTGAGCCGCGTGCGCGCGATCCTCCGCCGCCGCGAGCTCGACCGCGCGACCGGCGTCGTTGCGGTGCGCGACCTCGGCGGCCTGCACATCGACCTCGGCCGGCAGGAGGTGCTCGTCGACGGCGAACGCGTGCATCTGACTCTGTCCGAGTTCAAGGTGCTCGCGCTGCTCGCGGAGCAGCCGCAGAGCATCGTCTCGCGCCGGTCCTTGATGCAGCATCTCTGGGCGAGCGACCACGTCGGCGACGAGCACGCGTGCGAGGTGCACATCTCGAACCTCCGCCGGAAGATCGAGCGCGACGCGTCGAAGCCGGAGCGGCTTCTCACGGTGCGCGGCCTCGGCTACAAGCTCGTCCCCGTATGAGCGGGCTCGAGAACGAGCTCGCGCAACGCCTCGGTGTGCGGTTCGCGCTCGTGCAGGCGCCGATGGCCGGCGTTCAGCCGCCCGCGCTCGCCGCAGCGGTGTCGAACGCCGGCGCACTCGGAACGATCGCAGGCGCGGCTCTGACTGCAGACGCGCTGCGCGGCGCGATCCACGAGGTGCGTGCGCGAACGGGCGAGCCGTTCGCGGTGAATCTGTTCTCCCCGCCGTACATGAACGACGACGCGTTCACTGTCGTGCTCGAGGAGAAGCCGGCCGCGTTCAGCTTCACGTTCGGGCCGGTCGATCCGGCGCCGCTGCGCGATGCGGGGATCGTCGTGCTCGGCACGGCGACGACGGTCGCGGAAGCGCGCGCACTCGACGTCGACGTCGTCGTCGCTCAGGGGGCGGAAGCAGGCGGGCATCGAGGCACGTTCCTCGGCTCGTTCGAGGACGCGCTCGTCCCGCTCGCCGAGCTGGTGCCCGAGGTGGTGTCGGCCGTCGACGTTCCGGTGGTCGCGGCGGGAGGGATCATGGACGGCGCCGACGCAAAGCGTGCGCTTGCGCTCGGCGCGCAGGGCGTGCAGCTCGGGACCGCGTTTCTCTTCGCGCCGGAGTGCGACGCGCCGCCGGAGTGGCTCGCCGCGCTCCGCACGCGGGAGACGGTCGTGACGCCCGCGTACTCGGGGCGGCACGCGCGCGCGGCGCGCACACCGTTCCTCGAGAAGCTCATGGCAGGCCCGCCGCCGTTGCCGTTCCCGGAACAGCGCGCGGCGGTGCGCGCCCGTCCCGACGCGGAAGGCTTCTTTCTCGGCGGCACCGGCGCGAAGCGCGCGCGCGACCTGCCGGCCGCCGAGCTCGTGCTCGCCGTCGTCACCGGGAGCTAAGGGCGGAGGACGGCGCGGCGCGGGCCGGCGAGGAAGCCTGCCTCGACGAGCAGCGGCATGACGATCGTCTCGGTGACAGGCTCGCCGTCGAAGCGTTCCACCGCCAGGCGCTTCGCGCCGCCGCGCTTCACGTAGGCGACGAGCGCGGCGAGCGCGACGCGCAGCCACTCCTCCTCCGGCTCGCGCAGTGGCACGAGCGAGCGTCCGCCACGCTCGACGAAGAGCGCCGGCTCGCCGCCGAGGAGCACGACCTGTGCACCGGCGACGCGCGCCGCGCGTGCACCCGCGCGCTTCGGCCACGGGAGCGCAGCGCCGTAGGGCTGTGCGGGATCGGCGGCGGCGAGCACGAGTGGCTCGGGCTCGTCTCCGTCGCGCGGACGAAGCTCGCGCAGGCGCTCCACCGCGCCGCCGAGTGCGAACTGTGCGCCGCCGAGCCCTTCGACGAAGTAGCCGCGACGGCAGGTGCCGAGCGTCTCGAGCGCGCGGAGCTCCGCGTACACGGCGCCGTACCCGCCGGGAATCCCCTCGCCGCGGACGCTGTCGCGCGTGACGATGCCCTGGCGTTCGAGCAGGAGCTCCGCGAGCGCGCGGCGGTCGGGGTCGCCGCCGGCGAAGAGGCCCGCGGCGAGCGACCAGCGCCCTTGCGTCGCGGTCGGGCCCGACGCGCGCGCGCGGGAGAACCGGCGCACGCGGCGGTCGGCCCGCGGCGCCTGGTAGCGGCGCTCCGCGCGTAGCGGCTGCCACGCGTCGTTCGTCACCTCTCCCGCCCATACGAGATCCCAGAGCGCCGGGAGCGCGGTCTCGTCGTCGAGCTGCGTCGCGTCGAGCAGATCGGCCCAGAAGAGCGCGCCCGCGGTGAGAGCGGTGCGGATCGCGGTGTGCGCGTCGCCGTCCGGCTCGGGTGCGGCGGACGGCCGACCGAGCACGTGCGCGTCCTCGCGGAAGAAGACGGCCACGCGGTCGAGCCCCGCGCCGACCCAGACGAGCTCGCCGGACGCGCAGAGCTGGTCGAGCTGCTCCGGCCGGTACGACGGAACGCGCCGCGGCAGTACCTCCGCTTCCCAGAGCGACACCGGCAGTGCGAGCCCCTGCAGCGGGATGAGCGCCTCGCGCAGCGATGCGCGCCGGTCGATCCCGTGCCAGTTCGGGAGAAACTTGCCGAGCGCGGCCTGGTCTGCCGGCTCGACTTCGCGCCGCAGGGCGGCGAGTGACGCGCGCCGCAGGCGGCGCATCACTTCCGGATCGCACCACTCGCGCTCGACACCGCCCGGACGGAGCTCGCCGCGGACGAGCTTGTCGTCCTGCTCGAGCGCGTGCAGGTGCGGCTCGACGTCGATACCGAACCATTCGTTGATCTGCGCGGTCGTGAACGGGCCGCGTCCGCGGGCGAACCGGCGCACGAGCTGTCGCAGCGAATCGTGTCCTCCCTCGAGGAACGCCTCGGGCAGCCCGGACGGAGGCATCACGCCGAGCGCGTCGCGATAGCGGCCTGCGTCCTCGACCGCGACGAGGCGCTCCTCGCCGGCGATGCGCACGCGAATCGCGCGCCGCTCCGCCTCGAGGATCGCCGCGTGCGCCTCGTCGAACTCACCGACGCGCAGGTCGCCGCGGAGGCGCAGCACGTCGGCGAGGTGATCGGGGCTCTTCGCGAACGGGCGCAGCGACGCCTCGACCTCGGCGAGTGCGTCGACGTCGATCAGCTCGCGCAGCTCCTCCTGCCCGAGCAGCTCACGCAGCAGGTCACGGTCGAGCGAGAGCGCCTGCGCACGCCGCTCCGCCGGCGGCGTGTCGTCCTCGTACATGTAGGTGGCGATGTAGTCGAACAGCAGCGACGCCGCGAACGGCGACGCACTCGCGGTCTCGACGTCGACGAGATCGATCTCGCGCGTCTGCAGCCCGTGCAGCAGCTTCTTCAGCGCGGGCAGGTCGAACACGTCCTGCAGGCACTCGCGGTAGGTCTCGAGGACGATCGGGAAGCTCGCGTACTTGCGCGCGACCTGGAGGAGACCCTGCGCCTTGAGGCGCTGCTGCCACAGCGGCGTCCGCTCGCCGGGCCGGCGGCGGGGGATGAGGAGCGCGCGCGCTGCGTTCTCGCGGAAGCGTGCGCCGAAGAGCGCCGTCTGCCCCACCTCGGCGATCACGAGCTCGTCGAGCTCGTCGGGCGACAGCATCAGCAGATCGGTCGAGGGCGGGGCGTCCGCGTCCGGGAGGTGGAACGCGATCCCGTCGTCCGACCAGATCGACTGCACCTCGACCCCGAGCGACTCGCGCAGCCTCGCCGCGACGGCCATGGCCCACGGCGCGTGCACCCGCCCGCCGAACGGCGAGAGGATGCAGATGCGCCAGTCGCCGATCTCGTCCCGGAAGCGCTCGACCACGACGGTCCGGTCCGACGGGACCACGCCCGTCGCGCGCTGCTGCTCGGCGAGGAACGTCACGAGATTCTGTGCTGCGAACCTGGACAGACCGATCTGCTCGAGCCATTCGATCTGACCGGTCTGACCGGTCTGACCGGTCTGATCAGGCTTTGAAACGAGAAAACGGGAGAACGCGCCGATCGCCGCACCGAGCTCGTACGGCCGACCGACGCCCTCGCCCTTCCAGAACGGCACGGTGCCGGGAACGCCCGGCGCAGGCGACACGAGCACGCGGTCGCGGGTGATCTCCTCGATCCGCCAGGACGACGCGCCGAGCATGATCACCTGGCCGGCGCGCGCCTCGTAGACCATCTCCTCGTCGAGCTCGCCGACGCGGCCGCCGCCGTCGACGATGAACACGCCGAAGAGCCCCCGGTCCGGAATCGTCCCGGCGTTCGTGACTGCGAGCCGCCTCGCCCCCGGCCGCCCGCGGATGACGCCGGCGGTGCGATCCCACACGATGCGCGGGCGCAGCTCCGCGAACTCGTCCGATGGATACCGGCCGGCGAGCATGTCGAGCACGTTCTCGAGCTGCGCGCGCGAGAGATCGGCGAACGGATACGCGCCGCGGACGAGCGAGTGCAGCTCCGGCACCTCGATCTCCTCGTCGGCGCAGATGGCGACGATCTGCTGCGCAAGCACGTCGAGCGGATTGCGCGGGATCTGCGTCTCCTCGATCAGCCCCTCGCGCATGCGCTGCACCACGACGGCCGACTCGAGCAGGTCCGCGCGGAACTTCGGGAAGATCCGCCCCTTCGACACTGCCTCGAGCGTGTGTCCCGAGCGGCCGATGCGCTGCAGCCCGCGCGCGACCGACTTCGGCGACTCCACCTGGATGACGAGATCGACGGCTCCCATGTCGATGCCGAGCTCGAGTGACGAGGTCGCGACGAGACACGGGATGCGCCCTGCCTTCAGATCCTCTTCGATCACGACGCGCTGCTCGCGTGCGAGCGAGCCGTGGTGCGCGCGCGCCACCTCCGCCTCCGCGAGCTCGTTCAGGCGAAGCGCGAGCCGCTCGGCGAGGCGACGGTTGTTCACGAAGACGATCGTCGACCGGTGCTCGCGGACGAGCGCGAGCAGCGCGGGATAGATCGACGGCCAGATCGAGCTCGAGCCGACCTCGAGCCCGGGCGTGATGTACGACCCGTCGGCCTCCTGCCGTTGCTGATTCAGCGCTGCGGGGCTGCCGAGCTCGCGCATGTCCTCGATCGGGACGACGACCTCGAGATCGAGTTGCTTCGCGACACCCGCGTCGACGAGCTCGATCGGGCGTCCGCCGCCGACGAAGCGGCCGATCTCCTCGAGCGGTCGCTGCGTCGCAGAGAGTGCGATCCGCTGCACCTCGCGCTCGCCGACGAGCCGTTGCAGGCGCTCGAGCGACAGCGCGAGATGCGCGCCGCGCTTCGTCCCCGCGACCGCGTGCACCTCGTCGACGATCAGCGTGTCGACGGAGCGCAGCAGCTCACGTGCCTGCGATGTCAGCATCAAGAAGAGCGACTCGGGCGTCGTGATCAGGATGTCGGGCCGCGACGAGTCGCGCAGCATCGCCGCGCGCTCCTTCTGCGACGTGTCGCCCGTGCGGACCGCGACGCGCAGCTCGGACTGCAGGCCGGCGAGCGGCCCGCGCAGGTTGCGCTCCACGTCGTAGTTCAACGCCTTGAGCGGTGAGACGTACAGCACGCGCAACCCCGCGCCCGGCGTCGGCGTCAGCCGGTCGATCGCATAGAGAAACGCGGCGAGCGTCTTTCCCGAGCCGGTCGGCGCCTGGATCAACGTGTGCCTGCCCGTCGCGATCACGGGCCATCCCTTCGCCTGCGCCGGCGTCGGCGCCGCGAACGTCCGTGTGAACCAGTCGCGCGTCGCGTCGGAGAAGACGTTGAGCGGATCCACACGTCCAGAGTACAGTCGGTGACTGTGCCGACGACCCGCGCCGACTACCGCATCCGGGGCGCATATTTCGAGTCCTGCAACTGCGAGGCGATCTGCCCGTGCCGCATGGTCGGCGGCGTCCCGGGCGGGCGCTCGACACACGGCGTCTGCTTCGGCGTCCTCTCCTGGCGGATCGACGAGGGCGTCGTCGGCGAGACGGGCGTCGGCGGGCTCGCGGCAGCGCTCGTCGTGTCGTACGACGACGACGAGGCAGGCTCACCCTGGACGGTCGTGCTGCACGTCGACGCGCGCGGCGACGCGGCCCAGCAGGCGGCGATCGCGGCCGTCCTCCTCGGCGACCTCGGCGGCCCGCACGTCTCGAAGCTGCCGTGGGTCCGCAAGCCGCGGCACACGATCGGCGTCCGCGCGAGCACGATCGCGCTGACACCGGACGGTGCGGGCTACCGGCTCGAGGTCGGTGCCTCGATCGCAGCCCGCGCAACGCGGCCGGTCGACACGGACCTGCCCGTGGCCTGCGGCATCCCGGGCTACGACCGCATCGGGCTCGAGCTCTACGCCGACGAGCTGGTCGTCTACGACGGCCCGTTCGCGTGGGAGCTCAGCGGAAACTGCGCCTATGCCACCGACTTCGAGTACACCTCCGCGTAGGATCCGAGGATGGCAGCGCCCGATCGCCTCTACTTCACGGACGACGACGAGGCCTGCCGCCTGATCGCGTCCGACGGCTTCGCGCTGCTCGTGGGGTTCGCACTCGACCAGCAGGTGACCGTCCCCACCGCCTTCGCGGGCCCGAAGAAGATCGAGCAGCGGCTCGGCACGATCGACCCTGTGAAGATCGCCGCCACCGACCCCGCTGCCCTCGAGGCCGTGTTCCGCGAGAAGCCCGCCGTGCACCGCTTCCCGGGCGCGATGGCAGCGCGCGTGCACGAGCTCGCAGCGACGGTCGCCGAGGAGTACGACGGGAAAGCCGAGCGGATCTGGACGGAGGCGCGCGACACCGACGACCTGCGCACGCGGATCGCGGCGCTGCCCGGCTTCGGCGAGATGAAGATCAAGGCGCTCGGTGCCGTGCTCGCGAAGCGATTCGACGTCGCCGCAGCGCAGCCGCTCGCACCGAGTCACAAGACGCTCGGCGACGTGGACTCCCCGCAGGCGCTCGTGGAGTATCAGGCTGCCAAACGCGAGTACAAGGCAGCACAGCGCGCGGCGAAGACGGCGCGATAGACGTCCGCACGCTCACCGACGGCGGCCAGCCCGCCGAGGACACCGCGCACGCGCTCGCCGACTTCGTCGCGCAGGCGCAGCACACGCTCGAGATCGCGATCTACGACGTCAATCTTCCCGACCCCGTCGGCGCGATCGTCCGCGACGCGCTGACCGGCGCGGCAACGCGCGGGGTCGCCGTCCGCCTCGCCTACAACGTCGACGTCGACCACAAGCCGCCCGTTCCGCCGCCGCCGAGCACGCGCCCCGACCTGATCGAGGCGCTGCCGTTCCCGACCGCTGCGATCCCCGGCGTCCCGGACCTCATGCACCACAAGTACGTGATCCGCGACGGCGCTGCGCTCTGGACGGGCTCGACGAACTGGACGCTCGATTCTTGGACGCGTGAGGAGAACGTGATCGTCACGCTCGAGTCCGCGGAGCTCGCTGCGCACTACCTCGAGGACTTCGAGCAGCTCTGGACGCGCCGCGACGTCGCGAAGAGCGGCAAGGTCGACACCGCCCCCTTCCAGATCGGCGACACGACGGTGCGCGCGTGGTTCTGCCCGGGTCGCGGCGAGAAGCTCGCCCACCGGATCGCGAAGGCGATCGGGACGGCGCAGCACCGCGTCCGGATCGCGTCGCCCGTGATTTCCTCCGGCCCGATCCTCGGGACACTCGCGCAGGTCGTCACCGACGGGAAGATCGACGTCGCCGGCGTCGTCGACCGGACGCAGATCCTCGAGGTGCTCCGGCAATGGCACGAGAACGGGAACGCCGCCTGGAAGGAGCCGCTCCTCCGCACCGTTCTGACACGAGCGCCGTTCACCGGCAAGCGCTCGACCCCGTACGGCCCCGGAACGGTGCACGACTTCATGCACGCGAAGGTCACGGTGGCCGACGACGTCGTCTTCGTCGGCAGCTTCAACCTCTCCCACTCCGGAGAGCTCAACGCCGAGAACGTCCTCGAGATCGCCGACGCGAGCCTCGCCGGCCGGATGGCCGGCTTCATCGACGCCGTCCGAGCCGCCTATCCGGCGCTCGACCTCGGCTGACTCACGAGGAGGCGACGACCGAGAGCCGGTCGGCCCCGGCCGCGCTCGTGCCGGCAGGGAGCGGGCACGCGGCGTGCCCGGCAGCGACGGAGCAGGCAAACCACGGGCCGCCGGCCGCCAGCTGGACGTGCACCGACCGGGCACCGAGCGGCGCGAGCCGGAACCCCACCCCGCTCACCGCAGCGCCGGCGCCGAGCTCGAAGTGGACGGCACTCACGGCGTAGCCCGAGACGGAGCCCGCGCCCTGGCCGCCGCGGGCGCCCGTGGCGGTGCTCGTGTAGGCGGACGTCATGCTCGCCGAGACGGCGAGCACGGCGGCGGCGACGAGGACACGAAGACGAAGTCCCCGCCTCCGTCGCTTGCGCCGCATTCCCATACCCACGTCTTCGGCGATGCGGGGCCTCCGCGAATCGCCGTACCCGTCCGGGTTTGCGGCGCTTTCGCACTGCCTCTCTCACCCATACGGGGGAGCCCGCACCTACACGTTCTTCATACCGGAGACACGCCGGATCCCGTCACGCAGGCCCGATGCTCCAACCATGAAGTTCACCCAAGGAGGAAATTCGATGCGGAACAGTCGGAAGCGCCTCGGGCGGCGCGCCCTCGTGGCGACCTGCTCGCTCGTGGCCCTGCTCTCGGTCGCGGGTTACGCGTACACGGCGTCGAACACGGTGCCGAACGCAACCCTCGGTCAGGGCTCCAACACGATCAGCGGTTACACGGTGAGCTCGGTCGCCTACAACCTGAACGCGGGCAACCCGAGCAACCTCGACTCGGTGTCGTTCACGATCAGCCCCGCAGCAGCGACCTCGGTGAAGGTCCAGCTCGCGCCGGCCGGCACCTGGTACTCCTGCACCAACACGACGGGCAGCGTCAGCTGCGCAACCACGTCTCCGCAGGCGACTGCGGCGGCCGCGACCGCACTGAACGTCGTTGCTTCGCAGTAAGCGCATCCTGGCCGGATTCGGCCTGATCGCCGTCTGCGGCGGGCTCGTGGCCGCGGGGAGCGCGTTCACGGCATCGAACACGGTGCCGGACGCCTCCCTCGGCCAGGGCGCGAACGTGATCAGCGGCTATTCGGTCAGCAGCGTCAGCTACACGGCCAACGGGAGCAACCCCTCGAACATCGACGCGGTCAGCTTCTCGATCACCCCGGCCTCGGCGAGCACCGTCAAGGTGCAGCTCGTCTCGGGCGGCTCCTGGTATGCCTGCTCGAACACGAGCGGCAGCGTGACGTGCGCCACGACCTCCCCGCAGGCGACCGCGGGCGCGGCGAACTCCCTCAACGTCGTGGCGGGGCAGTAAGGCGTCATGAAGATCAAGGTCGGGCAGCTGCTCAGCGCAATCGTGACCCTCGTGCTGGTGGGGGGAGGGTGGTTCTTCCTCGCCCCCACCCAGCTCGGCGGCTCGACCGCGTACGTGCAGACCTACGGGACGAGCATGGAGCCGCACTACCACGCCGGCGACCTTGCGATCGTCCGCTCGGCAGGGAGCTACCACGTCGGCGAGATCGTGGCGTACCGGAATGCCCAGCTCGGCGACAAGATCGTCCTCCACCGGATCATCCGCATCGCGGACGGCCACTACTACTTCAAGGGCGACAACAACAACTTCGTCGACTCGTACCAGCCGACGCGCAGCGGGCTCGTCGGGCACCTCTGGCTGCACATCCCCTCCGCCGGCCGCTACCTCGTCTGGCTGCACGGCGCACACCTCTTCCTCGTCGGGGGCCTCGGCATGCTCGCGATCCTGCTGCTCGGCGCAGGCGCCGGCGGCAAGCGCGTTCGGGCACGCAGGCAGCTTCGCCCTGCGCAGGAGCGCGCCTTCTCGTTCGGTGCGCTGCCGATCGGCGCCGGAGTCCTCGCGCTCGCATTCGGCGGCCTCGCAGCGCTGAGCTACAACCGCCCGCTCGCGACGCATGCCGTTCAGCCCGGCCTGTACACGCAGACGGGCCGCTTCAGCTACGACGCAGCCGCTCCGAACGGCGCTGCGGTCTACGGCAGCACGACGGTCACGACCGGGCAGCCGATCTTCCTGCGCCTGGTTCACACCGTCGACTTCAACTTCGCCTACTCCTTCGGCTCGAGCGCGCCGCACGGCGCCGCCGGGACGATCGCGCTCGACGCGCAGATCGTCGGCTCGAACGGCTGGAAGCGCACCCTCGAGCTCGTGGCGCCGACCGCGTTCACGGGCGACCACACCACGATCACGGGCGCCGTGAACCTCCCGTCCCTGACGAAGCTCACCGAGCGCGTCGACGCACTGAGCGCCGTGAACGGCGGCACCTACACGCTGACGCTCCTCCCGAAGGTCCAGGTGCACGGCATCGCCGGCGGCAACGCGATCCACGACTCCTTCGCGCCGAAGCTCCCGCTGATGCTCGACCCGCATCAGCTCCAGCTCCAGCCCGGCACCGTCACCGGCGCCGGCGCCGCTTCGACCTTGACCCAGTCGGCCTCGGGGTCGGGAACGACCACGGTCGGCAACCGGCTGTCGGTCCTCAAGTTCAAGCTCCCGGTCGCGCTTGCTCGTGAGATCTCGCTGTACGGCGGCGCCGCAGCGGTGCTCCTACTACTGATCGGGATCGCGGCCGGGCTGCGCACAAAGCCGCGCGCCGAAGATGCAGAGATCGCCCGCCTCTACGGCGAACTGATCGTCCCCGTCGACGGACTGCCGGCCGAGGCCGCATCGAAGCTGATCCGGACGAGCGACATGGAAGGCCTCGCACGGATCGCCGACCAGGCCGCGAAGATGATCATGCACGCCGAGCGCGCGGGCAGGCACACGTACTTCGTCGAAGACGACGGCGTCCGCTACGTCTACGAGCACGGCGCGGCGACGGCAGCGACGACGGAGCCTTCGCTCCGCCTCGCGAAAGGCGCGTAGCGTTGCGCGGCCGGGCCGTCCCGATCGCGCTCGTTCTCGGCGCCGTGCTCGCCGGAGCCCTTCTCGGCCGGGCCGCGACCGCCGCGAACACCGTGCCGGCCGGTCGCGTCGGGCAGGGATCGTCGGCAACCGCCCAGTACGCGATCTCCGGCGTCAGCTACACGCTCGACGTCAACAACCCGCGGAACGTCGCCCAGGTCGCGTTCACGATCAGCCCCAACAACCCTCGCGTCATCAAGGCGCGCCTCTTCAACGCGGGCTCCTGGTACACCTGCAGCAACAGCGCCGGAGCCGTCACCTGCGCGACCACCGCGCCGGCCGTGGCCGCGACGAGCGCGAACAACCTCACCGTCGTGGCGACGCAGTAGCCGATCATGCGGCGCCGTCGGCACACCCAGCGCAGACGCACACTCCTCTTCGTGCTCACGCTCGTCGTCGCCGGCGGATTCGGCTTCGTGACGACGCAGGCATTCACGGCCGCCAACACCGTTCCCGCGACGACGATCAGCCAGTTCACACAGGCGATCACGCCCGCGATGCTCGAGCCGTCGGAGTGCGTCAGCGGCGGGATCACGGCGACGAGCATCGTCGCCGGCAGCGGAACGCTCAAAGCAACGGCGGCGAGCCAGCTCGTCCTCGGCTCGAGCGGCGTCGACACGATCAGCGATGCGAGCTTCGGCTTGGTATGCATGGTCGGGGGCGCCGGTGCGGACTCCTTCACCGGGCCGGTGCCGAGCGGCAAGGGTGATCTCTGCATCGTCTCGGCCGCCACCCTGGGGACGAAGATCAAGCGCTGCACCGTCGTCGCCACCCGCCCGTGAACGTGCGCAACCACGTCCACGTCGCAAGCCTTGCGGAGCTCCTCCCCGTCGCCGACAGCGCCTGGACGCGCGAGCTCGCCCTCGTCGACCGCTCACCGGTTGCGAAGCCGACCACGACTTCGCGGGAGTCCCGCGGCGAGCCGCAGCGCATCTGCGAGCACGCGGCAGTGCCTCCGCCCTCCAGGCGGCGGACTACCATGAGCGTGCCGTCGTAACGCCGACTCCCACCGCGCGCCGCCCCGTCCTGATCACGGTCCTCGCGTCCGTCGGCCTCGGCTTGACGTTCGGAGCGATGATCGTGTTCAACGCGCTCTCGACGCTCGGTGCGATCGCGTTCGCACCGTGGGTCGGGCTGATCGGCTTCGATGCCGGCATTCTCGGCGGCGCGGCCGCAACGGCCGTCGCGAGCGGCCTCTGGGTCATCGCGGCGCATCACGAGCACGTCGCGACGCCGCCCAGCTCGCTCGCGGTCCGCGTCGCTGCGTTCTGTCTGCTGGGCGCCGCTCCCGCGTTCGTGGGGCGTCGCCTTCGTCGGAGCGAGGAGGCCCAGCGCAACGTCGCGACGCTGCAGAGCGCGCTGATCGACTCGACCCTCGACGGCATCTGCCTCACCGACGCGGCCGGGAATCTCCTGATCTCGAACGTCCGCCTCCGGCGCCTCGCCGCGGAGCTCGGGATGCCGATCCACGGGACGGTTCCCGAGCGGCTCCTTGCGATCTCCGACCGGCTCGCAGAGCCCGAGCGGTACCGGACGCGGATGAAGGAGCTCGCCCGGTCCGTCGACGCGGAGACCACCGACGAGTTCGAGCTCGCGGGCACCGGGCGCTGCTTTCGCGGCTACACGTCGCCGGTGCTCGATCCGCAGGGCAAGCTCGTCGGACGCGTCTGGACGCTGCGCGAGGTGACCGCAGACCGCGAGCTCGACCGCATGCGCGACGCGTTCGTCGCCACGGTCTCACACGAGTTGCGGACGCCACTCACTTCCATCTCCGGCTTCCTCGAGATGATGCAGGACGAGGAACACGGCCTCGGCGAGACGGGCCGCACGTATCTCGATGTCATCCGCCGCAGCACCGACCGGCTGCACGGGCTCGTCGAGGACCTGCTGCTGATCGCCCAGATCGAGGCACGCCGTGTCGAGCTCGTGAACCACACCGTCGATCTCTCCACGCTCGTGTCGCGCGCGCTCGACGCCGTCCGTCCCACGGCAGCGGAGAAGAACGTGTCGCTCGCACTCAACGACGGCGATCACGCGCTCGTCCTCGGCGACGAGCGGAGGCTGGCGCAGGTCGTCGACAATCTGGTCTCGAATGCCGTGAAGTTCACCAATGCGGGCGGCGCCGTGACCGTCGGGATCGCGCGCGCAGGCGATGCGGTCGAGCTCGTCGTCGCGGACACCGGTGTCGGCATCCCGGCCGACGAGCAGGGTCAAGTCTTCTCGCGCTTCTTCCGGGCGAGCACCGCGACGCGGCACGCGATTCCGGGGACCGGCCTCGGGCTCGCGATCTCTCGCGCGCTCGTCGAGCAGCACGGTGGGACGATCGGGCTCGAAAGCGACGAAGGACGCGGGACGCGCGTCACCGTGCGGCTTCCCGCCGAGGACGCCGCGTGAGGAGACGCACGCTCGTCGTCTTCGCCGCGCTCGCGGCGCTCTCGCTCGGCGGCTCCTCTGCGCACGCGCTGCGGCTGCCCGGTGCGCCGAGCTGCCCCGTGTTCCCCGCGAGCAACCAGTGGAACGCGCGCGTCGACCAGCTTCCGGTCGCCGCAAACTCGGCCCAGCTGATCGCCTCGATGGGCGCGACGACCGGGCTGCATCCCGACTTCGGCTCGGGGCTCTACGCCGGACAGCCGATCGGGATCCCGTTCGACGTCGTCTCGAAGAGGACGCCGCGCTCACGCGTGACGTTCGACTACGCCGACGAGTCAGACAAGGTCGCGTATCCGATCCCGAAGACCGTGCACATCGAGGGCGGACGCGCGTCGACCGGCGACCGGCACGCACTGCTCCTCGACAAGGATGCGTGCCGGCTGTACGAGCTGTACGCGCTCTATCCGACGGCGCACGGCTGGAAGGCGGGCTCGGGCGCGACGTGGAACCTGCGCTCGAACGCCGTTCGGCCCGCCGGCTGGACGTCCGCCGACGCGGCCGGGCTGCCGATCTTCCCGGGGCTCGCGCGCTACGACGAGGTCGCACGCGGGACGATCGACCACGCGCTCCGCTTCACCGTCGCGCGCACGCGGCGCGCATACGTCTATCCCGCCCGCCATTTCGCGTCGAGCTCCGACGACCCGTCGCTCCCGCCGATGGGGACGCGCGTGCGGTTGAAGGCGAGCGTCGACATCTCCGGTTATCCCAAGCAGGCGCGCGTCGTGCTGCAGGCGTTGAAGACGTACGGGATGATCCTCGCGGACAACGGATCGAACTGGTACATCAGCGGCGCGCCGGATCCGCACTGGTCGAACGACGCGCTGCACACGCTCGGCGGGATCAAGGGATCCGACTTCGAGGTGGTCGACACGACCTCGCTGCCACACTAGAGGCCGAGCAAGTCCCGCACGCGTGCAACGCAAAGCCGGTACGACCGTGCTTCCGACGCTTCGCTGTAGTACGCAGCATGCGGCGTCACGATGAGATTCGGCGCGGCCGGCGCGGCCGGCGGCGGCTCATGCGGCAGCACGTCGAGCGCCGCGCCGCCAAGCTGCCCGCGGCGGAGCGACTCGAGCACGGCGTCGACGTCGACGACCGGGCCGCGCGCGGTGTTCACGAGCAGCGCACCCGGTCGCATCGACGCGAGCTCCGCGCGGCCGATCAGCCCTCGCGTCTCCCGGGTCAGGGGCACGTGCAGCGTCACGGCGTCGCACTCCCCGAGCAGCTCGTCGAGCGCGACGAGGCG
>DASYGK010000004.1:0-6141 GCA_035999905.1 Gaiellaceae bacterium | reverse complement strand
ATCGGCCCGCCGAGCTTGCCGAGCGCCTGCGGCGCGTAGATCTTCGGGCCGCCGATCGCAGCGACATCTCTGGCGATCTGCGGCAGCTGCGCGTAGAGGCCGTTGCCGGGGCAGTCGGTGTAGTTCGTGTCGCGGTGCCCGGAGATCGCACGCAGGATCACGGGGATGCCGGCGGGGAAGCGCGGGTTGCCGCCCGACAGCCAGGTGAGCGTGGAGAGCGGGTCGATGTGCGCGAGGTCGAGCCGCCATGCGAGCAGCTTCTCGAGCGACGCCTTCGCCGCGGGCGAGATCCCCGACGCGCCGTAGTCGCCGATCATGGCGACGCCGACCGACCCGGCGTTGAAGCCGAGTGCGTGCGCGCCCACGACGGCCTTGTCGACGCCGCCGTAGCGGCCTTCGAACACCTGGCCGTACTTGTCGACGAGGAAGTTGTAGCCGATGTCGTTCCAGCCGTTCCCCTCGACGTGGTACAGCTCGATCCCGCGCACGATCGCCGCCGACTGCGCGGCGGTGTAGTCGTTCGAGCCGGCGGTGTGGTGCACGACGGCGAAGTGGATCGTGCTCAGGATCTGCGGCGGCACCTTCCGGATCGACTCGTCGGCGCCCCACGAGAGGCGCGGGATGATCGGCGGCGCGTTCGCGAGCGTCAGGCGGCGCGAGGAGACGGGCTCGGTCGGGCTCCAGACGTAGTACGCGCGCAGCTGCGTCACGCGGCCCGTCGTGCGGAAGCGGATCGCGTCCGCCGCACGGGTCCACACGATGTTGCCGAGGTGCCAGCCGCCGGCGCGGTTCTCGCCGCTTCCCGCATCGGGTGCGAGGTCGGCGTCGGAACGCTGCCATCCGCTCCAGGCGCCGGGCTCGCTGCGCGTGCGGAAGAAGACCGCGCCGGGCCCGCGCCAGTGGACGGCGACCATGTTGAAGCGCGGCGCCGCAGCCGCGAGCGTCCGGCCGCCTGCATCGAGCGGCACGTCACGGACCGTGAGCGTCGGGCCGGCCGCGAGAGCGGCGGCAGGCGCGGCGAGCGCCGCGAGGAGCGTGGCGAGAAAGACCTTCATGGCGAATCCGACCCGGGCACCAGGGTCGCAAGAGCCTCCTTCGGCGGCAAGGGTGCCCACCCCTGCCCAGATACAATCCTTACGACTGTGAGCGAGAGTCTCGCGCGCGCTCTGCTCGTCGCTGTGGCGGTAGCGGCCGCCTCGCTGCTGCTCGCGTCAGGCGCCACGGGCTCCGGATCGTCGCCGCGCGTCCTCGCGATCCGCTTCGGTCCCGACCTCGAGGTCAACCCGGTGACGCAGGACTACCTCACCCACCAGCTCTCGCGCGCCGCGAGCGGCGGCTACGCGGCTGCCGTGATCCTGCTCGACACGCCGGGCGGGCTCTCGACGTCGATGAAGACGATCTACACGGCCGAGCTCAACTCGAAGGTGCCGGTGATCGTCTACGTGTCGCCCGACGGCGCGCGCGCAGCGTCGGCCGGAGTCTGGATCTCGGAGGCCGCGGACGTGCTCGCGATGTCGCCGACGACCAACATCGGCTCGTCGACGCCGATCGACTCGAGCGGCCAGAACCTCGGCTCCGACCTGCGCCGCAAGGTGATCAACGACGCCGCGGCGTCGCTCACGGCGCTCGCGGCGGCGCATCACCGCAACACGACGTGGCCCGCGCTCGCGGTACGCAAGGCATCGAACCTCACCGCAGCGCAGGCGCTGCAGATGCACGTCGTCGACCTGCTCGCCCCGAGCCTGCCCGCGCTGCTCACGAAGCTCGACGGCTACGTGACGAAGGATGCGGAACGGCCGTTCACGCTGCATCTCGCCGGCGCGACGATCGACAACGTGAAGCCGGGATTCTTCACACGCCTGCTCAACGCCGTGATCGACCCGAACATCATCGGCCTGCTGTTCCTCGCGGGCATTGCCGGCCTCGGGTTCGAGGTCTTCCACCCGGGGATCGTGCTGCCGGGCGCTCTCGGTGCGGTGTCGCTGCTGACGGCGCTCTTCGGCTTCTCGGTGCTGCCGATCTCGTGGTCGGGCCTCGCGTTGATCCTGCTCGGAGTCGCGCTGCTCGTGATCGACGCGCACGTGACGAGCCACGGCGCGCTGACGGTGTCGGGCCTGATCAGCCTGGCGTTCGGGATGGTGATGCTGTTCCACAACGCCCCGGCGCCGTATCACACCTCGACGCCACTCGTCGTCACGTTCACGGTCGTGCTCGGCCTCTTCTGGGTGCTCGCGCTGACAAAAGCCGTGCAGGTCCGCCGCTCGCCCGTCACGGTCGGGCCGCAGCGCGTCGTCGGCGTCGAGGGCGTCGTGAAGGCTCCGGGGCAGGTGTTCGTCGAGGGCGAGCTGTGGCATGCGCATCGCGACGACGGCGGGGAGCTCGTCCCGGGCCAGCACGTGCGGGTGGCGGGGATGGAAGGGCTCGAGCTCACGGTGACGGCGAAGGAGTAGGGTTCGGAGCGTGAACGCCGCCCTCGTCGCTGCTGCGGTCGTCGTCTTCTTCGTCGTCCTGTTCCTCATCTCGGCGATCAAGGTCGCACGCGAGTACGAGCGCGGCATCGTCTTCCGGCTCGGCAGGCTGTTCCCGGAGCCGAAGGGCCCGGGGCTCTTCCTGCTGATCCCGATCGTCGACCGGATGGTCAAGGTCGACCTGCGCACGATCACGCTCAACATCCCGCCGCAGGAAGTGATCACGAAGGACAACGTCCCGGTGCGCGTGAACGCGGTCGCGTACTTCCGCATCGTGCAGCCGCAGGACGCGATCGTGCAGGTCGAGAACTTCATGGTCGCGACGTCGCAGAAGGCGCAGACGACGTTGCGCTCGGTGCTCGGCCAGCACGTGCTCGACGAGCTGCTCTCGGAGCGCGAGAAGATCAACGCGATCCTGCAGGGCATCATCGACGAGGCGACGGGGCCCTGGGGCATCAAGGTCTCGGCCGTCGAGGTGAAGGACGTCGAGATTCCCGCCGGCATGCAGCGCGCGATGGCGCGGCAGGCGGAGGCCGAGCGCGAGCGGCGCGCGAAGATCATCAACGCCGAGGGCGAGTACCAGGCGGCGGAGCGGTTGAAGGACGCTGCGGTCGTGATCGAGGAGCACCCGATCGCGCTCCAGCTGCGCTACCTGCAGACGCTGCTCGAGATCGGCGGCACGAACAACTCGACGATCATCTTCCCGGCGCCGATCGACCTCATCAAGCCGTTCCTCGAACGGCGCGGCGAGAGCGGCTAGCTACGCGGGGTTGATCTCGCGGAAGCGCCGTGCGGCTTCGATCGCGGCGCCGAGGTTCAGGCCCTTGTCCTTCGCCTGCTTGATCAGCATCACGGTCTCGAGCGCGTCCATGTCGTAGATGCGCTGCTTCTTGCCCTTGGTCGGGATCTGGGCCTTGTTCGTCCAGTAGTCGAGCTGCATCTTCGAGATCCCGGCGATCTGGCACACCTGCCCGAGGTAGAGCTCGACCTTGTCGAGATGCTCGGCGAGATTTATGGGTTCTAGAAGATCTACTTGCCGGCTGATCGCCATACGCGTCCCTGTCTCGAGTGGGGATAGTCGACCCCTCGACTTGTGAGTTATAGACCGGAACTTTGCGATTGGGAAGAGGTAGGCGCAGAAATCTCCCCCCTTTGGGGGAAAGATTCAGGCAGATTCGGGCGGTGGAGCCGAATCGTCCGCCTCGGGCTCCGCGCCGGCCGCCGGCTCGGCGTCAGGCTCGTCGGAGTCGACGACGGGGGCGAGCGTCGAGACCTGCTCGTCGCCGCGGAGCCGCATCACGATCACGCCCTGCGTCGCGCGGCCGAGCCGCTTCACGTCCTCGACCGCCATCCGGATCACGGTGCCGCCGGTCGAGATCAGCATCACCTGGTAGCCGTCGCGGACGACGCGGGCGCCGGCCAGCATTCCCTTCGCCTCGGTGAGCTGGATCGTCTTCACGCCCATGCCGCCGCGGCCCTTGCGCGGGTAGTCGCCGACGCGGGTGCGCTTGCCGTAGCCGTTCTCGGTCACGACGAGCAGGTCGGAGTCGTCCTGCGCGATGTTGATCGAGATCACCTCGTCCTCGCCGCGCATGCGCATGCCCTGGACGCCGGACGCGTCGCGGCCCATGGCGCGCACTTCCTTCTCGTGGAAGCGGATCGCCTGGCCGAGCTTCGAGATCATGAGGATGTCGTCATCGCCCGACGCATGCCGTACGCCGACGAGCTCGTCGCCCTCGCGCATCTTGATCGCGATGATCCCGTCGGCCTTGAGCGACGTGTTGTACGCGGCGAGCTCGGTCTTCTTGACGACGCCGTTCTTCGTGCCGAAGACGAGGTACTTCGCCTCGCCGAAGTCGCGCGTCTGCACGACGGCGCGCACTGTCTCGCCCTGGCGGAACGGCAGCGAGTTGACGATCGCGCGGCCCTTCGACTGGCGCGAGCCGAGCGGGAGCTCGTGCACCTTGAGGCGGTAGACCTTGCCGACGTTCGTGAAGAAGAGGATGTAGTCGTGCGTCGACGCGACGAAGAGATGTTCGATGTAGTCCTCGTCCTTCAGCTCCATGCCCATCACGCCGACGCCGCCGCGCTTCTGCTCGCGGTAGGCGGTGACGGGTAGCCGCTTGATGTAGCCGGACTGCGTGATCGCGATCACCATGTCCTCTTCCGCGATCAGATCCTCGAGCTCGAGCTCTTCCTCCGCGTGCACGATTTCGGTGCGGCGCTCGTCCTTCTTGCCGTAGATCTCGCGGATCTCGAGCAGCTCGTCCTTGATCAGCGCGTCGATCTTCGCCGGGTCGCCGAGCAGCTCGCGCAGCTCCGCGATGCGCTCCTTCTTGTCGCGGTACTCGTCCTCGACCTCGGTGCGCGCGAGGCCGGTGAGGCGTGCGAGGCGCATGTCGAGGATCGCCTGCGCCTGGATCTCGCTCAGGTCGAAGCGCTCCTGCAGCTGCGTGCGAGCCTCGTCGGTGTCGGCGGCCGCGCGGATGAGCGCGACGATCGCGTCGATGTTGTCGAGCGCGATGAGGTAGCCCTCGAGCACGTGGGCGCGCGCCTCGTTCTTCTGCAGCTCGTCCTTCGAGCGGCGGATGACGATCTCGCGCTGGAAGTCGAGGTAGTGCGAGACGAGCTCGCGGAGCGACAGCGTCTTCGGCACGCCGTCGACTAGCGCGACGGCGTTGTAGCCGAACGTCGACTGGAGCGGTGTGTGCTTGAAGAGCTTGTTGAGCGCGACCTGCGGGATCGCGTCGCGCTTCAGCTCGACCTGGATGCGCATGCCGGTGCGGTCGGAGTGGTCGGCGAGATCGGAGATCTCGGTGAGCACCTTCTCCTGCACGAGGTCGGCGATCTTGCGGATGACGCCGGTGTCGCCGCCCTTCTTGACGCCGTACGGGAGCTCGGTGATGACGATCGCCGACTTGCCGCCGCGCAGCTCCTCGATGTGTGCGCGCGCGCGCATGACGACGCGGCCGCGGCCGGTGCGGTAGGCGTCGCGGATGCCGCTGCGGCCGACGATGTACGCGCCGGTCGGGAAGTCGGGCCCGACGACGTGCTTCATCAGGCCCTCGACGTCGATGTCGGGGTTGTCGATCATCGCGACGACCGCGTCGACGATCTCGCCGAGACGGTGCGGCGGCATGTTCGTCGCCATGCCGACGGCGATGCCGGTCGAGCCGTTGACGAGCAGGTTCGGGAAGCGGGACGGCAGGACGGTCGGCTGCCGGCGCGACTCGTCGTAGTTCGGCTCGAAGTCGACGGTGTTCGCGTCGATGTCGCGCAGCATCTCCGTCGCCATGCGCGAGAGACGCGCCTCGGTGTTGTGGCTGACGAAGCCGTTCGTCAGGAACGAGTGGTCGGTCGCGTCGACGCGCAGCGAGTACACGGGCTGCACGCCTGCATCCTCGACGCTCGCCACCTCCGCGTAGTAGTAGTCGCCGGTGACGAGCGGCGAGACCACGGAACGCACTTCCTCCGAGGCGATGCGCTCGAGGATGGCTGTCCCGCCGCGCTCCCAGCGCTCGACCCGATCGACGTTGTGACGCCGCAGCCAGTCCTTGTCCACCCAACGCGAACCACAGTCTTCGCGGATGTAGTCGGCGACGAAGGGGACGTGGTCGCTGCTCAGCGCGGAACTTTCGCGCGGGATCGCTGCGAGGAGCTTCTCGAGCTTCTC
>DASYGK010000103.1:0-6937 GCA_035999905.1 Gaiellaceae bacterium | reverse complement strand
CCGGTCGGGCCCCGATCTCGACCTGCTTCGCGAGGTGCGTGCCGCGTTCGGCGGCTCGATCCTCGCCGCCGCGGGGATCCGCGACGCAGCCGACGTCGCCGCGATCCGTGAGCTCGGGATCGACGGCGTCGTCGTCGGCCGCGCGTGGCTCGACGGAACATTGACCCTCTAACTCCGGGCTGAGAGGGTTTCGCCGCCGTGGACGAGGCGAGTCGAGGGCATTAGGATCGCGCAATGAACGAGCCCTCCCACGCGCATGCGATGCTCCTGATGGAGTACTTCAAGCTCTGGGACACACCGCTCGACGGTGAGGCGTGGACGTTCCTTCGGGGCTGCGCGGAGGAGGGCGTCCTGGACGACTTCGAGCGCTTCAAGGAAGCCGTTCCGCGTGCGAGCCGTGAGTGGGTGCTGTTCGATCGCGTTCTGTGCGCGTACGGGCAGGCAGCCACGTTGATGAGACACGACTTGATGCACCCCGATCTGTACTTCGACCTCTGGCCAGATCCGAGTCGCGTGTGGAAGCGCGTTGAAGTGGTCGTCCGCGGCATTCGCGAGGAAGGCGACCCACGCTCCTACACGGGGATCGAGTGGCTTGCCGCGCGGTCCGAGGAATGGCGCGCCGCGCAGGCCGCGCCCGGATAGAGCGCCGGGCTTCTTCGTCGGCCGAATGGGCACCTGGAATCGAGTATTCGCGATCGCCTACGACCCGTTCCTGTGGTGGGCCGAGCGGCGAGGCATGGCAGCGCTGCGGCGAACGCTTCTCGCCGAGGCCGAGGGCCGCGTGCTGGAGATCGGTGCAGGCACCGGCCTCAATCTCGAGCACTACGGGCCCGCGGTCGCGGAGATCGAGCTGCTCGAGCCCGATGCGCTCCTCCATCCGAGGCTTCGGCGGCGGCTCGCGGCGGCCGAGGTTCGAGGAAGCATCACCACGTCAGGAGCCGAAGCACTTCCATTCCCGGATGCCTCCTTCGATGCCGTCGTATCGACCCTCGTGCTCTGCACCGTCCCCGATCCGGCGGCGGCGGTCGCCGAGATCGTGCGTGTGCTGAGGCCGGGCGGCCGCTTCTTCTTCATCGAGCACGTGCGCGGCATCGAAGGCTCACGCACCGCGGCGTGGCAAGCGCGTCTTCACCGCGCGTGGCATGCGTTCGCCTGCGGCTGCCACGCGAACCGCGACACACGCCGCCTGATCGACGCATCGCCGCTCCACGTCGGCGACGTGACGGAAGGCCGGTGGCGCGGCATGCCGCCGATCGTCCACCCGCTCATCGTGGGGACGGCGACCCGGTCGAGCGCTCCCGTCTAGCCCGAGCCTCTCCTGGCTCGGGCTCGAACGCCCGCGCGCTTCCCGGCGACGTTGCTCCGAGTCGCCGGTCTGGAAGAAGCTCGGATCGCACGTGCCGATCCGGCGACGACGATCACGGCCCACACCTCGAGGAAGACGTCGACGATTCGCCCCGTGACGGTGAGCGGGTTCTTGATCTGCGACGAGACCGTCAGGAGCTGCACCGTCGTGAAGAAGAACGCGTCGAACAATGAATGGATCTCGGTCTGCTTGGCGCTTCGCTCGAAGGCGTACACGAGCGCCGTCCCGATGACGTCGACCACTGCGGTCAGAACGAGCACGAGGATGAGCCGGCTGACGAGGCGCCTGTGCCGCTCCTCCCAGGTCCCAAGCCGCTTCAGCTCCTCGCGGATCACCGGCGTCCATCCTACGACGCGCAACGCCGGCGGCCACGGCATCGACCCGGTCAGCATCGCGCCGTGCGCGAGCTGCGTGACGGTCGCCCCGGCGGCGCTCGAGCGCGCGCTCGCCGGCTAGCCCGAGCGGCGTCGGCGGATCAGCCCGTAGACCCCCTGCACGGCGCGCACGACCCAGTACGCCGCCGACACGAGACCGGGCGAGTCGCGATCCTGCGCGGCGCGGGCGAGGTCGCGGTCGTAACCAGGTGCCCCTTCCCCCTGCGCCGGCACGACGGGCCGACGGTCGAAGTCGTCATCTCCGGGCGGCATCAAGCTGCTCATGTCACGCCCACGGAAGGTCATCCCAGTACGACGGCCGTGCCCGGCGCGACGGCTCGAACCGTCCGACGTACGCCTGCTGCGGGTCGGACGTCTCCTCGTGCACGCTCGCGTCGTGGCGCGCGGCGAGCTCCGACACCGGGTAGCGAACGCTCCAGTCGCCGGTACGGGAGCCGGTCATGAGGATCGCGCACGGCGCCTCGCCGGCTCCGACGAAGATGTGCTCCGTCCCGGCCGGGCAATGCACGAAGTCCCACGCCTGCAGCCGCCGCTCCTCACCCTCGACGAGCAGCACGCACTCGCCCGAGAGCACGAGGAAGTCCTCCTGCTGCGACTCCGCGTGGTAGAGGCCGTTCGGCTCGCCCGGCGGCAGGACGTGCAGGCGGATGCCCACCTCCGCGAACTCGGCTTTCGCGCTGTCGAACGTGCACTCCGAGCCGGACGGTTTCTTCTCGCCGCCCTCCGACGTCAGCCACTGCGCGTCGCGCACGTTGACGACGAACCATCCTTCACCGGCGGGAGAGAGACCCGACCCGGAGTCCTCGAGCGGCGCCTCGGGCATCCGTCGACTCTAACTCCTAGCCAAGCACGTCGATCGACGCGATCGCGACGATCCCTTCGAGGCTGCGCGCCAGCGCGGCGTCCATGGTGACGGACGCGTCCGCCTGCAACTGCGTGAGCGCAACGTACTCCGCGTCGTAGGTCGACGCCCATCCCAGCCTCTCCGCGATCTCCCACGCACGACGCCGAAGCACGGCGTCGCCGAGGAGCCTGATCGGCAGCTTGCCGATGCGCGTGAGCCGCTCGCGCGCGACCTCCGCGGGAAGCTCGCCCCGGTGCACCGCCTCGTGCAGCTGCGACAGCGTCTGCGAGCGAAGGAGCGTCGGTGCGAGGAGCTTGTGCGCGCCCTGCACCTCGATCTCCTCGGCGGCCAGGTGCAGGACGACCCCGGTGTCGACGACGAGCCTCGTCATGCCGGCTCGTACTCGTCATGGCGGCGCCACCAGCCGTAGCCGGGCGTCTGAGGCCAGCCGCCGGGCGAGTCCTCCCAGTCCTCCTGCCTGCCGAGAGGCGTGAGGTCGAGGAGGCTCCACGGGCTGCCGACCTTCTCGAGGCCTCGGGCTGTCGAGAAATAGCTGCGGTAGACGTGCCCGTCGTCGTCGCGGATGAAGACGCTGAGGCCGGCGTCCTCGCCGGCGTCGGTCGTGAGCCCGAAGTCAGCGTTGAAGCTGCTTCCCGCCGAGCTGTACCACGGGATCGTCCACCCCATCCGCTCCCTGTACGGCTCGATCGCCGTGACCGGTGCAAGCGAGACGATGACGAACGAGGTGTCGCGCGCGTGAAGGTGGGCGGTGTGCCCGAACTGGTCGACGTTCATCGAGCACCCGACGCAGCCTGCGTCCGGCCACCCGGGGACGCCCGGAGCGAACATGAAGTGATAGAGGAGCAGCTGCCGCCGGCCGTCGAAGAGCTCGAGCAGGCTCCGCTTGCCGTCAGGGCCTTCGAAGACGTAGTCCTTGTCGATCCGCACGACCGGCAGCCTGCGCCGTTCCGCAGCGAGCGCGTCGCCGGCCCGCGTCCTCTCCTTCTCCTTCACGAGCAGCCGCTCGAGGGCGGACTCCCATTCGGACGCGGACACGATCTGCGGCAGCTGCATGCTGACCTCCGTCTCGGAATTTGGGCGAGCCACGACTGGAGACTCGTCGGCGGCGCAAAAGTCATCGGCGGCGAATCAGGATCGATCGGCGAGCACCTCGGCGAGGGCGTGCGACGCCTGACGGATCATGCCCGGGTTCGTGTCCCAGTAATACGGCAATGCGACGACCGCCTGCGCGAGCGCCCAGCCGCGGCCGCGCAGCCACGACGCGTCGTCGGCGTCGAGCTCGGAGCGGAACCGCGCGCGGCTGTCGCCCGCGAAGACGTTCCACGCGGGCTGCAGGTCGCACGCAGGATCGCCGACGTTCAGGCAGCCGAAGTCGATCACCGCGGACAGCCGGCCGTCGACGACGAGAAGGTTCCCTGGGAGCAGGTCGCCGTGCACCCAGCACTCGTCGCCGTCCCACGGTGCCGCGTCGAGCGACTCCTCCCACGCGCGCAGCGCGGCCTCGCCGTCGATGCGGTCGCCGAGCTTCGCAATCGATACGCGAACCGACTCGTCGTTCTCGACGAGCGGTCCGCCGCGGCTCCCGCGCCGCCGCTCATGTGCTCCCGTCGCGTCGATCCGCCGGAGCGCCTGCACGAACGCGGCGAGATCGACCGCCGCCCGACCGAGGTCGTGGATCGTGCCGTTCGCGTTCTCGCCCGGAAGCCACTCGTACACGGACCACGCGAACGGGTACCCCTCCGCCGGCTCGCCGCGTGCGAGTTGCACCGGGATCGCGAGCGGGAGCTGCGGCGCAAGTCGCGGCAGCCACGTCGCCTCCTTGGCCGCCTGCTCGGCGGCCCACCCGATGCGCGGCAGCCGGACCGAGAGGCGATCGCCGAGGCGATAGATGTCGTGGTCGGTCCCGTACGACTCGACGCGTTCGACGGCGAAGCCCGCCCAGTGCGGGAACTGACCGGCGAGCAGACGACGCACGAGCGCCGCGTCGGTGCCGACCTCGTCCGCATGCATCTTCGCTGCAGGCATCGACGAATCTTGCCGACAGCCGCTCCCGGCGAGGTACGACGCGCGCTAGACGACCGTGAACAGCGTCAGCTGCATCCCATCGGGCGTCCGCACCCGCGCGTTGCGGTCGCCCCACGGCGTGAGCACCGGCGGTGCCACGGCCTCCGCTCCGGCCGCGACGAGTCTCCGTGCAGTCTCCTCGCTGTCGGCCACCTCGACCGCGAGTCGGACCGTGCCCGAGACGCGGCGTCCCGCCTCGATCGCGTCGACCTTCTGCGCCTGCGCCTCGTCGAAGAGCTCGAGCATCGCCCGCCCCGCAGAGAGGAGCACGACGCGACCGTCGTCGCCGCTCCAGTCCGCGACCTGCTCGAGCCCCAGCGCATCTCGATAGAAGGCGAGCGCCTCGTCGAAGTCCACAACGGTGAGAGCGACGCGCAGCTCGGTGACAGCGGCCATACCGGTTCGAACGCTCCGGGGCTCCGCAGGCTTCCCGGGCTAGACCTGCACTCGGCCGCTGCGGATCACCATCCGCGCGCGCTCGAGGACCGCGACGACGTCGTCCTGGGTCCGCGACGGCGCATCGTTCCACCCGCTCAGCGAATGGTCGGCGATCAGCATCGCAAGCGCGGACATCGCCGTCGCAAGCGCGGGCAGAGGGAACATCGGGATGCCCTCGGGGCCGTCGAGGGCTGCGACGACCGCGCCGAGCAGCGACCAGGCCGCCGCCTGGTCGCTCCACGCGTCGACGGGCGCCCCGGTGTGGTCGACGGCCTCGACGTGCTGGCACCAGCCCTCGCGCACCCTTTGCGCCGCGCGGGCGAGCAGCACGACCGCCTGCGCCTGCGCGTCGCCGCTGCGGGCGTCGTCGACCTGCGACTCGCTCGTCATCCCACCGCCCTCGGCGGTGCCGGGGCTCCGGTCTCCGCCCCCCTCGTCGATCTCGAACCACACGACGTTGCCGTTATCGCGCTCGACGCCCCACCGGTCGACGAGCACGTCGACGAGGCGGAGCCCACGTCCCGACGTGGCGCGCTCGCTGACCTCCCGCGCCGCGCCGTCGAACGCATCCCCTGTATCGCGAACCTCGACCCGCACGCCGGTGCCGGTGGGCATCACGGCCAGCAGCACGCGCTCCGTCTCGCTCTCCACGGCGTGCGTGACGCTGTTCGCCACCAGCTCGCTCGCGGCCAGCCGCGCGCGGAACCCGATGTCTCCGGCCAGCCGCGCGGTGGCCTTGCCGACGACCCGCCGCGCCTCGCGCGGCGCCTCGGAACCGACGGCCAGCTCTACCTCGACGCGCTCCCACCCGGACTCCATCCCGATCCTCCTTTCCCTGGGACGAAACGCGTAAGCTCCGCGCGCCGATGAGCTCACGCGAACAACGCATCGCCGCCAACGAAGCTGCCTTCCGCGATGTCAACGAGCGCATCGCCCGTGCGGGCGTCTCCCAAACCAGCCCGCTCGAGATCATCTGCGAGTGCGGCGACGCCGACTGCCTCGAGCGCATCGCCGTCACCGCGGCCGAATACGAGCGAGCACGTGCCGATCCGACGCTCTTCATCGCCCGCACCGGCCACATCAAGGCCGACGTCGAGCACATCGTCGCGGAGCAGGGCGATCATCAGCTGATCCGCAAGACCGGCGACGCCGCGGTGGTCGCCGAGGAGCGCGACCCGCGCAGCTGACCGCAGTGGTCGCGACGCAGAGCCCTCCGGCCGTCGTCCGCCACCTGCGCGCCGACGAGCGAGCGTTGCAACACGCGGCCGGTGCGCGTTTCCTCGCCGTTGCGCGGGACCGGCAGCTCGTGATTCGTGCGGTCGGCCGGAGCGCGAAGGAGGCAACTGCGGTGGTCAAGCTCGCACCGCGCGAGCGCGACGACCTCGACGCGCGCCGCGACCTCGAGCGTCTCTCCGCGGCGAGCCCGCCGCAGGTCGGCGGAGTGAAGGTCGGGCCGGCACGCCACGCGGGAACGCTCCTGTCGTTCTACCGTGAGGCGCAACGGAGGTTCGGCGTGCGCTGGCCGCTGCTGGCCGCGATCAACTTCGTGGAGAGCGACTTCGGCCGGGCGCGCACGACCGCGCGGGCGGACGCGCAAGGGCCGATGCAGTTCGAGCCCGCGACATGGCGTGCGTACGGGATGGGTGGCGATGTGTACGACGCGCGCGACTCGATCCTGGCGGCGGCGAATCTGCTGGCGGCGAACGGCGCACGCACGGACGAGCGCGCGGCGCTCGGGCACTACAACCGCTCGCCGCTCTACCGCGATGCCGTGCTGCATCTCGCGCACCGCATCGCGACGGTACCGAC
>DASYGK010000051.1:0-3916 GCA_035999905.1 Gaiellaceae bacterium | reverse complement strand
CTCGACATCTCCGACGACGACATCGAGCGCGCGATCGAGGCCGTGCCCGCCGCGCTCGGGGCGAGGGACCATGTCAACGCCTGAGACGCTCGCGACGGAGCTCGAGCAGCGCGTCCGCCGGGAGCAGCGCAAGCAGCGGCTTCCGAGCATCACCGCGGCGGTGCTTCGCGACGGCGAGCTCGTCTGGGAGACCGGCGTCGGTGCTGCCGACGTCGCAGCGGGACGCGAGGCGACGCCGGACACGCAGTACCGCCTGGGCTCGATCACGAAGACGTTCACGGCCGCTGCGATCATGCAGCTGCGCGACGCAGGCAAGCTCGACCTCGAGGACTCCCTCGACAGGCACGTCGACGGTGCTGCGCACGCGCCGTCGCTCCGCCGGCTGCTCTCGCACACGTCGGGCCTGCAGCGGGAGACACACGACGACGCGTGGCTCAAGGCGCGCTTCGCGGACGTGCCGGAGCTGCTCGAGACACTCGGCTCCGCGGAGCAGGTGCTGCCGCCCGGCGCGCGCTTCCACTACTCGAACCTCGCGTTCGCGCTCCTCGGCATCGTCGTCGAGCGCGTGTCCGGCATCCCGTACGCACGCTACGTCGAGGACGAGCTGTTGACGCCGCTCGGCCTCGCGCGCACGAGCTTCGACCCGCAGGAGCCGGCTGCGAAGGGCTACCTCGTGCAGCCGTACGTCGAGGGCGTCTGGGACGAGGCGCCCGTGCAGACCGGCGCGTGGATCGCGGCGGGCCAGATGTGGGGGACGGTGCGCGACCTCTGCCGCTGGGCGGCGTTCCTCGCCGACCCCGACGAGTCCGTGCTCGCGAAGAAGACCGTCGAGGAGATGCGCACGGTGCAGACGATCGACGACCACCTGCGCTGGACGGGCGGCTACGGGCTCGGCCTGATGCTCCAGCGCGACGGCGAGCGGATCCTTGCCGGGCACGGAGGCTCGATGCCGGGCTTCATTGCCGGCGTCTACGTCTCGCCGGCCGACAAGATCGGCGTCGCGGCGCTCACGAACTCGAGCGGCGCGGCGCTCGGCGAGCTCGCACAGCGGCTCGTCTCGACGACCGTCGAGCGCTGGCCGGTGGCTCCGACGCCGTGGCGCGTGGAGGAGCCGCCGCCCGACGACGTGCTGCCGCTGCTCGGCATCTGGTTCATGGAGGGCGACACGTTCGTCATCCGCTGGCGCGACGGCGGGCTCGACGCGCGCTTCCAGGAAGATCCCGAGTGGAAGCCGTCCGCCGTGCTGCGCCGCGAGTCGGCCGACCGCTGGCGCATCGAGTCGGGCTGGGAGCAGGGAGAGCTGCTCCGCATCGAGCGCGACGAGAACGG
This sequence comes from Gaiellaceae bacterium, assembly GCA_035999905.1. Taxonomy (GTDB): domain Bacteria; phylum Actinomycetota; class Thermoleophilia; order Gaiellales; family Gaiellaceae; genus Palsa-739. The sequence goes on along the minus strand of DASYGK010000051.1, from coordinate 2,587 downwards.
TGAGATCGTGCGGCTCGTCCTCGCCGGCTATCCCGTCACCCGCGAGCCGTCCCTTTGGGTTTGACGGGTGTCGCCCTCACGGTTCTCGCAGGTCGCGGCCGAGGCCGGAGGCTAACCCGAGCGAAGCAGGGTTAGACGGAGGCGGACTCAGCGTGCCCGGGCTGGCTCCGCCACCCCGGGCCGCGCGGCAGAGCGAATCCGTCCAGAGGGCTCTTTGAGCAGAGACGTCTGCCGCGCGAAGGGCAGACCGCGCTCTGCCCGTAGCGCACGAACGGCTCGTCACGCGTGGCGAAGGAAGGGGCACGTGGGGGAACCACGGGTTCCCCCACCGTTCTATTCGTATTGGAGCGCTTCGAGGATGTTCAGGCGTCCAGCGCGCCGCGCGGGGATGATCGCCGTGCCGACGCCCGCGATCACGGCGGCGAGGAGGAAGACGACCAGCGTGCCCCACGGGATCGTGAACGCCGGGTACTTGATCGCCTTGCCGACCATCAGGGCGAGCACGATCCCGACGGGGATGCCGAGCGTCGCGCCGAGGAGCGACGTGATGATGCTCTCGTGCCGGATCATGCGGCGCACCTGCCTGCGGCTCATCCCGACGGCCCGCAGCATCCCGAGCTCGCGCGTCCGCTCGAACACGGTGAGCACGAGCGTGTTCACGATCCCGATCAGGCTGATCACGACGGAGAGCGACAGCAGCACGTAGAGCAGCGACAGCAGGAGGTTGATGCCGCGCTCCTGGTTCTTCGTGAACGCGTCGCGCGTCTGGATCTGCGCATCGGGGAAGTTCGCGAGCGCCTTCTGCAGCCGCGCGGTCGTTGCCTTCGTCGCGCCGCCCGCGACGTCGACGAACGCGTAAAGGTTCTCGGGGCTCGGATACGCGCGGTCGAACCGCTGCGCGGAGATCGTCACGTCGCCGAACGGCGAGCCGCCCTTCGGCGGCGAGAAGATGCCGATCAGCTTCAGGTGCAGCGTCTCGCCGCCGGGCGTCAGGAGCGAGAGCTGCGAGCCGACCGAGAGGTGATTCGCCGTCGCGTAGTTCTTCGAGACGAAGGCGCCGTCCGCACCGAGCCGCGCGGGCACCGTCGCGTCCCCGACCTTCCAGTCGACGGTGATCGTCTTGCTCACGTTCGGTTCGACACCGGTGAGGTTGATCCGCGAGCCGAACTCCTGCGCGGCGCCGGCGCGGACGCCGCTGACGACGAGCACGCCCGGAACCTTGCGCAGTGCGACCTCGGAGGCAGTCGGCGTCGGCGTGAAGCCGTTCTGCGACGTCAGCGCGTAGTCGGCATGGAAGAGCTTGTTGACCGAGTCGCTGAACGTCGTCTTCAGGCCTGCCGCCAGGACGCTGACGAGCGTCACGAGCGTCACGCCGATCATCAGCGCAGAAGCAGTCGACGCGGTGCGCGACGGATTCCGCACGGAGTTCCCCTTCGCGAGCGCGCCTGCGGCGCCGCCGACTCGGGTTGCCGGCCAGCCGAGCACGCGCACGAGCGGCGGCACCAGCGTGGGAGCGAGCATCGTCACGCCGATGAACGTCAGCGCGACGCCGATGCCGATCGCGATCAGCCGCTCCTTCGTCGACAGCGCCCCGATGAAGAGCCCGACGATCATCAGCGCGAACGCGGCGACGATCACCGCGATCGCGAAGAGCGGGCCGAAGCGCGCAAGACGCGATCGCGGCAGCACCGACCCCTCGCGGACCGCCGCGATCGGCTGGACACGCGTTGCCCGCAGCGCGGGCCGGATCGACGCGAGCAGCGTCACGACCGCGCCGAGGACGAGCGAGACGACGACGGTCCGTGTCGCGAACACCGTGCCGACCTGCGGCAGGTCGATGCCGAACGCGACGAACACCGCGTTGAGCACCTTCGCCAGCCCGAGGCCGAGGAACAGGCCGACGACGGAGCCGAGCATCCCGGTGATGAACGCCTCGATCACGACCGACCAGTAGACCTGGCGCTTCGTCGCGCCGAGCGTGCGCAGCGTGGCGAGCTCGCGCATGCGCTGCGCGATCGTGATCGACATCGTGTTCGCGATCACGAAGATGCCGACGAACAGCGCGACGAACCCGAACGCGAGCAGGAAGTACTCGAGAATCGTCAGGAAGCCGTTCGTGTCCTTCGCAGCCTGCTTCGCCTCTTCCTGGCCCGTCCGCACCTGCGCGGTTGCAGGCAGGAGCGGCTGCACCTCGCGCACGAGCTGCTGCGGCGAGACGTTCGAACGGCCGGCGATTCCGATCGAGTCGAGCTTGCCCTCCTTGTGGAAGATCCGTTGGGCGGTCGGGAGGTCGAAGAGCGCCATCGTCGCGCCGCCGAGCGAGGAGACGCCGCCGAAGCGCACGAGGCCGACGATGCGGAACGACTGTGCCGGGCCTTTCGCGAGCACGCGGATCGTGTCGCCGACCTTGAAGTGCTGGTCTGAGGCGGTCTTCGAGTCGATCGCGATCTCGCCGGATGCGTGGGGCCAGCGGCCGGTCGTCAGCGAAAGCGGGTTGAAGCGCTGGTTCCCCTTCGGGTTCACGCTGAACGCGAGGCTGGGTGCGCCGCCGTTCGTGATCACCTTGCCCTTGTGCGAGATCAGCTGC
>DASYGK010000037.1:0-3391 GCA_035999905.1 Gaiellaceae bacterium | reverse complement strand
CCGCGAGTTGGTCGAACGCGTGCACGACGTCGATCCTGAACGTCAGCAGGATGGTGCGCGCCGCTCGCGTCTGCAGGCGCAGCAGGCCGTCCTTCCCCTGGCTGAGGCAGCCGTGGGACGCGCGCCAGTATGGGCTCCAGCGCACGGCGATGCGGTACGAGCCGCCGCGATGCACGACGACCTGCACGTGGGACCCGGTGAGCGACGTGATCACGGGATGCCCTGGCCCGGTGACGATCGCCTGCGGGTGCGGCACCGCGTAGACCGTGAGGTCGTTCGTGAAGAAAACCGGCTTCAGCCCGGAGCGGCCGCTCCGCAGCAGCAGCGCCTCCGCGCGCGAGCTGTAGTCGGTCGGCGCGTCGGAGAGCACGACGTAGCGGATGCCGAGCGAGTGCAGCCAGTGCAGATAGGCGCGCGCGCCGAGCTTGTCGTAGAGCACCTCGTTCTGCGGGAAGTCGTCCTGCCGGAACCAGCCGCGCGCGAGCGGAATGCCGGCGTCGGCGAGGTAGGTCGCCGGCCAGTGCGCCGCGGTGTCCACGGCCTCGACGCGATACGACGGCGCGAGGTTCGCCTGCAGGAACGCGATCGCGGCCGGCCACGTCGCCGCCTGCGCGGTGACGTCGGCGCCGTTGTTGACGAAGCTCGACGCGAGCGGGCTGACGTTCCACGCCACCGCCGCCGCGACGACGGCGACGCCGAGCACGAGCGGCTTCCAGCGGCGCAGCGAGAAGACGAGGATCGCGAGCGGGATCGCGATGAACCGCAGCCGCGCGATGTTCCCGCCGAGCTCCGACGGCACGACGTACGCGGCGATCATCGCTGCGAGGTACGCGAGGAACACGTAGCGCAGCACGCGTGCGCGCTCGACGCGCCACGTGAACGCAAGGCCGAGGAGGCAGAACGCCGACCCGGCGATCGCGTCGGCGGAATGGAACGGGAAGCGGCCGTTGTCGGGGAAGAGCCGCCACAGCACGAGCTCGCCGAGCCCGGCCGCGCCGATCACGGCGACGGGCAGCCAGTTGCGGCGCAGCGTGTCGCGCCGCGCCAGCGCGACGCCGGCGAGCACGACGACGAGCAGCAGGAACGCGAGCGGGCTCGCCGCGAGCGTGAGCGCTGCGAGCGCGGCGAACCGCCAGCGCCCGTGCGCCTGCAGCGCCCAGATCGCAAGCAGCGCGAGCGCGATCCCGAGCGCGAACGGGAAAGCCGCCGACAGCACGATCCCCGCCCAGACGACGGCGAAGCTGCGGCTCGACCAGCGTGTCGTCGCTCCCCATTCGCGCCAGAGGACGACGGCGAACGCGAGTGACGCGAGCGCGATCGTCGCGACGGCGAGCAGCTTGATCCCGAGGAGCGCGGCGAGCGGGTAGTAGAGGAGGCTGTACGTGACGAAGCTGTAGCGGCCGGCGTACCAGAAGTTGTTCCAGAGCGTGAAGCCGTGCTCGAGGAAAAGGGTGCGCTGGTACGCGTGCGCGGCGAGGTCGGTGCCGGGAGGCCCGAGCCACGCAAGCAGGGCGGCGATCGAGGCGGCCGCGGCGGCCGAGAGGAGCGCCTCGCGCAGAAGTGGGTGGGTACGTGTCATCACGAGTTGTCGGTGGAGGTCGTCTGTGCGCCCGCGTGCTCGGCGAGGAGCGACGCGGGCGCACACACGACCCCGCGGCGGAGCTCCACGAGCGACCTTACCCTGCCGTGCGGGTGTTCCGCAGCGGAATTCCCGCGTACGCTCATTCCATGCGAGGGGCGATCGCAGCAGGGCACCCGCTGACGGCGGCGGCCGGGGCGCGGGTGCTCGAGGCGGGCGGGAACGCGGTGGACGCGTGCGTGGCGGCGGCGTTCGTCTCGTGGGTGTGCGAGAGCCCGCTGACGGGGGCGGGCGGCGGCGGGTTCATGCTCGTCCACGACGCGCGCGACGGGAAGACGCGGCTGCTCGACTTCTTCGTCACGGTGCCGGCGGCGGCCGCGGGCGCGGGCGAGCTGCTGGAGGTGCCGGTCGACTTCGACGGCGACACGGAGCAGCGGTTCCGCACGGGCGCTGCGGCGGTGGCGGTGCCGGGGACGGCGCTCGGGCTCGAGGAGGCGCACCGGCGCTGGGGCTCGGTGCCGTGGGCGGAGCTCGTCGCGCCCGCCGCGCGGCTCGCGCGGGAGGGCGTGGAGCTGACGCCGGCGCAGGGGTACCTGCACCGGATCCTCGACGGGCTGTTGCGGCATTCGCCCGAGGGCGACGCGATGTACGGCGGGCGCTCGCTCGCGGCGGGGGAGGTGTTCCGGGTGCCGGAGCTCGGCGACACGCTCGAGCGGCTCGGCGCCGAGGGCGCTGCGCTGTTGTATCGCGGTGCGCTCGCGCGTGCGATCGTCGAGCACGTGCAGGCGGGCGGCGGCTCGTTGACGCTGGAGGATCTCGCGGGCTATCGCGTCGTGCGGCGGCGGCCGTTGTCGGTCGAGTACCGCGGGCACGAGTTCCGCTCGAACCCGCCGCCGTCGAGCGGCGGTGTGCTCGTCGGGCTCGGCCTGCGTGCGCTCGGCGCTGCGGCGCCGTCGGCGGAGGCTGTCGTCGCGGCGATGGAGGCGCAGGACGCTGCGCGGAGCGGCTCGTTCGTGCGTGCGCTCCATCGCGGCGGTCTCGCGCAGAAGTTGTTGAGCGGCACGACGCACATCTCGGTGATCGACGCGGCGGGGAGTGCGGCGTCGTTGTCGGCGTCGCTCGGTTCCGGCAGCGGCGTCGTCGTGCCGGGGACGGGGATCCATCTGAACAACATGCTCGGGGAGGCCGACCTCGTCACGGGTGCGCGGCCGGGTGAGAGGCTGACGTCGATGATGGCCCCGTCGGTGGTGCTGCGTGAGGGACGGCCGCGCCTGGTGATCGGCTCGGCCGGCTCGGCGCGGCTGCGCGGCGCGATCCTGCAGGTCGTCGCGAACGTCGTCGGCGAGGGGATGGGCGTCGCGGAGGCGGTCGACGCGCCGCGGCTCCATGCCGAGGACGGCGTCGTGCACTGCGAAGATCCCGCCGTGGCGGATTCGTTGGAGGCGGTGGGCCGGACGGTCGTGCGCTTCCGGCGCCGGAATCTCTACTTCGGCGGCGTGAGCGCGGTCGAGGTGCGCGGCGACGGCACGCTCGCCGCTGCGGGCGACCCGCGCCGCGGCGGTGCAGGCGTGGTGGTCGCGTGAGCCCGGGGTTCGTCGTCCGTCCTGCGGATCCGTCGGACGCGGAAGCGCTGGTGCGGCTCGCGGAAGCGGTGAGCTCGGAGCCGGAAGGGTGGCTGATCTCGGCCGACGGCGACTGGCGCAGCGTCGGCGACGAGCGGCGGTACCTGAAGGCGGTGCGCCGGTATCCGCATGCCGCGGTGTTCGTGGCCGAGCGCGAGGACGGCGCGATCGTCGGCCGCCTGTCGCTCGC
>DASYGK010000143.1:0-15484 GCA_035999905.1 Gaiellaceae bacterium | reverse complement strand
GCGCCGGCGGGTCGTACGCCCCGCCGGCACGTTCGGCTAGCAGCAGTCGTCGCTGCCGTCGCAACAGCCGCCGCCGGGCGTGCACGTGTCGCTCATCTCGCCTCCTTTCATCGATCGATGTCGATGGATGATACATTGATCAGCATCGATGAAGACGCTCGACGTCCTCCCGTCCCTCTGCTGCGGCCCCGGCACGGCGCCGCTCGAGCCCGGCGAGCGCGACGCGCTCGCCGCCCGCTTCCGGGCGCTCGCCGACCCCACCCGCGTCGCGATCGTCAACCGGCTCGCGGCGGCGGACGAGGTCTGCGTCTGCGACTTCGTCGCGGCGCTCGACCTCGCGCAGCCGACCGTCTCGCACCACCTCAAGGTGCTGCGCGAGGCGGGCCTCGTCGAGTCGAGCCGCCGAGGCACGTGGGCGTACTACCGCCTGGTGCCCGATGCGATCTCGACCCTCCGCGCCGCGCTCGGCGGATGACGCGCGTCCTCTTCGTCTGCCCGCACAACGCCGACCGCTCTCCCGCGGCGCAGGCTTTCTTCGAGCGGCGAGGCGGCGAGGCCCGCTCGGCCGGGCCCGATCCCGCGGTAGAGCTGCTCCCCGTCGTCGTCGACGCGCTCGCGGAGATCGGCGTCGACCTCTCGGGCCGACGGCCCGCGCGCCTCTCGGCCGCCGACGTCGAGTGGGCGGACGTCGTCGTCACGATGGACTGTGCGTGTCCGGTGATTCCCGGACGGACATACCTCGACTGGCGCATCGCGGATCCCGTCGGCCTCTGCCTCGAGGAGGCGCGCGAGCTCTGCTCGGCGATCGAGCAGCGCGTGGCCGGCCTGCCGCTCTAGCCGGCGCTGATCAGCGCGACGCCGGTGAGCGCGACGGCGACGCCGCCCAGCTGGTGCAGTGCGATGCGCTCCTTCAACAACGTGCGCGCGAGGATCACGAGCACGACCGGATAGAGCGACGCGAGCACGGCCACGACGCTGAGCAGCCCCCGCGAGGTTGCGAGCGCGAAGAGGAGATTCGCGCCGGTGTCGCAAACCCCGACGCCGGCAAGCAGCCACAGCGACGCGCGCAGCCCGGTCGCAGGCATTCGCAGCACGAGCATCATGAGCACCACCGCGGGGACCGTGACGCCGCGCATCGTCAAGGGCGCCCACAATGCGTCGCCGCCGGCCGAGGCCTTGCTGAGGAACAGGATCGACGAGCCGAAGCCGACCGCCGCGAGGAGCGCGAGTCCGACGCCCGCGCCGATGCGGCTCCGGTCCGTCGCGCCGTGCGCCTCGACCGCCGCGGCGATCACGCCGACGACGGCGAGTGCGACTCCCACGAGTTGAAGCGCCGACGGCCGCTCGCCGCGCGCAAGGCCGTACGTCAGCGGCACGATCGCACCGGTCGCGCTGATCGGGCCGACGATGCTCATCGCGCCGACCGCAAGACCGCGATAGAACGCGAACAGCCCCAGAGCGCCGAATGCGCCCGCGAGCGCCGCGTCGCCGACATGCACGAGCGCCGGCAGATCGGGACGCACGAGTGCGAGCACGAGCGCGACGAACACGAGCCCCGCGGCCTGCGACCCGACGATCACGAGGGAGACGGTCACACGCCGCGCCGCGACGCCGGCGCCGAAGTCGGCGAAGCCCCAGGAGAGGCTCGCCGCGAGGGCGAGCAGGATCCCGCTCAATCGTGGACGGGTCTCGTCGCCGCGACCGCGTCGAGCTGATTCGCGTGGTAGAGCACGGCGGCCTCCGCGGTACGCGCACCGCGGACGTCGTGGTGGCACGACACGGCGTGCAGCACCTCGGCGCGCACGCCGGGATCGAGCATCGGACAGCGCTCCTCGATCAGCCGCAGCCCCAGGTGCACGTGCCCGAGCAGACGACCCTCGTCCGTCGGGCGGAACACGGGGCCGCGTCCGAGCTCGCGCGTGCGGCCGACGTCGTGCACGAGCGCCGCCGCCAGGAGTAGATCCGCGCGCAGCCGCTGGTGCAGCTGTGACGTCTCGCGGCAGAGCGTGGCGACGCCGACCGTGTGCTCGAGCAGGCCTCCCGCGTACGAGTGGTGCCCCTCGAGCGTCGCGGGCAGCTGACGCATCGCCGCACGCGTCTCCGCGTCGAGCACGCGCTCCACTGCAGCATGCAAGCCGGCGTGCGAGACCTCGGCGACTAGGAACTCGAGGAACCCCTCGAGCTCGTCGGCGTCGCGGCGCATTGCAGGCGCCATCGCAGATGCGTCCACGCCCTCCGCGGGCTCGAGCGTGCGCACGTCGAGCTGCAGGCGGTCGCGGAAGCGCTCCACGCGTCCGAGTACGCGCACCGCGTCGCCCTCGCTGAAGCGTACGTCGAGCAGCTCGACGTCGTTCCACACGCGCGCCGAGATGCGGCCGCTCGGGTCGACGAGCTCGAGCGCGAGATATGCCGCGCCGTTTCGCGTCCGCAGCCGCTCCTTCTTCGCGACCGCGTAGACCGCGTCGACGGTGCGGTTCTCCTCGAGTTGCGCGATCGCGGTCACTCGTTGAGTCTAGGGGCTGGTACCGTCGGATCGATGGCGACGATCCGCCCCTTTCGCGCGCTCCGGTACGACGAATCCGTCGCCGGGCCGCTCGCCTCGCTCGTCGCCCCGCCCTACGACGTGATCTCGGACGAGCAGCGCGCGGAGTACCGCGCCCGCAGCCCGCACAACGTCGTCCGCCTCACGCTGCCCGAGTCGGAAGCCGGCGCCGCGCGCGACCTCGCCGCCTGGCGCGAGAGCGGCGCGCTCGTCGAGGACGCCGAGCCGTCGTACTGGTGGCTCGCCCAGGACTACGTCGGCCCCGACGGCGTCGCGCGCACCCGCGAGGGCTTCGTCGCCGCGCTTCGCACCGAGCCCTACGAGAACCGCGTGATCCTGCCGCACGAGCGGACCCACGCCGGGCCGAAGGAGGGCCGGCTCCGCCTCCTGAAGGCGACGCGCACGCAGCTCGAGCCGATCTTCCTGCTCTGGGACGGCTCGGTCGCGGTCGACGGGCTCGGCGAGCCGGACCTCGTCGCGCAGGAGGGCGGCGTGACGGCGCGCCTCTGGCGGCTCGACCCCGAGTTCGGCGACGCGCTCACCGAGGAGATCAGCGACGCGCAGCTCCTGATCGCCGACGGGCACCACCGCTACGAGACGACGCTCGCGTTCCACGCGGAGGACGGCACCGAGGAGAGCGCGTGGCTGATGGTCGTGATCGTCCCGACCGGCCAGGAAGGCCTCACGATCTTCCCCACCCACCGCGTCACACGGGCGGTGAACGGGGTCGCCGGCACGCCGATCGACCGTCCGGGTGATGACCTCCCGGGACTCGTCCTCTACCGCCGAGGCGGCTACGAGCTGCTCGAGGGCGACGGCCCCGACCCGGAGGTCGTCGACCGGCTCGCGCCGCAGGGCGTCACGTACACGCCGCACGCGGCGGAGGCGGTCGCGGCGGTCGACCGCGGCGACGCGGAGGCCGCCTTCCTCCTGCGCCCGACGCGCATCGAGGACGTCTGGGAGATCGCCGGCCGCGGCGAGGTGATGCCGCAGAAGAGCACGTTCTTCTATCCGAAGCTCACATCCGGCCTGCTCTTCTTCCCGCTGTGACCGAGTGGGTCGCGGTCTGCCGCGCCGCCGTCGACGACGTGCGCGCGGTGCTCGCCGCGCTGCCGACGCGTGTCGAGCGCGAGCCCGTTGCGCGGCAGGGCGAGGGCGGCGACGACACGACCGCGATCGACCAGGCGGCGGAGGACGCGATCCTCGCGCGCTTCCGCGACCTCGACGTGACGATCGTCTCCGAGGAGGTCGGCCGGTTCGGCAGCGGCGCAACGGTCGTCGTCGTCGATCCGATCGACGGCTCGCTCAACGCGAAACGCGGCCTCCCGTTCTTCAGCGTCTCGATCGCCTTCGCCGACGGCGAGACGATGGACGACGTCTTCCTCGGCTACGTCTACGACTTCGGCACCGGCGAGGAGTGGATCGCGCGACGCGGCGAGGGCGCGACCTGCAACGGCGAGCCGCTCGGCGCCGTCCGGCCGAAGGACCGGATCGAGATCCTCAGCTTCGAGGCGACGCTCACCTCGCTCGTCGCCGAGCAGGCGCCCGCCGTCGCGGCGCTCGCGCACCGGCTGCGGATCATGGGCTCGCTCGCGCTCTCGCTCTGCCATCTCGCCGCCGGCCGCGTCGACGCCGTCTGCTCGCTCAAGGCCGCCCGCTCGGTCGACATCGCCGCCGCCCAGCTCCTCTGCCGCGAGGTCGGGCTCGCGCTCGAGCTCTTCGACGACCCGCGCGGCTTCGGGGAGGCGGAGCTCGACCTCGTCGGACGCTCCCGGATCGCCGCAGCGGGCACGTCGGAGCGGTGTGCGGAGCTGGCCCGGGCGCTCTCCGCGTAATCTGCCTTCGTCATGACCTGCGTGCTGATCGCCGAGGACAACCGCCAGATGGCGGAGATGCTGCGCGCGTCGCTCGAGGACGCGGGCTTCGAGGTCGTCACCGCGTACTCCGGGCTCGCAGCCGTCGCATGCGTCGAGCAGAACGACGTCGAGGTCGCCGTGCTCGACGTGCTCATGCCCGGGATCAGCGGCGACGCGGTCGCCGAGCGGCTGCGCCAGATCGACCCGAAGCTCCCCGTCGTGCTGATGACCGGCGCCGACGACGCATTCGTCGCGGCGTCGCGCTTCCCCGTGCTGCGCAAGCCGTTCGCGCACGAGGAGCTCGTCGAGACGTTGCACCGCCTGCTCGGCTGATGTCGCCCGAGGTTCGGCTCAGCAGCGCGGACCGCGTCCTCTTTCCCGGCGACGGCATCACGAAGGGCGATCTCTTCGCGTACTACGAGCGCGTTGCGCCGGCGATCCTGCCGCATCTGCGCGACCGGCCGTTCACGATGAAGCGCTACCGCGAGGGCATCGCAGGCGACGGCTTCTTCCAGAAGCAGGCGCCGAAGGGGATGCCGTCATGGATCCCGACGCGGCGCTTCACGACGCACCCGCGCGAGGGCGGCGCACGCGAGGTCGACTTCCCGCTCGTCGACTCGGCCGACGCGCTGCTCTGGATGGTGCAGATGCACTGCATCGACATGAACACGTGGTACTCGCGCATCGACAGGCCCGACCGCCCCGACTACGTCGTCTTCGACCTCGACCCGCCCGACGGCCCCGACGGGTTCGCGCTCGCGATCGAGGTCGCGCACCTCATCCGCGGGCTCCTCGACGAGCTCGAGCTGCCCGGCTACGTGAAGACGAGCGGCGCCGACGGGATCCATGTGCTGGCACCGATTCAGCGGCGCGCGGGCTTCGACGACACGTATGCGTTCGCCGAGGCTGCGTCGCGCCTGCTCGAGCAGCGTCACCCGGGGAAGGTCACGACCGAGTGGCTGAAGCGCAAGCGCGACGGCGTCCTCGTCGACCACCGGCAGAACGGCTGGGGCAAGACGATCGCCTCCGTCTACTCCGTCCGGCCGAAGCCGGGCGCCCCCGTCTCGACGCCGCTCCGCTGGGACGAGCTCACGCCGGGCGTGCGGCCGCGCGACTTCACGATGGCCGTCGCGCTCGAGCGGGTCGGGCGGCACGGCGACCTCTATGCGCCGGTGCTCGAGGATCCGCGCCCGCTCGGCGCCGCGGCGAAGAAGCTCGCCCGCCTCGCCTAGAACTGCCGGCCGCGGCTGCTGTAGTCGAGCCGGTAGGGCGCCATCGGCTTGGGCTCGGGCTCGACCCAGTCCGGATGGAAGTTCCGCCGGTGCTCGGCCATCGAGGCCTTCATCTTGGCGGGCGACGCGACCGTCCACGAGGCCTCGCACCCGTCGATCGCGCACTTCAGCTGTACCGCTGCCATGCCTCTCCTCCTTCGGGCGCGAGTCCGCGCCGTCGGACGAGGCTAGCCGACAGGCGCCGCTGCCGTACGATTCCGTCATGCGCCGGCTCCCCGTCGCGCTCCTTCTCGCCGTCGCGCTCGCCGGCGCGGCACCGGCGGCCGCCGCCGCAGCGAAGACCCTGCGCGTCGTCGTCCGCGGCCAGGACCACCGCCCGTTCGTCGGCAAGCGCTGGCACTACGAGGTTCGCGTCACCGACGCCGCGACGGGAAAGCCGGTCGCCTGCCGCATCCATCTTCAGTTCCTCTTCGGGAGCCTGCCCGTCGGCGAGGTCGGCGTCCACGTCGTCAAGACCGGCGTGTGGCAGGAGACGTTCGGCACGCCGGGGCACCCGCCGTTTCCGCCGGCCGCGCGCGGCCAGCACCTCACGCTCCAGGCGACCGCGACCGCGACCGCGAAGGGCTACGCGACCGGGCACGGCAGCTGGACGATCGTGCCGCGGTGAGCGGCGCCGCGGTCGTCGTCCGCGACGTTCGCAAGAGCTTCGACGGCGGCGTCATCCGCGCGCTCGACGGCGTCTCGTTCGAGCTCGCGCCGGGAGAGCTCGTCGCGCTGACCGGCCCCTCCGGCTGCGGCAAGAGCACGCTGCTGAATCTCGTCGGCGCACTCGACAGGCCCGACTCGGGTGAGATCCGCGTCGACGGCGAAGACGTGACGCAGCTTGCCGACCCGTCGCGCTACCGCGCGGCGACGGTCGGCTTCGTCTTCCAGTTCCACAACCTGATGACGACGCTGACGGCGCTCGAGAACGTCCAGATCCCGATGCTCGGACGGCACGCGCACGCAGAGCGCGAGACCCGCGCGCGCAGTCTCCTCGACGAGGTCGGCCTCGGCGCCCGTCTGCGTAGCAGGCCGCCGACGCTCTCGGGCGGCGAGCGCCAGCGCGTTGCGATCGCCCGCGCGCTTGCGAACGAGCCGCGCCTGCTGCTCGCCGACGAGCCGACGGGCGCACTCGACTCGGAGACCGGCGCGCAGATCCTCGACCTGCTCCGCAGCGTGCGCGACGCGCGCGGCACGACGATCCTGCTCGTCACGAACGACGACGGCGTCGCCGTGCAGGCGGATCGCGTGGTGCGGATCCGCGACGGCGCGGTCACTCCCGCCGCAGCGCTTCGATCGGGCTGAGCCGAAGCGCGCGCCACGCGGGATAGACGGCGCCGAGCACGCACACGCCGAGCGCGAACGCGAGACCCCAGCCGAACACGCCGACCGTGAACACCGGCGACACGAGCGTGGAGAGACCGGTGCGCTCGGTGAAGAGGCGCGCTGCGAGCATGCCGAGCGCGAGACCGAGCGCAAGCGCGACCGCCGCGATTCCGAGCGCCTCGCTCACGATCAGCCCCGCGATCCGCCGTCCCGGCCAGCCGACCGCGCGCAGGATGCCGATCTCTCGGACGCGCTCGTGCACCGACATCGCCATCGTGTTCGTCACGCCGATCCCACCGACGATGAGCGCGAGCACGGAGATCACCCAGCCGACGTCGACGATCAACCGGGACGACGTGTCGACCTTGACCGCCTGCCCGGGCTCGACGATCGCGGAGACGCCATACCTGCGCTCGAGCACGCGCGCCACACGTTGCGGAAGCGCACCGTGCTGCACCGTGACGGCGATCGTCGTCACCTCGCCGGGGCGGTTCGCGAGTGACTGCACCTGCGCGAGCGGCAGCACGACCGCCTGGTCCTCGAACCGGTTGCCGCTGTGGAACACGCCGCTCACGCGGAAGCGCCGCCCGTGGATCTCCACGACGGTCCCGACGCGCGCAGGGAACGCGTCGCCGGCGAGCGCGCCCTCGCGCGTCCCGGTCACGAGGGTCAGCCGCTGCGACGGGAACTCGTCCGGCGCGAGGCCGAACACGAGCGACGACTGCCGTCCACTCACCGTCGTCACGAGCAGGAAGATCCGCGCCGTCTGCGCGACGCCGGGCTGACGCGCGATCCGCCGTTCGAGCGCGACCGGCAGCAGCGAGCGCGTCGCGTCGGAGACACCGCTCTGGAAGACGCCGAAGTCCGAGCGGCCGACGTGGATCAGATCGCCCGCAGTCCGCTTCGCGCCCGCCGAGATCGAGAGGAGCGCCACGATCAGCGCGACGCCGAGCGCGACGCCGGCTGCGGTGAGCAGCGTCCGCACGGGCCGCCGCAGGAGGTTCTTCCAGACGAGTCCGGGCCAGGTCACGAGCCGTATCTCCGCTACGCTCGAGCCGAGATGGAACCCGATCGCGACGCGATCCTCGGCGCCCTCGCGCAGGTGATCGACCCCGAGCTGCAGCGGCCTGTCACGGAGCTCGACATGGTACGCGACGTCTCGAGCGCGGACGGGATCGTCTCGCTGACGATCGTCCTCACGATCGCCGGCTGCCCGCTCAGGGAGTCGTTCCAGACGCAGGTCGACGCGGCGCTCGCGACCGTCCCCGGGGTGCGCGGCTTCGAGCTCTCGTTCGGCGTGATGACGCCGGAGGAGCGCCAGGCGCTGACGACGAAGCTGCGCGGCGGCGCGACCGAGCGCGACACCGTGATTCGCCTCCCGCGCGACTGCCGCGTGATCGCCGTCGCGTCCGGCAAGGGCGGCGTCGGCAAGTCGTCGCTCACCGCGAACCTCGCGGTCGCGTTCGCGCAGTCCGGCAAGCGCGTCGGGATCCTCGACGCCGACATCTACGGGCACTCGATTCCGCACATCCTGGGCATCCACCAGAAGCCGGTCGCGGTCGACGAGATGATCGTCCCGCCGGTGAAGGACACGCTGAAGCTGATGTCGATCGGCTTCTTCCTCGACGACAACGAGCCGGTGATGTGGCGCGGCCCGATGCTGCACCGGGCGCTCGAGCAGTTCCTCACCGACGTGCACTGGGGCGAGCTCGACGTCCTCGTCGTCGACATGCCTCCCGGCACGGGCGACGTCTCGATCTCGCTCGGCCAGCTGCTGCCGCGCGCGGAAGTCGTCGTCGTGACGACTCCGCAGAAGCTCGCACAGGATGTCGCATCGCGCGCAGCGTCGATGGCGCGCAAGACGAACATGCGGCTGCTCGGCGTGATCGAGAACATGAGCGGCGACGTGTTCGGCTCCGGCGGCGGCGAGTCGCTCGCAGCGCAGCTCGGCGTGCCGCTGCTCGGGACGGTGCCGCTCGACCCGCTGCTCCGCGAGCAGGGCGATGCGGGCGAGCCGATCGTCGCCTCGCATCCGGAGTCGGAGACCGCGCAGGCGATCGTCGCGATCGCCGATGCGATCGCCGCATCGCGTGAGGCGGGCCGCATCGTGAAGTCGCTCCCGCTCGTCGGCTGATGTCGGCCAACATCGACGCGGTCAACGAGATGTACGAGCTCGCGCGCCGCGCGCGACACGCCGAGCTGCGCCTGCGGCTGCACGACGACGTCACCTGGCATCCGGCACGCGAGGGCGCATGGAAGCCATGCTCGAACGCGGATGAGGTGGTGCGCACGCTGCTCTGGCGTGCCGACGCGAATCGCCTGCGTCCCGGGGAGACGATCGACGTCGGCGATCGCGTGCTCGTGCAGCTGCGCGGCAAGCGGCTCGAGCGGCTCGGTGCGCGCGGCCTCATCCCGCGCCTCTTCCAGGTGATCGTCGTGCGCGGCGGCAAGATCGCGAGCATCCACGACTTCGCCCGCCGCGAGGACGCGCACGCCGCCGCAGGGTTGAAAGCGTAAGCGTGGCTGCGGCCGCGTTCTTCGACCTCGATCGCACGCTGCTTCGGCGCTCATCGGCGCTCGCGCTCGCCGGGACGTTCCGCGACCGTGGGCTCATCTCGCGCAGCCAGCTCGCGAAGGCCGCGGCATGGCAGCTGCTGTTCGTGCTGCGCGGCGCCGGGCACGAGACGGTGCGGCGCGCAGCCGAGGACGGCCTCATCGTGCTGCGCGGCTTCCGGCCGGAGGAGATGCGGGAGCTCGTCGCGGAGGCGATGGAACCCGTGCTGCGCCCACTCGTCTACGCGGAGCCGCTGCACCTCGTCGAGCTCCACCGGCAGCGCGGCGAGCCGGTGTTCATCGTCTCCGCCACGCTGCAGGAGATCGTCGAGGCGATCGCCGACGAGCTCGGCTTCGACGGCGCGCTCGGAACGGTGTGCGAGGTGCGCGACGGCGCGTATACGGGACATGCGGTGCGCGCGCTGCACGCCGAGAACAAGGCGAGCTGCGTGCGCGAGCTCGCAGAGAGCCGCGGCTACGACCTCGACGAGTGCACGGCGTACTCCGACAGCCACACCGACCTGCCGTTCCTCGAAGCCGTCGGACATCCGGTGGTCGTCAACCCGGACCGCGAGCTGCGCGGCGTTGCCGGCGAGCGAGGCTGGCCGATCCTCGAGTTCGGCGCGCGCGCGTACCCCCACGCACGCCGTCGCGTGCCGCCTGCGGTCTGGGCCGCGGGCGCGCTCTTCGGCGCGGGGCTCGCAGCGTCGAGGCGGCACCGTGACCCGTGACGAAGGGCTGAGCCGCCTCGGCGCGCTCGGCTTCGCACCCACCGCCGCCGAGACGTTGTGGGCGCACTTCGACGACGCGGAGCGGCGCGGCAAGCCGAGCCACGGGCACGGACGCATCGCCTGGCTCGAGACGCAGGACGGTTTCGACCCGGCCGCCGCACCGCGCGTCACCGAGGACCGCGACGGGTTTCGCCGCTACGACGCGAACGGCGCGATCGGGTATCTCGTCGTGCAGGAGGCGGTGCGCTCGATCGTCGAGGCTCCCCCCGAGCGGGCTCGGCTCGTCGTCGTCGAGCGCTGCTACCCGACCGGAATGCTCGGCTACTACGCACGCGTGCTCGCCGGCGCGGGTCTCGTCTCCGTTCTGACCGCGACGTCGCCGCGGCGGCTCGGGCACCCCGACGGCGGCGCGAAGCTCACGGGAACGAACCCGCTCGCGGTCGGCGTCCCGAGCTCCGACGGAAGGCCGGTGGTCGCCGACGTCTCGATGGGCGCCGTGACGTGGGGCGACGTCGTCGCCGGGCTCGCGTCGGAGGACGAGCTCGTGCCGTTCGGAGGCGAGCACGCGCACAAGGCGTTCGCGCTCGCGGTCGGCCTCCAGCTGGTCGTCGATGCACTCGTTCGCGAGCCGGGGCACGGCGTCGTGCTGCTCGCCGCGCGGCCGGAGAGCGACCCGGTGCCGGCGCTGCGCGAGCTCGCTGCGGGCACCCGTCTTCCGGGAGGCTAGGCCGGAAACCGCGGGTCGTCGCGGATCGAGGCGAGGTCCTCGTCCGTCTGCGCCCGCTCGCGAAACCGCTCGGCGGCGTCGACCGCGACCTGCAGCTCGTCGAGCGCGCGGTCGCGGTTCCCGGCGAGCGCCTCGACGCACGCGAGCTGGTAGTGGATCACGGCGGCGTCGAGCTCGGTGAGGGCCTGCTCGAGGATCGCGCGCGCGCGGTCGTAGTCGCCGGCCTGGATGTGCGGCAGCGCGGGGAAGAAGTACTCCCACGGCGAGATCTCGTGCCTGCCGGGGACGCCGCCGATCGCGAGCACCGTCGTCCCCGGCTCCGTCGCGACCGCGGAGCGCTGCTGCGCGGGATCGTCGAGGTAGACGAGCGTGCCCGCCGGCGCGTCGACCGTCTCACCGTCGACGGTGAACGTCGCGTGCCCGGAGACGACCGCGTAGATCTCCTCGTGGCCGAGCTGCAGCTCGGTGTGGTCCTCGACGATCTCGTCTCCTGCACTCGCGGCGGTGTACGCGTTGATGCCGAACGCGGTCACGCCGAGCGTCTTGCGGACGGGCTTCCACACGAGGGTGCCGAACACCGGGATCCCTTCGACTTCGTCGAGGACGAGCTTCTTCATGCGGAGGTCTCGCGCAGCGCGTCGAGCACGACCGGATCGATCGCGACCGCGCCGTCGACCCGCTCCTCGAGGTTCTCGACGCCGGCCCAGCGCAGGAGCGCATCGCCGAGCTCGCCGTCGTAGCCGAGGCGCGCGAGCCGCTCGCGCACCTCGTCGCCGAGCGAGCCCTCGAGCGTCAGCCAGTCGGTGCGCGGCGTCTTGCCGAAGAGCCGGTCGTGCAGCGTGTGGATGCGGCGCAGCTCGTCGATCGGCCGTTCGTGGTCGTCGACGCGCAGGTCCATCACGAGGTCGGAGAGCGCCGCGTAGCCGCCGTCGCGCTGTACGACGAGGAGCGACGCGGACTGCTGGCCGCGCCGGTCGCCGCCCGCGGCCTGTGCGGCGGCGAGGCACTCGATCAGGCGACGTCCGAGCGGCATCCCGGCGGTCGTCTCGAAGGTCTCGGCGAGTGCGTCGACCGTCTCCGCGCCGACGAGGATGTTGCCCTGCGCCGCGTAGCACGGCCCGTTGCGATGGCCTGCCCAGGCGTGGCACTCCGGCCCCGTCCAGCTCGCGGAGCCGCCGTGGGCGTCGACGATCCCGAGCTGGCGCTCGTCGCGCCCGTCGTCCGCGGCGACGAGACGCTCGACGGCCTCTGCCGCGGTCGAGCCCTCGCGCAGCAGCGCGAGCCCGTCGGGCCCGTAGCGCGGGTTCGCGTACGCCTGGGTCGCGATCGCGCCGACCTCCGGCTCCGCCCATGGGACGACCGAGCCGACGGAGAGGAACTTCGACTGCACGGCGACTCCCCACTGCGCCGCGTCGAGGTCGCAGGCTGCGATCGAGTACGTCGCCACGATCATCCGTATGTCAGCTCCGTCAGGTCGAGCGACAACAACTCCGCGCGGTCCGCCGGAACGACGACGCACGACACCTCCGGGCGAGCGAGCGCCGCCTTCACATCTGCCGCCGACGACGCGCGCACCACGACGGGACGTCCCGCGTCGAAGGCATCCCGCAGCACGCGCACGTCGCCGACCGCGTCGAGCACGAGTGCGTCGCCGGTCTCGAGGTCATCCTCGAGTGCGAGCTCCGGCACGCGCCGCCCGGTCGCGCCGAACCAGCGCTCTCTCACACCGTCACCGACTCGCCGGGCTCGATGCGCTCGATCGTCACGTTGGGCGCGAGCTCCTGCAGCGCAGCCGGCGTGCCGGTGAGAACCGGGAACGTGCCCCAGTGGCACGGGAGGCACCGCTTCACGCCCAGCAGCTCGAGCGCGACGGCCGCTTCGCGCGGGCCCATCGTGTAGTGGTCGCCGATCGGGACGATCGCGATGTCGGGCTCGTAGATGCGACCGATCAGCTGCATGTCGCCGAAGACGCACGTGTCGCCGGCGAAGTAGAGCTTCGTGCCGTTCTCGGTCTCGACGACGTAGCCGGCAGCCTCGCCGCCGTACGAGCCGTCCGGCGCGGAGTTCGAATGGAACGCGTTCGTGAGCGTGAACTTGACGCCGTCGACGTCGACGGTCCCGCCCTTGTTCGGCGCGACGAGGCTGCCCTCGTCGACACCGTGCTTGCCGAGCCAGCCGGCGAGCTCGACCTGTGCGACGACCTTGGAGCCGTGCTGCTGCGCGATCGCGACCGTGTCGCCGACGTGGTCGCCGTGGCCGTGCGTGACCGCGACGATGTCCGCCCGCTCGGGCGACTGCTCGCCCTCGGGGCACTTCGGGTTCCCGTTCAGGAACGGGTCGACGTAGATGCGCTTGCCGCCGGAGGTGTCGAGGCGGAAGCTCGCGTGCCCGAGCCAGGTGAGCGTCGTGTCGGCCATGGTCTCCTCTCGGTTCGAACGGTGCTTGCGAACCGTAACGAAGGACCGTCCGGCGGGAGGACGAACCTTCAAGGATGGGATCGCGCGTGCTTCCCCTCTCGCTCGTCCTCGGCGCGCTCGCCGCCGACGCGGTGGGCGCCCACCGGATCGCCTACTACCTCGTGCTGCTCGCCGTCGTCGGCGCCGCCGCGGCCGCGTTCGTCGCCGTCGCCGACGCGCTCGAGGGCAAGGAGCGCGCCTGGCTCCGCGGTACGTCGACGTCGCTCTCGCTCGTGTTGCTCCTCGCCGCCGCTGCGGCTCGTGCGGGCGAGGCCGCGGGCGCCGCCGTCCCGCAGGTCGCGCTCTCCGCTGCGATCGCCGCGGTCGTGTTCTACGCGCTCCCGCTCGTCGCGTGGCTCTTCGAGCCGGTCGCGCCTCGCCGCCGTGCGCCGAGGCCCGCCCGTGCCTCCGCGCCCGCGCGCGCGGAAGCCGCGTAGCTCAGCCGCGGAACGTGATGTAGCGCACCGTGGTGTGGCCGTCGTAGTCGACGGCCCACAGGCGCAGGCGGTAGCGGCGTCCCGGCAGGATCTGGCGCGGGTCGAGCTGGATCTTCGAGCTGATCGTCCCGGGCCGCAGCACGAGCACCTTGAGGTTGTGCGTCGGCGGACCGGTGAGCGGCGTGCTGCTCCGATGGATCACGCTGCCCTGCTGCACGATCAGCTCCGGCACGTCGTCCGGCCCGAAGACGGCGAGGTGGAGGACGGCCTGCTCGTCGACGAGGAACGTCACGGGCACGTAGACCCGGCCGGCTGCTGCGACGACGGTCGGCATCGTGCCGATCCGCTTCAGCACCGGAGCTCCGACATGGTTGCGGGTCGGGTCGCCGAAGAGGCCGGAGCCGGCCTGCGGCGCCTTTCGGCCCGACTCGCTCACGCTCGCGTTGCTCGAGAACAACACGGCGAAGAGCGTCAGGTGGCGCGTGAGGATGAGCAGCGTGCCCGCGGGATGCGCCGCGCCGTCGGCGGTCGTCCAGCGGTAGAAGCCGTCCGCCTGGCCCTCGGGCAGGGAGTTCGTGGTGAGCTGCGCGGTCGCGCGCCAGGTGGTGCCGTCGGTCGAGATGAGCGGGACGAACCCGCGCGGGAAGCCGCCGGCAGGCGGCTCGAAGACGACGGTCAGCGGCGAGGCGAGCTGGTGCACTTGCTGGCCGGTGCTCGGATCGGTGACGACGATGCTCACGAGCCCGTGCGAGGGCCCGATGATCGGCGTCGCGGTCGGCGGCTTCGTGTCGACGGTGACGACGGCCGGTGCGGTGAACGTGCCGGGGTTCCACGTGACATCGACGGAGCCCGACTGGCTCGAGCTCGACGGCGCGACGGTGACGCTGCCGCTCGACGCCGGCGTGGCGGTCGTCGTCTCGCTCGTCTGGTTGTTGCCGCCCTGGTTGTTGCCGCCGCCGCCTTGGTTGTTGCCTCCGCCCCCTCCGCCCTGGTTGTTGCCCCCGCCCCCTCCGCCCTGGCTGTTCCCGCCGCCGCCTCCTCCGTACTGGTCGGTCGCGGCGTCGTGCACCTGCTGCACCTGCGCCGCGAGCGGCATCCGGGAGCCGAGATACGCGGCGTGCCGGGTGACGCTGTGCACGACGTCGGCGGCGATGGTCGCGGCGTACGAGAGCCCCCCGACGGAGCCGAGCGAGACGACGACCGCGGCCGAGAGGACCGCGGCCGGTGCGAGGCGACGAAGCGGCCGGCGCCGCCGCGGCGCGGCTGCGACCTCCGCGACGAGCCGCGCGACGAGTGTCTCCGGCGCTGCGGGCCGCGCCTCCTCGAGGAGGCGCGAGAGGGGATCGGCTCGCCGGGAGAAGGGCTTCACGGGACTACATACCGCCGGCGAGGCCCAAACCCTTACGCGGCTCGGCACCGAGCTCTGCCCGGAGCCGTCCGAGCGCCCGGTGCAGCGCGACCTCGACGGCGTTCGTCGTCGTCTCGAGCACGGCCGCGATCTGCTTCGCGGTCAGGTCGGAGCCGTACCGGAGCGCGATCAGCTCGCGGTCGCGCGGCGGCAGCGCGGCGACCGCGGCCCGGA
>DASYGK010000137.1:0-38102 GCA_035999905.1 Gaiellaceae bacterium | reverse complement strand
CGCGTCGCCCATCCGTGCGAGCACCGACGCGGCGACGAGAAACGATGCGAGCAGCGCCGTCGTGCGCACGAAGATCTGCCGCCCCGTCCGCAGCATCGGCCGCATCTCGCGCAGGCTCGGCCGCCGCGACTCCGCGCGCGGACGCAGCAGCTCGACGACGAACGCGACGCCCATCCCCGCCTGCGCGATCGCAGTGCCCGCCGCCGAGCCCGCGATCCCCCAGTGGAACCCATAGACGAAGAGCAGCTCGAGCACGATGTTCACGACATTCGCGGCGACGACGATCTCGAGCGGGCGGCGCAGGTTCGATACGCCACGCAGATAGCCCTGGCCGGCGAGCGCGACGAGCGCCGCCGGCAGGCCGACCGCCGCGATCCGGAAGTACACGAGCGCGTAGTGGCCGGAGCTCCCGTGCCCGCCGAGACCGCGCAGGATCGGCACGGCCGCCGCCTCGCAGACGACGACGAGCGCGACGCCGATCCCAAGGGCGACCCACAGCGACTGCGCTGCGAGCCGCGCCGCCCGCTCCGGACGGCCCGCGCCGGACGCCCGCGCGACCGCCGCCGTCGTCCCGTAGGCGAGGAAGTTGAAGACCGTGAAGGCCGTCGACAGCACCGCCCCCGCCAGGCCGAGCGCCGCGATCTGCGGGCGCCCCAGATGCCCGACGATCGCGGTGTCGGCCAGCACGTAGAGCGGCTCCGCGGCCAGCGCGCCGAGGGCCGGCAGGGCGAGCCGGAAGATCTCCCGATCGTGAGGTGACCGAAGGCCCACCGTCCGGCGACGATAATGGGCGCGATGAAGGTTGGGATCGTCGTTCCGTACTCGTGGTCCTTCTGGGGCGCCGTCGTCGAGCACGCCGAGCTCCAGTCGGAGGCCCTGCGCGCGCTCGGCTGCGACGTGAAGACGCTGATGGGCAACGACCCGCCCGGCCAGTTCACGCGCGTCCTGCATCCGCGGCACGGACGGCACGGCAACCCGCCGCCGGACGTGATCCCGATCGGACGCTCCGTGATCGTCCCCGCGAACGGCACGCTCCCGAACATCATCCTCAGCCCGCGCTCCGTCGTGCGCATCCGACAGACGCTCGAGCGAGAGCGCTTCGACGTGCTGCACCTGCACGAGCCGATGACACCGATCCCGTGCATCGCGGCGCTCGCGTCGTACCGCGGGCCGATGGTGGGCACGTTCCACGCGAGCGGCGACCTCGGCTGGATGAAGATCGCGAAGCCGGTGTGGGGATTCCTCGCCGAGCGGCTCGACCATCGCATCGCCGTCTCGGAGATGGCGCGCGAGGCCGCGAACCGCTGGCTCCCGGGCGACTACGACATCGTGCCGAACGGCGTGCTCATCCCGCCCGCGGCCGACCCGGCCGGCCGCGAGCACCGCATCGTCTTCGCCGGCCGCCACGAGGCGCGCAAGGGCCTCCAGGTGCTGCTCGACGCGTGGCCGGAGATCCGCAAGCGCACCGGCGCGAGCCTGCGCATCATCGGCGCCGACCCGTTGCGCGTCCGCCTCCTGATGACGCGGCTGCGGCTCTCCGACGACGGGATCGAGATCCTCGGCTTCCTCGATCAGGAGCGGTTCACCGAAGAGCTGCTCGCCGCGAAGGTGCTCGTCGCGCCGTCGCTCGGGGGCGAGAGCTTCGGCATGGTGCTGACGCGCGCGCTCGCCT
Source organism: Gaiellaceae bacterium (assembly GCA_035999905.1). Classification (GTDB taxonomy): domain Bacteria; phylum Actinomycetota; class Thermoleophilia; order Gaiellales; family Gaiellaceae; genus Palsa-739. The sequence continues at coordinate 36,430 of DASYGK010000137.1, read as the reverse complement.
GCGCGACGCCGGTCGTCGCATCCGACATCACCGGCTACCGCGACGTGATGACACCGGAGACGTGCGTGCCGTTCCCCGCCGGAGACGAGCGCGCGCTCGTCGAGGCGGTGGCGGGGCTCCTCGCCGACGAGCCGCGCCGCGAGGCGATGGGCGCGGCGGGGAGGGTGCTCGCGCAGGAGCGCTACTCGTGGGATGCGATCGCGCGAAGGCTCGTCACGATCTACGAGTCGGTGACCGCGACCACGCCCGCGGCGGCAGCCTCGTGAAACGTCTTGCGCGGCTGCGACTGCCGAAGAGCGTCGCGGGCCGCATCGCACTCGGGCTACCGTTCATGGCGGGCGTCATCGCGCTCTTCTGGTGGCGCGGGCCGAGCTTCACCGCGATCGGCGATGCGTTCGGCGCCGTCGAGTGGCGCTGGGTCTTCGTCGCGATCGCGCTGAATCTCCTCTCCGTCGTCGTGCGTGCGCTCGCGTGGACGACGGTGATCCGCTCGGCGATGAAGCCGCCGCACCCCGGAGTGCCGCTCGTCTTCTCGGCGTTCTCCGTCGGCCTGTTCGCGAACGCGGTGCTCCCGGGCCGCATCGGCGAGCTCGCACGCGTCGCGGTGCTCACGCGCAAGCTGCCCGACCGGAAGGGGGCGTGGGCGACGCTCGTCGGAACGGTGTTCGCGCACCGCGTCTTCGACGTCGTGCCGGTCGTGCTGCTCGTGCTCTACGTCGTCGCCACCGCGAACATCCCGAGCTCGGCGCGCGCAAGCCTCATCTTCGCGATCGGCGTCGGTGTCGGCCTGTTCGCGTTCGCATTCGTCAGCGCGCGCCGCCCGCAGGCGCTGTCGGCCGACCGCGGCGGTCGTGCACGCCGTCTGCTGACGATGGCGCGGCAGGGCCTCGGAGTGATGCGCTCGCCCGTCGGAGCGGCGGCGGCGGTCTTCTTCCAGATTTGCGGCTGGGTCTGCCAGATCTTCGCCGTGTGGACGGCGATGCGCGCGTTCGACATCCACTCGCCGCTTCCGGCCGCCGGCGTCGTGCTGCTGCTCATGAACGTCGTCACGATCTTCCCGTTCTGGCCCGGCAACGTCGGGCTCGTGCAGTTCGCGATCGCATCCGCGCTCGCCGGGTACGGCGTCGCGTACAGCACCGGCGTCGCGTACGGGTTCGGGCTGCAGGCGATCGAGGCATCCGTCGGCATCGGCGTCGGCCTCCTGTTCCTCGCACGCGAAGGCCTGTCGTTCGCGATGCTGAAGGTGATGCCGAGCGCCACGCAGGCAGAGCTCGCGGACGGGGAGGCGGACGACGACGATGAGCGGCCTGCGCGCGCTGGCGTCTCCGGCTAGCCTCAAGGGCGTGCTCGCCGCGCGCGACGCGGCGGCCGCGCTCGAGGACGGATTCGCGCATGTTGGCGTCGCGTGCGTGCAACAGCCGCTCGCCGACGGCGGCGACGGGACGATCGACGCGCTCTGCGACGACTGGCGGTCGCTGCCGGCGCACGACGCATTCGGGAGCTTCAGGACGGCGCGCGTCGGCGTGCGCGACGACGCGGTCGTCGTCGAGGCGGCCGAGGTGCTCCCGCTCGATCCGCTTCGGCTCGACCCGCTCCGTGCCACGAGCCGCGGCCTCGGCGAGCTGATCGCGGCGCTCGACGGCTCGAAGCCCCTCGTCATCGGCCTCGGCGGGACCGCGACCATGGACGGCGGCGCGGGCCTTCTCGACGTGCTCGACGCGCTGCCCGCGGCGACGACCGTGCTCTGCGACGTCGCGACGACGCTCTACGACGCGCCGCGGCTCTTCGGGCCGCAGAAGGGCGCCGACGCGGCGCAGGTCCGCGAGCTCGAACGGCGGCTGCGCGCGCGGCCGGAGCTCGCGCCGTACGCCGACGTTCCCGGATCCGGCGCCGCCGGCGGTCTCGGCGCCGCGCTCGCGTCGCTCGGCGCGGAGCTCGTCCCCGGCGCGCCGGCCGTGCTCGACCTGATCGGCTTCGACCCGACGCCGTTCAAGCTCGTCGTGACCGGCGAGGGCCGCGTCGACGCGACGACGGTGGAAGGGAAGGCGCCTGCGGAAGTGGTGGAGCGGTGCGCCGTCGCGGGCGTGCCGTGCGTCGTCTTCGGGGGCGTCGTCGAGCGGCTGCTGCCCGGCGCGGAGACGATCGCGCTCTCCGGCGACCCGGCGCGCGCGTCGCGCGACCTCTTCGAGCTAGGCCTGCGGCTCGGGACGCGACTGCTCGACGCGGCGGGCTAGCTCCTCGACCTTGCCCTGCGCGGTGTCGAGCCGTGCGCGGCACAACGCGTAGAGCTGCTCGCCCTTCTCCCACAGTGCGAGGGCCTCGTCGAGCGGGGCCTTGCCCTGCTCCAGGCGCTCGACGATCTGCTCGAGCTCGGCCTGCGCCTGCTCGAACGTCGGCTCCTCGGCGCTCACGCGGTCACGTCCTCGACACGGGCGCCGAAGGCGCCCTCTGCGAGCTCGACGTCGACCCGGACGCCGGGTGCGACGGCGGCAGCGCTCGCCACGACGCGGGCGTCCGTCCGGACGATCGCGTACCCTCGTTTCAATGTTGCCTTCGGGGACAACGCGCGCAGGGTGCCGGCGGTCGCCTCGAGCGCCGCCCGTTTGCGCTCGACCGCAAGCGCCGGCGCGCGGCGCAGCCGCTCGTGCGCACGCTCCACCCGCTGGCTCTCGGTCTCGAGCGCGCGGCGCGGCGCGGCGCGGAGCCGCTCCGCCGAGCGCGTGAGCCGCTGCGTGTCCCGCTCGAGCGTGCGACGCACGGAGCGCGCGAGCGAGTCGCGCGCGCGGTCGAGCGTGCCCGACAACTGAGACAGCTCCGGCACGACGAGCTTCCCCGCCATCGTCGGCGTGGACGCGCGTACGTCGGCGGCGAGGTCGCACAGCGGCGTGTCCTGCTCGTGACCGACGGCCGACACGACCGGGACGGGGCACTTCGCGACGGCGCGGACGAGCCGCTCGTCGCTGAAGGGGAGGAGATCCTCGAAGCTGCCGCCGCCGCGCGTGAGCACGATCACGTCGACGCCCGGCTGCTCGCACAGCGCCTGCAGTGCGGCGACGATCTCGAGCGCGGCGCGCGGCCCCTGCACGTACGTCTCCGCGACGAGCACGTTCGCCGCGGGGAAGCGGCCCTGGATCGTCGTGAGCACGTCGCGCTTCGCGGCGGCGTCGTTTCCCGTGATCAGCCCGATGCGGCGCGGCAGCAGCGGCAACGCCCGCTTCCGCTCCGCCGCGAAGAGGCCCTCGGCGGCGAGGGATGCCTTCAGCCGCTCGAGCTCCGCGAGATGCGCACCGACACCGAAGCGCTCGATCGTCAGCGCGCGCAGGCGGAGGTCGCCGCGCTGCTCGAAGAGCTCCGGCCGGCCGAACACGTGCACACGCTCGCCGTCCGCGAGCTCGAGCTTCAGCGCGTCGAAGCGGCCGCGCGGCATCGTCACGCCGATCGACGAGCCGTCGCCGGGATCCTTGAGCGTCAGGAAGACGCTCGCCCAGCGCGCGTGCCGGCGCAGCTCGGTCACCTCTCCCTCGACCCAGACGGTCGGCAGCCGGCCGAGCCACTGCGCGACGCCGCGGTTGAAGGCGGCGACCGAATAGACGGTGCGGTCGTCGTACGGGAGCGGCTCGACCTTGCTCACGTCCGCCAGCGTAACCGGCGGGCGCGGCCGGGATCAGAGCAGGATGTTCGCCGCGGTCTCGTGCGCGCAGCCGCGGCTGCAGACGAGCTCGACCGCCAGATGCAGGTCGGCCTCGCTCGCGGCGAGGCGCTCCGCGAGCGTGAGCGGGTAGCCGGCCTCGATCAGCACGTGGAGGCGCCAGCTCTCGACCTTGCTGCGCTCACTCGTTTCGGGAAATGCGATCTCGGTCATCTCGCTCATTGCTCCTGGTGGTTCGTGATTCCTTCGACGAACCCTTTCCCCGATTGTTGGCGCCGATAGCCGCGACTTGCACAATCTTTACGACTGGGTGTGGAGCGCGTCCGCCGCGTCGAAGCGCCGCATCAGCTCCTGGAGCCGCGCCTCCAGCACCGCCCGCTCCGCCTCGGTGTCGGCGCCGAGCTCCTCGAGCCGCCGCCGCACGTCGGCTTCGAGACCCGTGATGCGGGTGTCGAGCGCGGTCATCCACTCGTCGCGCTGCCGCTCGAGCGCGTTCGCGGCCTCGGTGAGCCGGCGTTCGAGACGTTGCGCTCCCGCATCGCCGACATGGGCAAGACGCTCGGCGAGCACCGCTTCGGCCTCGCGCGCGAACACCTCCACGGAGCGGTCGAGCTCCCGCGACAGCCGGCGTGCGGCATCCTCCCGCCCTGACTTCACGAGCGCCGCGAACTGCTGCGCCGCGTCGTCCGAGTACGCGATCGCGGAGCGCTCGACGATGCGCTCCATCTGCTCGATCTGCCGTCGCTGCACGTCCTCGAAGCCGGCGCGGATGCGCTGGGCGGCTTCGACCTCTTCGCGCTCGATCCGCTCGAGCAGCTCCTTCTCGCGCCGGCGCATGCGCTCGTCGAGCTCGTGCAGCGCGCGCCTCCGCTCCGCCGCGTTCGCGTCGACCTCGGCCCGCGCGACGGCCAGCGCGTCGTCGATCGCCTTCTCGAGCTCCGCGCGCATGCGCGTCAACGCGGCCCGCTGCTCCTCGCTCTCTGCGGCCACGCGGTCCGCGTCGGACGCGAGGCGTGCCTCGACGTCGATGAGGAGCTGCTTCTGCTGCTGCGTCAGCTCGGCGATGCGCGCTTTCGTCGCCTCGGCTGCGCGGTCGAGGTCCTGCGCCCACGAGGTCAAGCGCTGCTCGACCTGAGCCTGCGTCGAGGTCAGGGCTTCGGTCAGCGCGCCGCCGACCGCCTGCTCGCGCTCGGTGAACTCGCGACGGCGCTCGTCGGCGAGCCGCCGTTCCTCCTCCGTGAGCAGCGAGACGGAATCCGCGCGCGCCCGCGCGAGCGTCCGTTCGAGCTCCTCCGCACGCGCGGCCGATTCCCGCTCGATCTGCGCGTCGAGCTTGGCCTGCGCGTCCGCGAGATGCGCGTCGATCGCGTCCGCCCGCAGGATCGCGCGGCGGAGCGGGAGGGAGACCACCGTCGCGACCGCACTGACCGTGAGCCCGATCGCAGCGACGAGGAGATCGTGGTGGCGGTGCCCGTGCCGCCGGAGCGCGAAGCCGACCCACGCGGCACCCGACCCGCCGCACGCGATTGCACCGAGCGCGACCAGCGCAAACCGCGGAAGGAAGCGGAGCGCGGCGCCGGTCAGCGCAACGGCCGCGATCGCCGCACCGGCGGCGAAGGCGACGTCGTACCCGGTCGTCAGCGTCATCGGCTGCATCGTACGGGGCGACTCAGCCGACACGCGCGAGCAGCAGCGCTCCCGCCAGCGCGGGCATCGCAGCGGCCAGGAGCCGCAGCGCGGCCTCGGGCGCGCGCAGGCGGGCGTCCGCGTCCGGCTGCGGGGCGGCGCCGCGTCGCACCGCCCGCGCCTCCGTCGAGAGCCGCCGCTGTGCGAGGCTCGTGAGGAAGGCGAACGCCGCGGCGGCGAGCGCCTCGCCGCGGAGCCGTTCCACCGAGGCGAAGTAGGCCGTGAGCACCGGGAACGCGCCCCACGATGCGGCGAACCACACGTCGGTGTGGACGGCGCCGCCGAGGAGCTCGAGGTTGTACGCGACCACGAAGAGCGCGCCGCCCACGACGAAGAGCAGAAGCCAGAGCGTCGAGTGCGCTGCGACGACGACGCCGATCGCCGCCGCTGCCGCGATCGAGGAGGCAGCCAGGCCGACGAGCACGGCGGACGGGATCTGCGTGCGCAGCGGGCGGCCGTGCAGCTCGTCGAGCGCGTGCGCGCCGACGCCCATCGCGAGCAGGAACGCGAGTGTCGTCCAGCCGAGCAGCCCCCACTTCATCTGCGGTGCGAGCGCCGCGCCGAGTGCGACATACGAGAGATGCCAGAGCGTGTACGGCGGGTGGAGGAGCGTCACGTAGTCGCGCCAACCGCCCGGCCGCAACGCGTAGAAGGCCGGGCGCGCGGCGTTCGTCACGTGCGCGTGCCCCAGACGACGACCCCGCCGCCGAGGCTGAGGCGCCCGACCTGGACGTCGGCGATCCCCGCGTCGCGCCAGAGCCCGACCACGGCGCCGAGCGGGAGCCGCTCGTAGAAGCCACGGATGCTCGGGCCGAGAAAGCTGCCGACCTCGTGCCAGCCCGGGGAGATCGCGGCTCCCGCGAGCGGCAACCCGACGCGCACGTGCAGCTCCCACAGCGGCCGCCAGATTCCCCGCGGCACCGCGAACTCGAGCATCGCGACCGTTCCTCCCGGTCTGACGACGCGCGCGAGCTCGCGCATCGTCGCCGCCGGGTCGTCCACGTAGCGCAGGAGATAGGTGAAGGTGAGCGCGTCGAACTCCTCGTCCGCGAACGGCAGCGACTCCGCGCGTCCCTCGCGCAGCTCGATGCGGCCGGCGAGGCCCGCGCGCGCGACGCGCTCGCGCCCGGCGGCGAGCATCTCCGCGCTCTGGTCGATCCCGACGATCGTCCGCGCGGGCGCCGCCTGCGCCAGCCCGATCGAGACCGCCGCCGTGCCCGCCGCCACGTCGGCGACGCGCGCCGCAGCGGCGGGGATGCGCGAGACGAGGAACCGCTTCCAGCGCGGGTCCTGGCCGTACGAGAGCAGCGACGCGTAGCGGTCGTACGTCGGCCCGAGCGGCGCGAACAGCTCGCGAGCGTGCTGCGTCCTCGTCGAGGCGGCCACGGGGGCCGAGTCTAAGAGATCGAAGCCCAATGACGTTCGCGGCCGGGCGACACAATCGCTCATTGGGCTTCGATCTCTTAGGCTGCGGGGCATCGTGACGCTCAGCGACGACCTCGCGGCGATCGCCGCCGCCGCCTCCTCCTTCGCCGCGCCGTCGGAACGCGTCAGCGGGATCGTCGCCGCGGAGCCGCTCGGCTCCGGCCGCGTCTACCTCTGCGCGTACGAGTCGGCCGACGGTCATGTGTGGCTCGCGCTCGATGCCGAGGGGCGCCCGGTGCGCAGCAAGCGGGTCGTCCACGACGCGGCGTCCCTCGCGGCGCTCTGCGAGGTGGCGGAGGAGAGCGCCGGCGGCGGAGAGCTCGCCGAGCTGCGGGCGACGCTCGCCGACCTGCGCGAGCGCGAGGCGCCCGAGGGGATCGAGGACGCGGAGGCCGCCGCCCTCGCGCTCGAGCAGACGCTGCAGCCGGCGCCGCGGCTCGCGACCGCGGCATACCTCGACGCGATCGGCGCGGCCGCGCGGAAGCTCGAGCTCTCGCTCGGCGACGCTTCGGCGTCCCCCTTCGCGGCCGCGCTCCAGCAGGCGGTCACGGCGGTCGAGGAGCTCGCCGCGGAGGTCGAGCGGCGCTACAAAGGTCCCCTGGAGTAGCGGGCGCCCGCGTAGCTACCCTTCGGTGCATGGAAGGCGGTGGAGGCGGCGGTTTCGGGTTCCCGTTCGGCGGCGACCCAGAGGATCTGATGCGCGGCCTGCGCGAGTTCGCGGAGCAGCAGGCGGAGACCGTGCACGAGGCGCAGCGCGAGCAGTTCGCGACGCTGACGCTCAACACCGCGGTCGAGCTGACGTCCGCTGCGCTCGCGCAGCTTCAGCCGACGGGCGGGATCGACGAGCAGGCGATCGCCCTTCGCGACGCGATGCGGCTGCTGTTCCCCGAGGCGGTGGCGCTCGTGAGCGCTGCGCGCCAGGGGTTCATGCGCGAGTCGTAGAATCGCGCCGCTCGTGACGTTGCTCGACCAAGCCCTCGTCCGCCTGCTCCCGGTCCTGCCGAAACCGATCGTGCAGCGCTTCTCCGCGCCGTACATCGCCGGCTCGACGCTCGCAGACGCGGTGCGCGTCGTGCGCACGCTCAACGCCGAGGGGAAGATGGCGACGATCGACGTGCTCGGCGAGGAGATCGAGCGCGAGGCGGACGCGCACGCGATCGCGCAGGCGTATCGCGACGTGTTCGACGAGATCGAGCGAGACCGTCTCGACTCGAACGTCAGCGTGAAGCTCACCGCACTCGGGCTCGACCTCTCGTACGACCTCTGCCGTGCGAACCTCGAGGCAGTCGTGCGGCAGGCGCGCGAGGACGGGAACTTCGTGCGCATCGACATGGAGGACTCGTCGACGACGGACGAGACGCTCCGCCTCTACCGCGAGCTTCGCGCGGAGGGTTACGACAACGTCGGCGTCGTGCTGCAGGCGTACCTGCGGCGCACGCTGGACGACGTCGCCGAGCTCGCGGACCTGCGGCCGAACGTTCGCCTCTGCAAGGGGATCTACGTCGAGCCGTACACGCTCGCGTTCACGGACGCGGACGAGATTCGCGCGAGCTACGTGCGGTGCCTCACAGCGCTGCTCGACGCAGGCTCGTACGTCGGTGTCGCGACGCACGACGAGCGGCTGATCGGCGAGGCGCTGCGGCTGCTCGACGAGCGCGGCCTCGATCGCGCGGCCTACGAGTTCCAGATGCTCCTCGGCGTGCGGGAGCAGCGCGCGACCGAGCTCGTGCAGGAGGGCCACCGGCTCCGCGTGTACGTGCCCTTCGGCGAGCAGTGGTACGCGTACTCGCTCCGCCGGCTGCAGGAGAACCCGGCGATGGCGGGCACGATCGCCCGGGCGACGGTCGGCCGCGTGCTGGGCCGCGACGCCTGATCCCGAGCCGCCGCGAGCGCCTGGGCCCCGGAAGGGCTACGCTTCGGCGGTGACGATGGCCAGTGCGCTCGCCGCCGCGCTCGTCGCGGCCGCGTCGCCCGCGACGGCGGCGAAGCTGCCGCCGCCCTTCTCGAGCGCCGCCGTCCGCGCGCAGATCCAGGTTCTACGGATCCACGACGAGCGGTCGCGCACCTGCTCCGCGCGTGCGCCGCGCAAGCGTGCCGGCACCGTCGAGCGGCAGCTCAACCCGGTCGCGTGCGAACAGCCCCCGCGCTCGCGCGTGGGTGTCGTGTCGAACCTCAGCGGCGGCCTCGGCAGCCTGTTCGGCCGCTAGGTCAGCGGCGGGTACCTGCGCCTGGGCTCGGGCGGCAGCGCGCCGCGACGCCAGTAGCTCCCACCTGCCCACGAGTCCCACAGCACGAGCGAGAGCAACAGTCCGACAAGGCCGGCGACCATCACGATGAAGCCGGCAACGGGGATGTCGACGTTGCTGTCGGAGCCTCCCGTGACTGCGAAGGCGAGAATCGCGCCGCCTGCGATCAGGAACAAGCTGATCGGTATACCCATCGTCCGCGCGTACCCGCGCGGCGGCGATCCTACGCCTTGCGTCGCGCGTACAGCAGGAAGCTGCCCGGCACACGCCGGTCGTGGCGGCGCCAGGCCGAGTCGCCCGGATACTCCTCGAGCGCTTCCACCCCGAGGCCGCCGCGCGCGATCGCGGTGACGAGCTGCCCGAGGCGCCAGAGCCGCTCGCCCTGCAGCGACTCGTCGAAGTAGTCGTGATGCCAGCGCAGCAGCCGGTCGACGCACTCCGCCACCGGATGCTCCTCGTACATCAGGAGCTCACCGCGCGCGGGGATCGCACCGGCGATGCCGCGCACCCACGCATCGAGATCCTCGAGGCGCGCAAGCACGCCCTCCGGGCTGTAGACGAGATCGAAGCGCCGGCGTCGCAGCTCCGACGGCAGCGCCTGCACGGTCCCCTGCACCCAGAGGATCGACGGCCACCGTTCGCGCGCGGCCTCGAGCGCCTCCGCGGACTCGTCGATCGCCGTCACGACGGCGCCGAGCTCGGCGAGCTCGGCGGCGCCCTCTCCCGTGCCGCACTGCAGGTGCAGCACGCGTTTCTTCGTCAGCGAGCCGAGCGTGCGCCGGACGATCACCGGCAGCCCCGCACGACCGGGCGCTCCTGCGACATGCCGCTCGTCGAAGGCCCGCCGGTTGCGGTCGGTCGGCTCCATCTCAGGCGGGCAGCGAGAAGCCGCCGTCGACGACGAGGACCTGGCCGCACACCATGCGTGCGTCGGGCGAGCAGAGGAACGAGACGGCGCCCGCGATGTCGTCGGGCTCGACGAGCCTCCCCGCAGGCGTGCGCTCGACCGAGCGGAGCATCTCGTCCTTGTTCGGGAAGTGCTCGAGCGCGCCCGTCTCGACGACGCCGCCCGACACGGCGTTCGCGCGGATGCCGCGCGGAGCGAGCTCGACGGCGAGATAGCGCACCACCGATTCGAGCGCGGCCTTCGACGTCCCGATCAGCACGTAGTTGTCAAGCACGCGCTGCGCACCGAGGCTCGAGATCGCGACGATCGACGAGCCTTCGCTCATCGACGGCACTGTCGCCCGCGCGAGCGACAGCAGCGCGCGCGCGTTCGCGTTCAACGTCCAGTCCCAATGCTTGTCCTCGGTCTCGAGCGCAGAGCGGATCACGCCGGTCGCCGCGTTGTGCACGACCACGCGATACGGCCCGTGCGACGCAAGCTCCTCGACGACGCTCGGCTTCGACACCTCGCCGCGCACGAGCACGACCTCGGCGCCGTCGGCGCGGAGGGTCTCCGACGCCGCTTCGGCCGCGCTGTCGTTGCGCATGTAGCCGAGCACGGCGCGCGTCGCGCCGTCGCGGACGAGGCGCCGCGCGATCGCGAGCCCGATCCCCCGTGTGCCGCCGGTGACGAGCACCGACGAGCCGTCGAGGCTCATCGCGCGGGCGGGAGCGGGGCGTCGGCCGGGGCGGAGCTCGGCAGGCGGTCCCAGCCGGGGCGGGTGGCCGGCTCGCGGCCGCCGTCCTGCGCCTTCGACGAGGCGAAGCCGAGCCGGTCGAGCAGCTCCATCTTCTCCTCGGCGTAGCGGCGAACCGGATGCTCCACCGCGAGGTCGCGGACGAGCTCGAAGACGCGGGCGCGGAGCTGGTAGGCGAAGTGCGGCGTCGCAGGCCCGACGAGGGCGTCGACGTCGGCGAGGGTCGGCTCGGGCATCGCCCGAACCCTAACCGACTGTAGCCTCGGAGACGTGCGGCGAGCATCTCCCGTGGACGCGATGCTCCTGGGCGCGGTGCTCCTCTGGGCGCTGAACGTCACCGTCTCGAAGTACCTGCTCGAGCACGGCTGGCGGCCGCTCGCCTACGGGACGATCCGCTACTTCGCCGCCATCTCGCTCTTCTGGCTCTACACGTACCACCGCGAGCGCTCGTTCCGGATCGAGCGGCGCCACCTCAGGCTCGTCGGCGCAGCCGCGTTGGCGCTCTTCGTCAACCAGCTCTTCTTCGTGTACAGCCTGAAAGTCGGGCAGGCCTCGACGCTCGTGCTCGTCTTCGGGTCGACGCCGGTCTTCGCGGGGCTCCTCACCCTGGCGCTCCGGATCGAGCGGCTCCAGCGCTCCTTCTGGGCCGGGGCCGGCCTGACCTTCGCCGGCGTCGTGCTCGTGGGCGTCGGCGCCGGCGCGTCGACGGGGCCCGAGGGGATCTTCCTCGGGCTCGGCACGGCGTTCACGTGGGCGGTCTACACGATCGCGATCGCACCGCTCATGCGCACGTACTCGCCGTATCGCGTCAGCGCGGTCGTGCTCGCGATCGGCTGGATCCCGCTCGCCCTCGTGAGCATCTCGCAGGTGACCGCGCAGCACTTCTCGTTCGGCTGGAAGGTCTGGCTCGGGTTCGGCTATGCGGTCGTCGGTCCGCTCTTCCTCACGAACATCCTCTGGTTCACGGCGGTCGCCATCGTCGGCAGCTCTCGCGCGACGCTGTTCAACAACCTGCAGCCGTTCTTCGGCGTGCTCTTCGCCGTTCTCATCCTCTCGGAGTCGCTCCACGCGGCCGAGATCGTCGGCGGCCTCTTCATCTTCGCGGGGATCGTGCTCGAGCGCGTACGGCGCCGTCCGTCAGCGGATGCGGTGCCCGGACGCGGCGATGCGGCCGAGACCGACGTCCGCGAACTGGTCGGGCCGGAGTGACGACGACGCGACGAGCTTCATCCCGTTGACGCAGCGCCACGCCTGCTGCCCTGCCGGCGTCGGCGACCACCACACCTTGACGCCGTCGAGCTGGAAGCTCTTCGCCATCCCGGCACGGCAGGCGCCGTGGAACGGAGCCGCGGCGAAGACGATCTCGCGGCCTGCCTTGCTCCGGAAGAAGATCCGCAGCGCGCCGTCGTGCGTCCAGCGCTCGTAGCGCCAGCCGATCGCGAGCCGGGCGGGGACGTAGGCGAGCGCCGGCGCGGTCTGCTGGATCCGGTGCTGGATGAAGACCGGGACGACGGGTGTCGCCGCGGCGCCGGCGGAAGGGGCCCCGGCGGCCGCGGCGACGGCGATCAAGGCGAGGCGCCTGGTCACGTGGCGAACGGTACGCACGGTCTGTAAAGCGCGCGCTCGCGCCGCGTAAAGAAATGCGCGGCATAATCCCCCGCATGGCCGAAGACTTCATGCCGCTCATCGGCTGGGATCACATCGAGCTCTGGGTCGGCAACGCGAAGCAGTCGGCGTACTTCTACGAGCACGCGATGGGCTTCTCACGCACCGCGTACTGCGGTCCGGAAACGGGTGTGCGCGACCGTGCGTCGTACGTGCTCCAGCAGGGCGACGTCCGGCTCGTCGTCACCTCCGCGCTGCGCGAGGAGAGCGACATCACGAAGCACCACGCGCGGCACGGCGACGGTGTGAAGGACATCGCGCTGACGGTGCCCGACGCCACCGAGGCGTACCGCCAGGCGGTGCAGCGCGGCGCGCGCGGCGTTGCCGAGCCGAAGCGCGAGGAGGACGAGTTCGGCTCGATCGAGACCTCCGCGATCGCGACGTACGGCGACACGATCCACACGTTCGTCGACCGCAAGGACTACACCGGCCCGTTCAAGCCCGGTTACGTGTCGGTGTCCGGGAACGGCGCCGCCGGCGGCGTCGGCCTCCTGAACGTCGACCACGTCGTCGGCAACGTCGAGCTAGGCCGCATGAACGACTGGGTCGAGTACTACGAGCGCGTCTTCGGGATGACGGAGATGATCCACTTCTCCGACGACGACATCTCGACCGAGTACTCCGCGCTGATGTCGAAGGTGATGGCGGACGGCGAGGGGAAGATCAAGTTCCCGATCAACGAGCCCGCCGAGGGGAAGCGGAAGAGCCAGATCGAGGAGTACATCGAGTTCTACGGCGGCGCCGGCGCGCAGCACATCGCGCTCGCCTCCGGGAACATCGTCGAAACGGTCGAGGCGCTGAAACAGCGCGGGGTGCTCTTCCTCGACACGCCCGACGCGTATTACGAGGACGTCGGCGACCGCGTCGGCGAGATCGCCGAGGACTGGGCCGACCTGCGCAAGCACAAGATCCTCGCCGACCGCGACGACGACGGCTACCTGCTCCAGATCTTCACGAAGACGACGCAGGACCGGCCGACGATGTTCTTCGAGGTGATCGAGCGGCACGGCGCACGCGGCTTCGGCGACGGGAACTTCAAAGCCCTGTTCGAAGCGATCGAGCGCGAGCAGGCGCTCCGCGGCAACCTGTAGCGCCCGTACGCTACGCCCGCGATGACGGCGCAACGGCGCACCGCGCTCTTCTCCGTGCTCGCCGCGGTGGCCCTGATCGGGCTGAAGCTCGGCACGGGCCTCGCGACCGGAAGCCTCGGCCTCCTCTCCGAGGCCGTGCACTCCGGCACCGACCTGATCGCGGCACTGCTCACGTTCTTCGCGGTCGGCGTTGCCGTTCGACCCGCCGATCCGGGCCACCAGTACGGCCATGGCAAGGCGGAGCACCTCGCCGCGCTCGGCGAGGGCGCGATCCTCGTCGTCGCGAGCCTCGCGATCGTCTGGCGCGCGATCGTCCGCCTCACGGGGAGCGCGCATCCGGACGTGCACGCGCGCTGGTACGCATTCGTCGTGCTCGGCGTCGTGATCGTGATCGACGTCGGTCGCGCGTCGTCGTCGTGGCGTGCCTCGCGGCGTTACGGCAGCGCGGCGCTCGCGTCGAATGCGCTGCACTTCGGCAGCGACCTCGGCGGCTCGGTCGGCGTGCTCGTCGCGCTCGTCTTCGTGCGGCACGGGTATCTGAAGGCCGACTCGATCGCGGCGCTCTTCGTCGCGTGCCTCGTCCTGCTCGCCGCGGTGCGCCTGATGCGGCGCAATGTCGACGTGCTGATGGATCGCGTCCCGGCCATGGCGGAGGAGGCGGCGCGGCGCGCGATCGACGCGATCCGCCCGTCGGTCGACCTGCGGCGCCTGCGCATGCGCCAGGCCGCGGGGCGCTTCTTCGCCGACGTCGTGATCGGCGTCTCGATCGACGCAGCCGTCGGCCAGGGGCACGCAGCCGCCGATGCGGTGGAGGACGCCGTTCAACGGGTGCTGCCCGACGCCGACGTCGTCGTGCACGTGGAGCCGCTCGGCGATCGCGCCGACGTGCGCGAGCGCGCACACGCGGCTGCGCTCGGCGTGCGCCGTGTGCGCGAGGTGCACAACGTGAGCGTCGTCGCGATGGATTCCGGCACCGAGATCTCGCTGCACCTGAAGCTGCCGGGCGACCTCTCGCTCGACGAGGCGCACGCGATCGCCGAGGACGTCGAGGAGGCGATCCTCGCCGCGGCGCCGGAGGTGTCGTCGGTGCAGACCCATCTCGAGCCGCTCGGAGAGGAGGCCGCGGGCTCGCGGCCCGGCGCTACCGAGGTCGCGACGGAGCGTGCACTCGTCGCGCGGATCGTGCGCGACGCGATCGGCGCCGAGCCGGACGACCTGCAGTTCGTGCACACCGACGACGGGCTCGTCGCGCACCTGACCGTCAGGCTCGGCGCGGGAACGGCGCTCGCGGACGCGCACGCGGCGGCGAGCCGCATCGAGGAAGCGGTCCGGCGCGAGCGCCCGGACATCGTCGACGTCGTCGTGCATACGGAGCCGCTCGCGTGAGGCTCTGCATGTTCAGCCCGCGCGAGGAGGCGCTCGAGCGCGGCTGGCCGGGGCGCATCGACGGCGATCGCGTGATCCAGCTCGCTGCGCAGACGCTGCAGGCGTTCTTCACGGGCGGCGGCCGCGCGCGCGAGCACGCCGTGTATCCGCTCGAGGACGTCGTGCTCCGCGCGCCCGTGCTGCATCCGCCGTCCGTTCGCATCTTCGGCCGCGACGGCGACTTCGTGTTCGCGAGCCCCGCGTCGATCCACGGCCCGGATGACGTCGTGCATCTACCAGCGGGCGTGTCGAACATCGTGCCGGTCGGGAGGCTGGCGGCGATCGTCGGCGCCGACGGCGCGATCGGCGGCTACACGCTGATGAACGACTGGGAGGCGCCCGAGCTCTCGGGTGCGAAGGCGCGCGACTTCGCGACGTCGCTCGGCCCGGTCGTGATCACGCCCGACGAGGCGGAGCTCGACGGCGCCGACTTCGACGCGCTCGCGGCGTACGCGGGCGCGAACACGCGCCTGCTGCCGGGTGACGTGCTCGTCGCTCCCGGCGGCAGCCGCAAGGAGCCGGTCGCCGCGGGCGACACGGCCGAGATCGAGCTCGCCCCGTTCGGGGCGCTCCGCAACCCGGTTGCCGCATGACGCGCGTGGCGGTCGTCGGTGCCGGCGTGATGGGCTGCGCCGCCGCGTGGGCGCTGAGCGCACGGGGCGCCGACGTGACTCTCGTCGAGCAGTTCGACCTCGACCACGAGCGCGGGTCGAGTCACGGGCGGACCCGCATCGTCCGGCTCTCGTACCCGGAGGCGCACTGGGTCGAGCTCGCGCGCGCCGCGATGGACGGGTGGCGCGATCTCGAGGCCGATGCCGGCCAGGAGCTGCTCGGCCTCCACGGGATCGTCGAGCTCGCGCCGGATCCCGCTCTCACCTCCGCCGCCGGGCTCGCGGCCTGCGGCGTCGACTACAAGTGGCTCGACGCGCCACGCGCGCACGAGCTCGGTGCGCTGCTCCCCGACGGCTGGGCGGCGCTCCATCAGACCGAGGCAGGCTTCGTGCATGCCGACCGTGCTCGGCATGCGTTCGTCGACGTCGCCCGCGCACGCGGCGCGGTCGTCGAGACCGGCCGGCGCGTCGAGTCGGTCGACGACGTCGACGCCGACGTCGTCGTCGTCACCGCCGGGTCCTGGATCCGCGAGCTCGTCCCGGATGTGCCGGTGACCGTGACGCGCGAGACGATCGCGTACTTCCGCCGCGACGGTGCGCCGCAGCCGGCGATCGTCGAGCTCGACGAGATCACGCGCGGTCACGGCATGTACTCGCTCCACGATCCCGTGCACGGCCTGAAGGCGGGGGAGCATCACGGCGGCCCGGTCGTCGATCCCCGCAGCGACGGCGCCCCCGACCTCGAATCGGTGCGGCGCGTCTCCGACTGGGTCGCGGCGCGCCTCCCGTCCGTCGACCCCGAGCCGATCGACCCGCAGACGTGCCTCTACACGTCGACGGCGGACGGCTCGTTCGTGCTCGAGCGTCGCGGCCGCGTCGTTGTCGGCTCCGCGTGCTCGGGTCACGGCTTCAAGTTCGCGCCGGTCGTCGGTCGGCGGCTCGCCGAGCTGGCGCTCGGTTAGGCTTCGGCCGTGCCGTTCTACCAGCGCCTCGGCGACGTCCCGCGCAAGCGGCACGTGCAGTTCCGTGAGAACGGGGCCCTTCTCACCGAAGAGGTGATGGGGCTCGAGGGCTTCACGGGCAACGAGTCGATCCTCTACCACCTGCGCTCGCCGTGCCGCGTCGTGAAGCTCGGCGGCTTCAAGCAGATCGAGCGCAAGGAGTGGGTGCCGGACGAGCATGCGCACCGTCACTTCAAGACGTTCGACATCAAGCCCGAGGGTGACGAGATCACGGGCCGCCGCGTGTTGATGTGGAACAACGACGTGGAGATCTCGCTCTGCCGCCCGGCCGAGCGGATGCATTACTTCTACCGCAACGGCGAGGGCGACGAGGTGATCTTCGTCCACGAGGGAAGCGGCACGCTCGAGACGACGTTCGGTGACGTGCCGTACAAGGAGGGCGACTACATCGTCGTCCCGCGCGGCACGACGTACCGCTTCGACCCGACCGGGCCGCAGCGTTACCTCGTCTTCGAGACGCCCGGCCTGATCGAGATCCCGCGCCGCTACCGCAACGCCTACGGACAGCTGATGGAGGGCGCGCCGTACTACACGCGCGACATCCATCCGCCGACGGAGCTGCGCACGGTCCGCGAGACCGGCGAGTTCCCGGTGAAGGTGCGCGTGCGCGGCGGCTATCAGACGTACGTCGTCGACTATCACCCGTTCGACGTCGTCGGCTGGGACGGCTACCTCTATCCGTGGACGTTCTCGGTGCACGACTTCGAGCCGATCACCGGCCGCATCCACCAGCCCCCGCCGTCGCACCAGACCTTCCAGGGCCAGAACTTCGTGATCTGCTCGTTCTGCCCGCGCAAGCTCGACTTCGACCCCGAGGCGGTGCCGATCCCGTACCACCACTCGAACCTGCAGTCGGAGGAGATGATCTATTACGTCTCCGGCAACTTCGGCTCGCGCAAGGGCGTCGACGTCGGCTCGATCACGCTGCATCCGTCGGGGCTTCCGCACGGCCCGCAGCCGGGGCTCGCGGAGAAGAGCATCGGCCTGCACGAGACGCACGAGCTCGCCGTGATGTGCGACACCTTCCACCCGCTGAAGCTCACGGCGTTCGCGAAGAGCCTCGACGACGGCATCTACTGGCGGTCGTGGTACGCGAACGCCGACGACGCGGGCGACGACGGCGACGCGAGCGGCGCCGGCCTCACCTCGCACCTCTGAGTTTCTCGCTTTACGCAGGCGTTACGTCCGCCAGCCGTCGGGATTACGGAACCGTCACATGGTGCGGTGTGGAAGAGAGACCCCCACCCGACGGAGGAACACGATGAAGCGATTCATCACCCTTGCACTCGCCGTTCTCGCGCTCGCCGCCGTTCCGGCCGCGTTCGCCGACAACGGCAGCACGCCCCCGGCCGCCGGCACGCCGCCGGTGGCGCAGCAGGGCCAGGCGGGACAGGGCGCCCAGGGCGTCCGCATCCGCCTCGAGCTCCTGCGGCTTCGCATCCGGCTCGTCGAGCTCCGCTTCGCCCACCGGTGCGGATCGAGCAACGCGAGCGCGCCGCAGGCCTGCCTCGACTTCGCGAAGAAGGCCGAGGACCGCCTGACGAAGGTCGACGGCAACCTCACCGCGCGGATCGCGAAGATCCAGCAGGCGTGCGGCACCGCGAGCACGGATCCGAAGTGCAAGAACGCCGATCAGCGGATCGCGCTCCTGCAGAAGATCGACGCGGGCGTGCAGGCGCTGGCGCAGAAGGTGCAGGACTGGCTCGACGGCAAGACGGTCGCCTCCCCCGGCTCGGGCACGGCGCCGGGCTCGAGCACCGACTCGTCGCTCGACCAGGCCGCGGCCGGGCTCGGCCAGCTCGTCCAGCAGGCCGGCGGCAACGGCTGACCTGCCGCGACTACGGTCCGGGCATGGCGTTTCTCGCCGTGCCCGGGCCGTTCGACTTCGCGCTCACGACGGAGCGCTTCCGCGCGTTCGGGATCGACCGCGCGAGCGTCTGGCACGAGGGAGGGCTCCATCGCGTCGTCGGCGCGCGCGAGCTGCGGATCGAGGCGGCGCCGGGAGGCGTCGACGCCGAGCCGCTCGACGCCGAGACCGAGCCCGTCGTGCGCTCGCTGATGGGGCTGCCGTTCGACCTCGAGCCGTTCTATGCGTGGGCGCCCGGCGACGAGGTGCTCGTGACGGTCGTGCCGGCGCTAGCCGGCTTTCGCCCGCCCGTGATCCCGGACCCGTTCGAGCTCCTTGTCGGTGCGATCACGGCGCAGCAGGTCTCGCTGTTCTCGGCGACCGCGATCCGCAACCGGATCATCGAGCGCTTCGGGCTGCAGGCGGGCGCGGCGTGGGCGTTCCCGACCCGCGAGCGGCTCGCGCGCTCGAGCGAGGACGAGCTCTTCGCGCTCGGGCTCACGCGCCGCAAGGCGGAGTACGTCGTGGGGCTCGCGCGCTCAGACCTCGACCTCGATTCGCTCGCGGCGCTGCCCGACGACGAGGTGAAGGCGCAGCTCACGGCGGTACGCGGCCTCGGGGAGTGGACGGCCGATTGGTTCCTCGCTCGCCACCTCGCCCGGCCGCACGCCTGGCCGTGGGGCGATCTCGCGCTGCGCAAGGCTGTCGCCGCGCTCTATCGTGGGCTCGACGTGCGCGAGGCGCGCGCACGCTTCCATCCGTTCGAGAACCTCACGGCCCACTACCTCCTGCTCGCCCAGCGCACCCCGTGATCCGCGACGCCACCGAAGCCGACCTGCCAGCGATCCGCGAGCTCTTTCGCGCGTTCATGCACGAGCTCGGCGACCTCCCGCACCGCGACGACGACACCGAGGAGGATCTCGCGAAGATCGAGGCCGGGCTCGGGAAGAAGCTGCACGTGCTGCTCGCCGAGGAGGAAGGCGAGCCCGTCGGGCTCGCGGTCGCGGACAAGCAGGGCACGCGCGTGGGCTATCTCGGCAGCCTCTACGTGCGTCCGGATTCGCGTGGAAGCGGGCTCAGTGCCGAGCTCGTGCGGGAGGCGATCGTGCGCCTCCGCGCCGAGGGAGTCGAGGTGCTCGAGCTCGACGTGCTCGAGGCGAACACGGCGGCTCGCGCGATCTACGAGCGCTGGGGCTTCACGCCCGTGCAGCTGAACCTCGCCGCGCCGATCGACACGCTCGAGCAGCGGCTCGTGCGGTCGCAGGGCCCGACCTTCGGGTCCGTCCACGTGCAGACCGACGACGCGGGCGCCGTCGAGCGCGCCGTGCAGAAGGCGCTGCCGCGGCTCGGGCGCTCCGAGGGGAGCGCCGTCACGGGGCCGCGCAACGGCTGGGTCGCGGTCCATGCGGAGCTGCTCGACCGCGAGCCGAAGGTCGTCCAGCGGCTCGCGAAGGAGCTCTCGTACGTGCTCGGAGGCGTCGTGCTTGCGATCGGCGTCGATCGCGGCGCGGTCGTCCGGTACACGCTCTTCGACCGTGGCGGCGACGTCGACGAGTACGCGTCGGTGCCGGAGTACGACGGGCCGCTCCCGCCCGGCGACGTCGTCGCGCTCGGCGCGAACCCGCGCGTCGTCGCGCGCCTCACCGGTGCCGACCCGAACCGCGTGCGCGACATCGCGCGCACGGCGAAGTCGCCTGCAGACCTTCCGCCCGCGACCGAGCTGCTCGAGGCGATCGCCGACGTGATGGGCGTGGCGGAGGCCGGCCACGGCTGGATAGCCTCGAGTTGATGCTCACCCTCTACGACGCCCCGCGCTGCCCGTACTGCGCTCGCGCGCGCATCGTGCTCGCCGAGAAGTCCGTCGACTTCGAGACCATCGAGATCGACCTGACCGACCGTCCCGCGTGGATCTACGAGAAGAACGGGTCGGGACGCGTGCCCGTGCTCGAAGAGGACGGTTGGCTCCTGCCCGAGTCCGCCGTGATCATGGAGTACCTCGAAGAGCGGTATCCGGCGCCTGCGCTGCTCGCCGCCGATCCCGCGGAGCGCGCGCTCGCACGACTCTGGATCTTCCGCCACGACGACTTCACGCGCCCGTACTACGCGCTCCGGCGCGGGGAGGAGGGCGCGGACGAGCGGCTCGCCGTCGAGCTCGAACGGCTCGACGCCGCGCTCGACGGGCGCCCCTGGCTCGGGGGAGCTGCGTACGGCCTCGCCGACATCGCGTACGTGCCGTGGGTGCTGCGCGCGCGCGACATGCTCGACGTCTCGCTCGATCCGTTCCCCGGGCTCGCAGGCTGGCTCGAGCGCATGCTCGAGCGCCCGGCAGTCGCGGCCGAGGCGCAGGTCGTCGCGGCCTTGTAGGTTCTCCGAGATGGCAGTGTCCGATCTCCCTCGCGTCGTCGACGCTGCGTGGCTTGCCGCGCACCTCGGTGACGACGACCTCGTCGTCTGCGACGTGCGCGGGCCGAACGCGCACACGCGGGGGCACATTCCGGGCTCGCGTCCGCTCGTGCTCGGCTCGCCGCCGCCCGGCGCCGACGAGGCGACGGTGCTCGAGCTCGCGAAGGAGGTCGCGCTGCGCCTCCGCCGGCACGGCGTCACCGGCGACGAGCAACTCGTGCTGGTCGACCGCGGCGACGGCATGGGTGCGATGCCCGCCGCGCAGATGGCCGAGCTCGCCGGGCACCGACAGGTCGCGATCCTCCTCGGCGGGATCGCCGGCTGGCAGGGCGAGCTCGCGGAGGGGACGGTCG
The DNA here is from genome assembly GCA_035999905.1 of Gaiellaceae bacterium. Lineage (GTDB taxonomy): Bacteria > Actinomycetota > Thermoleophilia > Gaiellales > Gaiellaceae > Palsa-739. The sequence goes on along the minus strand of DASYGK010000137.1, from coordinate 15,365 downwards.
AGCTCGAGCCCGTGCGCGACGCGTCGCTCGAGCCGAACCCGCGCGCGTTCCCGACGCGGCAGGAGCTGGCGCAGAGGCTCGGAGACGACTCGCTCGCGATCCTCGACGTGCGCACGCAGGAGGAGTACACGGGCAAGACCGGCAACCACTGCGACCCGCGGCAGGGCCACATCCCGGGCGCGCGCCGCGTCGGGCTCGAGGATCTCCTCGCCGGCCCCGGCGAGCCGCTCCCGGCCGACCGGATCCGCGAGGCCGTCGGCCTGCCCGAGGGCGCCGAGGTCGTCGCGTACTGTCACTCCGGCTCGCGCTCCGCGCTCGCGACGCTCGCGCTGCGGAGCGCCGGCTACGACGCGCGCAACTACGCCGGCTCGTGGCACGAGTGGAGCCGGCACGACGAGCTTCCGCTCGAGCGCTGACCTAGCGCTTCAGCTCGACGTTGACGACGCGGACCTCCGTGTCGCCGACGTTCTCGAAGGTGTGCGGGGGCATCGCCTCCGACCAGGCGGCCGAGCCGGGGTCCGGATACCCGCCCGCCGCGCGCGTGTCCGTGAGCACGTTGCCCGCGCCGTCGCGGCGCACGAAATGGCCCATCGAGAGGACGTAGAGCACGCTCGGCCAGCAGTGCGTGTGCACGGGCGTCCGCTCGCCGGGGCCGATCACCGTCTCGAGCACCCGAACGTCGTCGTTCTCGAGCAGCAGCCGGTGGAATCCGGGCGCGGCGGCGAGCGCGTCGAGCGCTTCGGGCCAGGCCGAGGGGTCGGGGATCGCGCTCACCTGCCGACCGTAACGGAGATCCTCAACGATTTCCCGCCCCCTGCCGATAAGGAGGACATGACCAGAGGCGTTGGGCTCATTCTCGTTCTCATCTCGCTCGCGGTCGTGGGCGCCGGCTTCGCGATCCAGAACAAGAGCCAGGGGCCGACCGCCGCCGCAGTGACGCAGGAGGAGCAGCAGGCGAACGCCGCCGCGGCGGCGACGACCTTCGCGCAGGTCACCGAGGTGCTCCAGGCCGAGTACGCCCAGAACGGCACGTATGCCGGGGCGCAGCTGCCCGTCGGCTCCGGCGTCACGCTCGCGCAGGCTTCGACGACCGGCTACTGCCTCGAGACGAACCTGAGCGGGACGCTCGTGCACGAGACGGGCCCCGGCGGCTCGCCCGTGCTCGGCCCCTGCTGAGCTTTAGAAGCTCTCACGCCGCGCGCGCGAGCACGCGCGTCGCGGTCTCGAGGAACGCGCCGCACAGCGCGCGGCCGAGCTCGTTCCAGCGTGCGATCTGGTCCGCCGTCTCCGCGCGCAGCCCCTCGGGATCGGGCGCCGGATCGGACTCGTCGGCGATCCAGCCGTCGAGCTGCGCCTGCGTGACTTCGGGATGGAACTGGACACCCCAGCACGCGTCGCCGAGACGGAACGCCTGCGTGCACGCCGCGCTGCGCGCGAGCTCGACCGCGCCCTCCGGCACGCCGTAGGTGTAGTGGTGCCACTGCAGCGCGTCGAAGGCGAGCGGGAGCGCGCCGACGACCGGGTCTGCAGCGCCGTCCGCGTTCAGCTCGACGGCGTGCCAGCCGATCTCCGGTTCCGGCATCGGCCCGACCCACGCGCCTGCCGCGCGAGCGAGCAACTGCACGCCGAGGCAGATGCCGAGCGTCGGCGTCCCCGCCGCGATCAGCTCCTGCAGCCAGCGGGTCTCGTCCGCGAGCCACGGATGGTGCTCGTCGTGGTCGGCGTGCATCGCGCCGCCGAAGACGAGCACCGCGTCGTACCGCTCGAGCGGCTGCGGCGGCGGCGTGCCCCATCCGAAGCTCCACTCGTCGATCCGGTGGCCGCGCTCCTCGACGACCGGGCCGAAGAGCTCCGTTCGCGCGTCGTCGCCGTGGATGACCGAGAGCACGTGCACGGGCGGAACTCTACGCCGTCGCCGCGCCGGTGCCGCCGGTCGCGCGGATCCTGTTCGCATCGAGCAGGCGCCGAAGCTGGCGCGCGTTCGTCGCGGCCTGCGAGATCCGGCCGAGCGGGTTGTCGGGATCGGCGGAGGTCGCGTTGTTGTTGAAGAACGCGTACGCCTGCTTCGCCTCGCCGGCGAGCCCGGCGAGCGTCCCCGTCCATTCCTCGAGCTCCGCGTCCGAGTAGAGATAGTCGAAGCGCTCCGCCGCCGAGCCGCCGCGCCTGTTCCACGTCGCGAGGTTGCGGCCGTGGAAGCGAACGTAGGCGGTCCCGGCGGTGACCGCCGGCACGGTGGGGACGAGGTTCTTCGCCGACTCGGAGCGCGGCGCGTCGACGGTCACGTACGCAGCGCCGATCTGCTCGAGGAACGAGAGCGTCTCGGCGCGATGCTCGTCGTCGAGCCACGAACGATGCCGGAGCTCGACGAGCATCTCGTCGCTGCCGAGCTGCTCGCGCGCCCACGCGATGTAGTCGAGCGAGCGTTCCTTGAAGACGACGTACGACGGGAACTGGAACAGGATGCCGCCGAGCTTGCCCTCGCGTCGCAGCGGCTCGAGCGCCTCGAGGAACCGGCGGAACACCTCACCGCGCAGCTCGCGCGACGGGCGGTCGACCCGGCCGCGGTCGTCCACCGGCATCGCGTCGCGGAGATCCTCCGGCAGCACCTCGAGCTTCACGGGATGGCGCGTCATCAGGCCGAACGCCTTGACGTGCATCGTGAAGCCGGGCGGCGTCCGCTCCGCCCACCCCTGCACCATCGACTCGCCCGGCAGGCGGTAGTACGTCGAGTCGACCTCGACCGTGTCGAAGAACTGCGCGTACCAGGCGAGACGCTCCTTCGCCGGCAGCTTCGGCGGATAGAAGTGCTTCGAGAGGGCCTCGTCGGCCCACGAGCACGTCCCGATGCGAATGGGCGGGGTCAGGCTCTGCACGGTAACGGCAGAGCCCGACCCCGAGTCGTTCGCGTTACGGCTTGATCTTCGCGACGGCGCTCGTCGCCGTCCACGGCGGGAGCGTCGCGCTGAGGCAACCGGCGGGAGCGATCGTCGGCGCGAGCGGGCTCTGGCAGCCCGTCGCGGTGTAGTCGCGCTCCTTCACGGCGGCGGTGGCCTTGAAGTAGACGGGCTTCTTCGGCCGTGCGCCGAACTTGCCCTTCGCACTCCACGCGCCGGCCGACGTCGTCGTGCCGGTGCGTCCCGCCACGAGCTTCGTCGGCGAGCTGCCGCTGAGTACGCTCACCGTGACGCCGGAGACCGGGAGGCCGCCCTCCGAGAGCTTGCCGCCGACGCTGTAGTTCCGGTTCTTCTTCGTGTACGACGCCTTCAGCGAGAGGCTCACGGGGAGGGGGACGAATGCCCGCGACTCCCACGTGCCCGCCGCGTTCGGGGTGCCCTTGCCGGGGTTGTACGGCGTGAAGAGCGACTCCCAGCGGACGAGGCCGCCGCCCGACGGCGTCGAGAAGATGCCGTTGACCGTGAACTGCGCGTCGAGCAGCTGCGCACCGAACGCTGCGCGTCCCGGCGTGCCCGCGGGCACATCCGGAGGCGGCAGGCAGATGACGAGCTTGTACGCGCCGAGCGCAGCTTCCGCACCGGCGGTCGGATCGACGTACATCGGCACCTGCAGCGTCTGGCCCGAGACGCTGAGGTTGAGGATCCAGATCGCCGCATGCGTGCCGGGGCTGCATGCGTCAGCGGTGTGCGCGGCCGGGCTGTCCGTGTTGACGGTGCCCTCGAGCGGCAGCGTCAGCTGCGTGTCGTAGGAGAATGCCGTCGCCGTGACCGAGCCGATGTTCGCGCCCGGCGCCTGGCTGAGATTCGCGCTGTAGCCCGACGGTGCGTAGATCGCCAGGCGTGCGAGCGGGTCGGTCGATTTGGGGATGCTGACGTGGATCGTCGTCGAGCTCGACGCGCCGAGTGTCATCGGCGAGTGCCAGACGGCGATGCTGCCCGTGTTCGCGGCGAGCGCCGAGCCTGCGAACGCAAGCGTGGCGAGCGTCGCTGCGGCGGCGATCGTCGCGCGGATACCTCTTCTCATCTGCGGCTGTCCTTTCCTGTGCTGAGGTGGTCTCAGGACGTCTTGAGCGGCTTGCCGATGACGTTCCAGAAGCCGTGTTGGTAGCGGACGAGGAAGGTCTTCCCGATCGGGTAGTAATCATTCGGCGCCGTCGTGAGCGACAGGCCGGGCAGGAGGAACGGGTTGACCTCGTTCAGGTGCGTTGCCGCCTTGAGCAGGCTCGCGCGGGTCGGATTCTTGCCCGCGTGCTTCAACGCGTCGACCATCGCGTACGCGGCCATCATCCCGTACATGTGCGCGACGGCCTTCCAATCCTCGTTCGGGAGGTAGCGCTGCATGATCTGGCGGTAGAGCTTCACGCCGGGCGCCGTCTTCTGCGTGGGGTTCGTCGGGTCGTGGAGGAACGCCGTCGAGGTCGCTCCGTTGCCCGTCGTCGCACCGGCGTTGAGATGGACGATCTGCATCACGGCGGGGTCGATCGACACCGACGTGACGTACTCCGTCGGCTTCCACCCGAGCTTCGCGGCGACGACGAAGGCCTGGATCGCCTGCTTCGGCAACGCGAAGATCACGAACGTGTCGGCGCCGGATGCCTTCAGAGACTGCACCTGCGAGTCGACCGTCGGATCGAGCAGCGCGTACGACTGCGCCGCGACGATCTGTCCCGCATGCGACCCGAGCCCCCGCTTGAGCCCGGCAAGGAGCTCGTTGCCGTACTCGTCGCCTTCGTAGAGCACCGCGATCTTCGCGTTCGGCTTCGTCGCGACGATCTGGCGGCCGTAGATCGCACCCTCGCCCGGGAAGCTCGGAAGTAGCCCGATCGTCCACGGGAACTGCGCGCGCTGCGTCGCGATCGCCGACGCGCCGCTGCCGACGAAGAGCTGCGGCACCTGCTGGTCGTTCAGGTACTTCCGGACGGCGAGCGCGTGCTCGGTGCCGATCGAGTTGAAGAGCGCGAAGACGTGATCCTGCTCGACGAGCTTCTGTGTCAGCGTGACGGTCTGCACCGGGTCGTACTGGTCGTCCTCGATCTTGTAGACGATCTTCCGCCCGTTCACGCCGCCGTGGTCGTTGACGTAGTTGAAGTACGCGTTCGCGCCGCTCAGCACCGGCTCGTACTGCGACTCGGACCCGGAGAGCGGCCCGGTCGCGCCGAGCACGATCTGCGTCGCCGTGACACCCGGCGTGTCCACGCGGCCCGCACCGGCGGCCGGGACGGCGAGCAGCGCCGCAGCGCCGAGTGCGAGGAGGACGTGACGGCCTTTCATCGGGAGACCGCCTTCTTCAGGACGGAGAGATGGAGCGTCGCGCGGCCGATCGTGATCTGCGCGCTCGGCTGCACCGCCGCGGCATAGAGGCCGTTGGCGGGGTCCTGCGCGAACGACGTCGAGCTGAGATAGACGACGAGCTTCTTGCCGGCAGGGATCCGCACCGCCTCGTTCAAGAGCTTGATCGTCGCCGTGCCGCCCGCGGCGCTCAGCTTCACGCCGCCCGCGGTGATCGGGGTCGAGCTACCCGCGACGGCGAGCACCGCGACGAGGTGATCCCAGCCGCCGCTCGCGCCGGAGTACGCGACGGTGACGGTGGAGTCGCCGAACGTCTCATGCGGGCCGCCCGTGATGCGGACGCTCCGGACGACCTTGCCGGTCGCGCCCGTCATCGCGGTCGTGCCGGGCAGGGCGACCGAGATCGTCTTCGTCGCCGGCAGCGACGCGAACGACGTCGGAGCGCCGTCCCACGGATCGTGCGCGAGCACGACCGGCGCGACCTTCGGCGCGGCCGCGACGCCGCGCACGTAGCGGTCGAACCAGGCGACGATCTCCTTGTAGTAGGTCGCCGCCTCGGCGGGCGGGTTCGCAGCGGGCGCGTGGCCGAGGTCGCCGAGGTAGATCGCCTTCGGGCCCTGCAGCGCCTTGTAGGCGGCGAGCGCCTGGTCGATGTCGAAGAGGAAGTCGTGGCGTCCCTGCACGAGGAGGGTCGGCACCGTGAGCGCGGCGAGCTTCGTGCTCACCGAACGGGGGGTCGAGAGGCCCGCGACCGAGGCGATGTTCGAGCTGCTCGTCAGGGCCGGCACGGCCGCGAGCAGGTCGGGATCCCAGCGGCTCTGCGGCACGAGCTGCGCGAGGTATGTCACGAGGCCCGACTTCGACAGGCCCTGCGGCGCCAGCGACGTGAGCAGGTTCGTCCACGTGATGATCGGAGCGATCGCCTTGAAGGGGACGCCCGCGGCCGCGGCATTCCAGACGGCGCCGCCGCCGAGCGAGATGCCGTACGCGCCGATCTCCGTGTCGGAGATCTCCGGGCGCGCGGCGAGCCAGGTGAAGAGCTCGCGCGTGTCCTGCACGTCGCGGGGCCCGTCGAGCCCGAAGGCGCCGCCAGATGCGCCGTGGCCTCGCGCGTCGCATGCGAGCACGGCGTAGCCCGCCGGCACGACGTACGCGAGTGCCGAGGGCTCGAGGTCCTGATGCTTGCCGCCGAGCCCGTGGAACGCGATCAGGGCAGGCCAGCCTCCGGCCGGCGGCGTGCCGTCCGGCTCGGTGAGCGAGCAGGCGAGCGCGGTCCCGTCCGAGGCGGTGATCGTGAGCTGCTGAGGGGTCGCGGCGAGGCTCGGGGCGCTCAGTGCGAGCGCGGCGAGAATGACGGCGAGCAATCCAGCGCTGCGACCCACGGCGTGCCCAAGCGTAGCCGGTTCTAGAATCGGCCAATGGACGAGCGGCCGGTGGGCGTATTCGACTCGGGCGTGGGCGGCCTCACGGTGCTCCACGAATGCCTCGTGACCATGCCCCACGAGGATTTCGTGTACCTCGGCGACCACGCGCGCCTGCCGTACGGGCCGCGACCGCTCGAGGAGGTGCGCGAGTTCGCGCGCGAGATCGGCGCGTATCTCGAGACGCAGCACGTGAAGCTGATCGTCGTCGCGTGCAACACCGCGACGAGCGCAGCGCTTCCGCGGTTGCAGGAAGAGCTGACCGTTCCGGTGATCGGTGTGCTCACGCCGGAGGCGCACGCCGCGGTTCAGGCGACGCGCAACCGGCGGATCGGCCTGCTTGCGACGCAGGGCACCGTCGACTCGGGGAGATACGGTGAGCTCGTGCGCGCACTCGATGCAGGTGTCTCCTTCTTTCCCGTCGCGTGCCCGCGCCTCGTGCCGCTGATCGAGAGCGACGATCCCTACGGCGACGCGACCGAGGCGGCGGTGCGTGAAGTGGCGGAGCCGCTCGTCGCGGCAGGCGTCGACACGGTGATCCTCGGCTGCACGCACTATCCCCTGATCCGCCCGCTCTTCCAGCGCGTGTTCGGACGCGACGTGACGCTCGTCTTCTCCGCCGAGGAGACCGCGCGCGAGGTGTCGGAGACGCTCGCGCGCAAGGGAATCGAGAACGACGCGGCACGCCGCGGTGCGTACCGGTTCCTCTCGACGGGCGATCCCGAGTCGTTCCGCGAGATGGGCAGGCGCTTCCTGCAGCTGCCGATCGGCAAGGTCGAGCACGTCACGCTCGCGCAGCTCGAGGCGGCGGCGGCGTGACGCGCAACGACGGCCGGCGCCCAGACGCGCTGCGCCCGATCACGTTCGAGGTCGACTATCTCGAGCAGCCGCACGGGGCGGTGCTCGTGACGCAGGGGAAGACGAAGGTCCTCTGCACGGCGATGATCCAGGAGGAAGTCCCGCGCTGGCTGCGCAACCAGGGTCGCGGCTGGATGACGGCGGAGTACTCGCTGCTGCCTGCGTCCACCGGCGATCGCGTCGATCGCGAGGCCGCGCGCGGCAAGCAGCAGGGGCGTACCGTCGAGATCCAGCGGCTGATCGGGCGTGCGCTCCGCGGCGTCGTCGACTTCCGCGCGCTCGGCGAGCGCACGATGTGGCTGGACTGCGACGTGCTGCAGGCCGACGGCGGCACACGCTGCGCCGCGATCTCGGGCGCGTACGTCGCGGGCCGGCGTGCGCTCGACCGGTTCGGTCTCTCGAAGGCGTTCGTCGACTCGGTCGCCGCGGTGTCGGTCGGCGTCGTCGACGGCGTGCCGCTGCTCGACCTCGACTACTCCGAGGACTCGAGCGCCGACACGGACATGAACGTCGTGATGACCGGCGACGGCCGCCTCATCGAAGTGCAGGCGACGGCCGAGCGCGACCCGTTCACGCGTGCGACCCTCGACGAGCTGCTCGCGCTCGCCGAGGCCGGCATCGCCGAGATCGGCGAGCTGCAGGAGGAGGCCGTGTCCGTTGCACTTCCTTAGCGCCGCCGCCACGATCCCGGCGCTCTCATGGCCGCACGTCCTGCTGAGGCTTTCCGTCGCCGCGGCGCTCGGCGGCGCGATCGGCATGGAGCGCGAGCTCCGCGAGCGGCAGGCCGGCCTCCGCACGCATCTCGTCGTCTCGGTCGGCGCGGCGCTCTTCACGCTCGTCTCCGCCTACGGCTTCCGCGAGTTCCTGATCCAGGGCGGCCCGCTCGTCCGCACCGACCCGACGCGGATCGCCGCGCAGATCGTCAGCGGCATCGGCTTCCTCGGCGCGGGGGCGATCATCCGCCAGGGGCTCTCGGTGCGCGGGCTCACGACCGCGGCGACGCTCTGGCTCGTCGCCGCGATCGGCATGGCGTCCGGCGCCGGCTACTACGACGCGGCCGTGATCGCGACGCTCGGCGCGCTGCTCACGCTTGGGCCGCTGCGCATCTTCGCGTTCCGCTTCACGCGCCGCTTCCGTCCCGCGATCGAACGGCTGCTCGTCGAGGTCCCCGCAGGAGGCAGCCCGGCGCCGGTGATCGAGGTGCTCGAGCTTGTCGGCTGCCGCGTGCTCTCGATGGAGATCGCGCAGGAGGGAGACCGGCGCAGCATCGCGGTCGACGTCGAGCTGCACCGCACGCCCGCGCCGACGATCGTCGCGCGCGTCGCCGACATCGACGGCGTTCTCGAGGTGCGGTGGACGGACTGACCGCGGTTCTCTGCTCGCGCAACGCGCACAAGGCGCGCGAGCTCGAGCAGCTCCTTCCCGGCTGGACGATCGAGACGCTCGACGCGGACGACTATCCCGACGAGACCGGCGACACGTACTACGACAACGCGCTGCTGAAGGCGTCTTTCGGCTTCGAGCGCGTCGGCGGCTGGACGATCGGCGAGGACTCGGGCATCGAGGTCGCCGCGCTCGAAGGCCGTCCGGGCCTGCACTCCGCACGCTATGCGCCGGAGGGCGCGCCCGCGATCGCGAAGTTGCTCGGAGAGCTCGAGGGAGTCGAGGACCGGCGTGCGCGGTACGTGTCGGAGCTCGTCGCGATCGCACCGGACCGGACCATCTATCGGGGCACCGGCGTGCTCGAGGGCCGAATCGCGACCGAGCCGCGCGGCACCGGCGGCTTCGGGTACGACCCGGTGTTCGTCCCCGAGCTCGAGAAGCGAAGCGTCGCCGAGCTCGGCGACGACTGGAAGAACGAGAGCTCGCACCGCGCACGCGCGGCGCGCGCGCTACGCGACGCCCTCGACGGCGTCGTTCCGCACGGCTGAGTCGCGCCGCTCGGCCTTCCACCAGTTGAGCTCGGCGCCGAAGACGATCACGTTTGCCATCACGTAGAGCCAGAGCAGCAGGATCGCCGGCCCGCCGAGCACGCGCAGGGTCACGTTGACGCCGGCAAGCCGCACGAACACCGGCAGCACCTGGAACGACGCCTCGAGCAGCACCGCTGCGAGTGCTGCACCGGGAAGAGCTGCGCGCAGCGTCATGTCGACGTTCGGCAGCACGCGGTAGATCGCGACCAGGAATACGAACACGCCGAGGAGCGACACCGCGATCGAGACGACGTAGGCGAACACTCCGTTGCCGACGACGACGGGCGCGTAGTGGCGCAGCACCGCGACGCCGAACGCTCCGACGACGAGGCTGATGAAGAGCGTCACGATCGAGCCGACCATCACCGTCGCGGCGACGGCCTTGCCCTTGAGGAACGAACGGTTCGGCTTTCCGTAGACGATGTTGAGCGCCGATTCGAGCGCGCTGAAGAGCGAGAGCGAGGACCAGAGCAGTGCGACGCCGCCGATGATCCCGAGCGTCGCGGCGTTGTCCTGCACGCGGTGGACGAGCGAGAGGATGCTCTTCAGCGAGCTGCCCGGGAACGCATGGGTGAGCTCCTTCACGAGGAAGTCCGAGGCGTCGGCGCGGTGGACGAGGCCGAGCAGCGAGAGCGCGAGGAAGATGATCGGCACGAACGAGAGCAGCGCGAAGTACGCCACCATCGCTGCGAGATGGGTGCCGCGGTCGGCGAAGAACTTCACCACGAGTGCTCGTTTCCGGAGCCGCACCTGGAGGAGTTTGCATCCTGTTAGCCTCAGGGGCGATGGATGCACAGCAGGCCCTGGCCGACCTGACCGAGATCTCGTCGCAGATCGAGGCCGCCGTTCTCTTCGACGAGCAGGGTGGCGTCGCGGGCTCGACGCTCGCGAACGAGGACGCGGCGCAGGCGCTCGCGGCCGCCGCCGGCCGGCTGCTCGAGGAGGCCGGCACGTTCCGGAGCGCCGGCGGCGAGGTCACGCAGCTCGAGGCGTCGACCCACGAGGGCAGCGTCTTCGTCGTCCGCGACGGCGCGCGCCGGATCGCGGCGACGACCGGTCCCTCGCCGACCGTCGGGCTGGTCTTCTACGACCTCAAGAGCTGCCTCCGCGGCACCGAGGCGCCGGCGAAGCCGAAACGGCGCACGAAGCGCAAAGAGGAGCCCGCCGATGGCGAAGCGTAAGTTCCTCGGCCTCGTCGGCTTCGGCACCGGCCTCTTCGCAGGCAGCGTCCTCTACCGCCGTTCCACCGGGCGGCGCCGCGACCGCGTCGACGTCTACTTCGACGACGGCTCCATGGTGTCGCTCGTCGAGGGCTCGCCGGAGGCCGACGCCCTGCTCCCGGTCGCCCGCGACGTGCTCGCGGCCGCACGCCGGTGAGCGAGGACGCGCTCGCCCGCGCGCTCGTCGAGCACGCGTATCTCGAGGGCGACTTCCTGCTCCGCTCGGGCAAGCGCTCGCGCTATTACCTCGACAAGTACCGCTTCGAGACGCGCCCCGACATTCTCCGGCCGCTCGGTGAGCGGATCGCCGCGACGGTGGCCGAGCACGCACCCGACGCCGTGCGGCTCGCCGGCCCCGAGCTCGGCGCCGTCGCGCTCGCCGCGGCCGCGTCGCTCGCGTCCGGCCTCCCGTTCCTCATCGTGCGGAAGGCCGCGAAGGAATACGGCACCGCGAAGCAGCTCGAGGGGCCGTTCGAGGAAGGGGAGTCCGTCTGCCTCGTGGAGGACGTCGTCACCTCCGGCGGCGCGCTTCTCGAGTCGGTCGAGGCGCTTCGCGCGGCGGGTCTCGTCGTGCACACCGCGGTCTGCGTGGTCGACCGCGAGGAGGGCGGCGCGGACGCGCTCGCGCGCCACGCCGTGCGTTTACGGCCGCTGTTTCGGGCAGGAGAGCTGTTGGGGACCGCGAAAAGTCCCGCAAAACCGCATGGTTGAGCCGTAACTACGACCCTGGTAGGGTCAACCCGGCCCGTGGAACTGATCAACGACAGGAGGAGAGGCACGTGACCAAGCAGGAATTCGTGGCGGAAGTGGCGCGGCGGAGCCAGCTGACGGCCCGCGACGCCGGCAAGGCGGTCGATGCTTTCCTGGACACGATCACCGACACGCTGAAGGGTGGCGGCGATGTGGCGTTCACCGGCTTCGGCAAGTTCTCCGCGCAGCAGCGCGCGGCTCGCACAGGGGTGAACCCTCGCAACCCGACGGAGAAGGTCCACATTCCCGCCGCGCGGGTTCCGAAGTTCTCCGCCGGCAGTGCGCTCAAGTCGGCCGTCAAGAACGGCTGAGCACAGCACGCGGGCACGTCTCCTCCGAGGATCGTCGAAGGGCCGCGCAAGCGGCCCTTCGCGCGTCCGGGCCCGGCCGGGGCTGCGAGTAGATTTCGCGGCGTGGCCGTGACCGTCGCACAGTTCGCAGACCGGCTCGCCGGCGCCGTCGAGCGCAAGCACAGCCAGCTCGTCGTCGGCCTCGACCCGGTGCTCGGCCGCCTTCCCGCCGCGCTACGGGACGCCGACGACCCGGCGGACGCGTTCGTGCAGTTCTGCTGCGGGATCGTCGACGCGGTCGCCCCGTACGCGGTCGCGGTCAAGCCGCAATCAGCGTTCTTCGAAGCGCTCGGAGCCGACGGCGTGCGCGCGTTCGAAGACGTGTGCGCGTACGCGCGCACCGCGGAGCTCGTCGTGATCGCCGACGCGAAGCGCGGCGACATCGGCTCGACCGCGATGGCGTACGCGGCGGCGTTCGTCGAGCCGCGCGCCGACGGAGTGGCGTGCGCCGATGCCGTCACGGTCAATCCGTATCTCGGCGGCGACTCGATCGAGCCGTTCCTCGACGCATGCAGGCGCGACGGCGCAGGCCTCTTCTGCCTCGTGAAGACGTCGAACCCGGGGAGCGCGGACGTGCAGGACGTCGCGCTCGCGGACGGCACGCTTCTGTGGCAGCACGTCGCCTCGCTCGTGCGCACGTGGGGCGAGGAGCTCGTCGGCGGCTCGGGGCTCTCCGCCGTCGGCGCCGTCGTCGGCGCGACCTTCCCGCAGGAAGTGGCCGAGGCGCGGCGCCTGATGCCGAAGACGGTGCTGCTCCTCCCGGGTGTCGGCGCGCAGGGTGGAGACCCGGCGGACCTCGCGGCTGCGTTCGCGAGCGGGCCTGCGAGCGCGCTCGTCTCGGCGTCGCGTTCCGTCATCTACGCGCAGGGCGGCGACTGGCGGTCGGCGGCCGCGGCCGAGGCGGAGCGCCTCGCGCGCGAGGTGTGGGCCGTCTCCGGCCGGTAGAGCGATGGCGCGCCCTGCTCGCGCGCCGCTCGCGCGCTATCTCGCACCGGCCGCGTTCCTGCTCGGCGTCACGGTCGCGGTCCTCCTGATCCACTCCGCGCTCGGGGGCAAGGGCACGCCCCCGGCCACGACGCTCAGGCCCGTGACCCAGGCCTCGACGGCGCGCACGCCGCCCAACGCGAAGACGACGCTCACCTTCACGCAGACCGGCGCCGCGTCGACCGTCACGGGGACGTCGGTCGCGGGCGCGGAGTACGCGACGGTGCAGAAGGGCGACACCTTCTTCTCGATCGCGACCCGGAGCGGTACGACGGTCTCGGCGCTGGACGCGCTCAACCCGGGCGTGAGCTCGAACTCGCTCCAGGTCGGGCAGCAGATTCGTGTGAAGTAGCGGGTTCCCGGCTACGCTCCCGGCCGATGCGCCGGCTGCTGTGTGCTGTCGCCGCCGCGCTCGCCTGGACGGCCACGGCGCAGGCGGCGGCTCCGAACCCCACCGCGCGCGCGTTCTACGTGGTGAACGCGTCGACCGGTGATGTGCTCGCGGCACGCGATGCGCGCGTCGCCGTTCCGATCGCGAGCATCACGAAGCTGATGACGGTGATCGTCGCGCTCGACCACCTGCAGCCGAGCGACGTCGTCACTGTCACCGCGCGTGCGGCGCGCGTCGGCGAGTCGCGCATCCCGCTCGTCGCGGGACAGCGCATCACCGTGCAGGATCTGCTCCAGGGAGCGCTCGTCCAGAGCGCGAACGACGCGGCCGACGCGCTCGCCGACGCGGCGGCGGGTGGAGACACGCCGCTCTTCATCTCGTGGATGAACGGACGAGCGCAGCAGCTCGGGCTGCGCGACACGCACTTTGCGCGCGCGGACGGGCTCGACGCACCCGGCCACGTGTCGAGCGCGCGCGACGTCGCCGTGCTCGCGGAGGCGGCGATGCGTCTGCCGATCGTTCGCTCGATCGTGCGCGAGCGCACCGCGACGATCGAGAACGGACGCGTCGTGCTGCACACGTGGGACGATCTCCTCGGCGTCTTCCCCGGGTTGATCGGCGTCAAGACCGGGCACACGGGCGACGCGGGGTGGTGCCAGGTCGCCGCGGTGCGGCGGCTCGGATACACGATCTACGCGGTCGTCCTCGGCAGCCCGACGCGCACGCAGCGAAACGACGACCTCGAGCGGCTGCTCGCCTGGAGCACCTCGCAGTACCGGTCTCGGCTGCTCGTGAGGCACGCGACCTACGCGCACGCGCTGCTCGGGTACGGCCGTGCGCCGGTCGCGCTCGTCGCGGCAGCGCCGATCATGCGGGTCGTCCGGATCGGCAGGCCGTTCCTCGAGCGCGTGATCGCGCCGTCGGCGGTCTCTCTCCCCGTGCGCCGAGGCGAGCGGCTCGGCCGGGTCGAGATCTGGGCCGGCAAGCGGCTGGTGGGGTCTCAGCCGCTCGTCGCCGCCCGGTCGGTCTCGCGCCCGGGCCTCGGCGGACGGCTACGGTGGTATGCGTCCCGGACGATCCACCACCTCCTGGGCGTCTTCTCATGATCGTCACCGTCACACTCAACGCGGCCGTCGACCGCACGCTCACGGTGCCGAACTTCCAGCCCGGGCACCGCCATCGTGCGAGCGCGAGCCTCACCTCTGCCGGCGGCAAGGGCGTCAACGTCGCGCGCGCCCTCAAGGCGCTCGAGGCGCCGGTGATCGCAACGGGGCTCGCGGGCGGGCGCGCGGGCGACCGCATCATCGAGGAGCTCGCGGGCGAGGCGATCCTCAACGACTTCGTGCGGATCGTCGACGAGTCACGTACGTCGACGGCGGTCGTCGATCCGACGGCGGGCAGCCTGAGCGAGATCTACGAGTGGGGGCCGGCGGTGCGCCCGGAGGAGCTCGAGACGCTGCTCGACAAGCTGCGCTATCTCTCGCGCGTCGCTTCGTTCGTCGTCTTCTCGGGCTCGCTGCCTCGCGATGTCGAAGACGACTTCTACGCCGAGGCGATCCGCGACCTGAATCGGCGCGGCGTGCACTGCGTGCTCGACTGCGAGGGCGAGCCGCTGCGCATCGGCGTCGAGGCCGAGCCGTTTCTCGTCTCACCGAACCAGCGTGAGGCCGAGAGTCTCGTCGGGCAGGAGTTCTCCGACGACGAGGACTTCGTGATGGCGCTGGACGCGATCGCCGATCTCGGCGCGCGCAACGTGCTGATCACGCAGGAGACGTCATGCTTCGGCCTCTTCCATGAGGAGCGTCAGGTGCGGCGCTTCCGCGCGTCGGTACCGCGCGTCGATCCGGTTGCATCCGTCGGCGCAGGCGACGTGCTGCTCGCGGGCTTTCTCGCGGCGCGGTTCAACGCGCACCCGCTCGACGACGCGTTGCGCACCGCGGTCGGCGCGGCGGCGGCGTCCGTGCTCGAGCTCGGCGCAGGCCGTTTCGACTTGCGTGAGGCGGCTCGACTCGCCTCGAGCGTCGAGCTCGAAGAGCTCAGCGCGGTCTCGGCGTAGCTCAGCCCTTGCCGCTGAGGACGAGCGCGCGAATGCGGCCGCGGCCGTCGACGTTCTCCGCCCATGCGAGCCTCGTGCCGTCGAGCGAGAGGCCGATCGGCGTGGACGCCGCCTTGGTG
>DASYGK010000133.1:0-8114 GCA_035999905.1 Gaiellaceae bacterium | reverse complement strand
GCGATCAGCGCCGCGATCACCTCGCTGTCGGACGTCGACTTCAGCGTGACGCCGGCGTCGCGCAGCTCGTCGCGCAGCACGTTCGCGTTGACGAGATTCCCGTTGTGGCCCATCGCGACCGTGCGCACCGTGCCGTGCTGCACGAGCGGCTGCGCGTTCGACCATTGCGACGACCCGGTCGTCGAGTAGCGCGTGTGGCCGATCGCCACCTGGCCGCGGAGGCCGTGCAGCTTCTGCTCGTCGAACACCTGCGTGACGAGCCCGAGGTCGCGGAGCGCGGTCAGCCGACCCTGCTCGGAGACGGCGATGCCGGCCGACTCCTGCCCGCGGTGCTGCAGCGCGAAGAGGCCGAAGTACGTCAGGCGCGCGACGTCGCGCTCGGCCGCGTACACCCCGAAGACGCCGCACATGCCTAGCGCACCTGTCCGATCTGGACGAAGCCCTTCGAACCAAGTCTCTCGACCTGGTCGGGGGACGTGGCGATCAGAGCCGCGCCGGCAACGGGCTCGGCGGCCGGGAGGTCGACGTCCGCCTCGCGGCCGCTCCAGCGTGTGGCCTCCTCGAGCGTGCGCGCGAGCCCGCCATGGCCGACGTCGTGGCAGAGGGTCAGGAGCGGCGCCGCCTTCCAGAGAAAGCGGATGAGCGCGACCTCCGCTGCGAGGCTCGCTTCGGGCGCCGCAGCGAGCAGCACCGCGTCGCCGGGCTCCCAGCGCGACGGCGCGAGCCGAACGTCGGGGACGAGGCCGACGCAGCCGACGACCGGCGTCGGCGGGATCGGCCGCCCGTCGGTCTCGTTGTAGAGCGAGACGTTGCCGGAGACGACCGGGATGCCGAGCGCCTCGGCAGCCTGCGCGATCCCCTCGATCGCCTGCGCGAGCTCGTAGGCGATCTCCGGCTTCTCCGGGTTCCCGAAGTTGAGGCAGTCGGTGAGCCCGATCGGCTCGCCTCCGGCGCACGCGACGTTGCGCGCCGCGCCGAGTACCGCCTGCACCCCGGCTGCGAACGCGTCCATCTCGCCGGGACGCGGCCCCTGCAGCGACACCGCGAGCCCGCGCATCGACGGGCGCAGGCGCAGCACCGCCGCGTCGAGCCCCGGGCGGCGCACCGTGCGCGAGCCGACGAGCTGGTCGTAGCGCTCGTACACGAGCTCCGACAGGTCCGCAGGCTGCGCCTGCGGCCAGGACATGCGCTCGCGGCGGCGGGGCGTCTGCGCGACCTCGTAGCGCGGGCACTCGTCGGTCAGGAGACGGGAGGGGATGTCGCCGACGACGTCGCCGGCCCAGAGCGCGCGGAGCTGCCCCGAGTCGGTGACCTGTCCGACGGGCGTGCACGCGAGCTCCCACCGCGCGCACACGGCGGCGACGGCGTCGAGCATCTGCGGCCGGACGACCGCGACCATCCGCTCCTGCGACTCCGAGATCATGATCTCCCACGGCTCCATGCCCTCTTCGCGGAGCGGCACGCGGTCGAGGTGCACGTCGATCCCCGCGCCCTCGCTCGCCATCTCGGAGAGCGCGGACGCGAGCCCGGCGGCGCCGCAGTCCTGCAGCGACTCGACGAGCCCCGACTCGACGAGCTCGACGGAGACCTCGATCAGCTTCTTCCCCGTGAACGGGTCGCCGACCTGCACCGTCGGGCGCTTGTCCGGATCGTCCTCGCCGAGCTCCGCGCTCGCGAGCACCGACGCGCCGCCGATGCCGTCGCGTCCGGTCGTCGCGCCGTACAGGACGACGAGGTTCCCGGGGCCCGACGCCTTCGCGGACTGCAGCCGGCCGGAGTCGATCAGCCCGACGCACATCGCGTTGACGAGGCAGTTGCCCGCGTACGCCTCGTCGAAGACCGTCGCGCCGCCGACGTTCGGGACGCCGACGCAGTTGCCGTAGTGGCCGATCCCGCCGACCGCGCGCGAGAAGTGGAAGTCCGGCTTGCCGAACCAGAGCCCGTCGAGGAGCGCGACCGGCCGCGCGCCCATCGCGATGATGTCGCGCAGGATCCCGCCGACCCCGGTCGCGGCGCCCTGGAACGGCTCGACCGCGGACGGGTGGTTGTGCGACTCGACCTTGAACGCTACGGCCTGCCCGTCGCCGAGGTCGAGCACGCCGGCGTTCTCGCCCGGCCCCTGGAGGACGCGCTCGCCCGCGGACGGCAGGCGGCGGAGCAGCGGGGCGGAGTGCTTGTAGCCGCAGTGCTCCGACCAGAGCAGCGAGAAGACCGCCAGCTCGAAGTGGTTCGGGTCGCGGCCGAGCAGCTCCCGGATTCGGTCCGCCTCCCAGTCGGTGAGACCGAGCGCGCGGTGGAGCGGCTGTTCGGCGACCTGCGTCAGGTGATCCAGTCTAGCCGGGGAAACAGACGGCCCCATTCGTGCGTTACAAGGCTGTGTGAGCCGCCGCTATCCGCTGATGCTCGCCACCGTGGCGCTCCTCTGGGGCGCCTCGTTCATGTTCATCAAGATCGCCGTCCGGGAGCTCGCACCGGCGACGCTCGTCGCCGGCCGCATCGGGATCGGCGCCCTGACGCTCGCGATCGTGGTGCCGGTCATGGTGGGCGGGCGCGCGACGCTCGCGGCGATTCGGGCGAACCTGCCGTGGCTCGTCGCGATCGGCCTCGTGAACATGGCGGTGCCGTTCTGGCTCCTCTCCTGGGGTGAGAAGCGCGTCGACTCCGGGCTCGCGTCGATCATCCAGGGGGCGGTGCCGATCTTCAACGCGGTGATCGCGTTCGGCTTCTTCCGCGAGGTGCGCGTCACGGGTCTCCGGCTCGCCGGCGTCGGCATCGGCTTCGTGGGGGTTGCGGTGCTCGTCGGCGCGCAGCCGCACGGGCGCGTGCTCGCGGCGCTCGCGGTCGTCGGCATGGCGTTCTGCTACGCCGTCGGCCAGCTGTTCGCCGCGCGGCATCTCGCGTCGGTGCAGCCGCCCGTGGTTGCGCTCGCGACGACCGCCGTGGCGGCGCTCGCGATGCTGCCGTTCGGGATCGCGCAGGCGCCGCACCACGTGCCGCACTGGAAGACGATCGCGTCGGTGCTCGCGCTCGCGATCCCGCTGACGGCGTTCGCGTTCCTCCTCTTCTACGCGATCATCGCCGGCGCGGGCGCGGCGTACGCCTCGCTCGTGACGTACCTCGTGCCGCCGATCGCGCTCGCGTACGGCGCCGTCTTCCTCGGCGAGCACGTCGGCGCGGCCGCGATCGCCGGCCTCGTGCTGATCCTCGCGGGCGTCGGGCTCGGCACGGGGCGGCTCCGAGTCCGCCGGCTGCGGCGGATAGCCTCGGAGGCGTGAGCCGGGCCTACGTCCTCCTGCTCCTCGTGCTCGGCGCGATCTGGGGCTCGTCGTACCTCTTCATCAAGGTCGGCGTGCGCGACCTCTCGCCGCCGGCGCTGATCGAGATCCGCCTCGCCTGCGCGGTGCCGGTGCTGCTCGTCTTCGCGGCGTCGCGTTCGGGGTGGCGCGCGATCCTCGCGGCGTGGAGGCCGGGAGTCGTGCTCGGCGTGCTGAACGCGGCGGTGCCGTTCACGCTGATCGCCTGGGGTGAGCGCTACGTCGACTCGGGTGTCGCCGCGATCGCGAACTCGTCGGTGCCGATCTTCGTCGCGCTGCTCGCGATCTGGTTCGCGCCCGCGGAGCGCTCGACCGGGCTGCGGCTCGTCGGGATCCTGCTCGGGCTCGTCGGCGTGTCGATCCTCGCCGGCGTGCATCCGGCGGGAGGCTGGCACGGCGTGCTCGGCACCGCGGTGATCGTGCTCGCATCGGTCTCCTATGCGGCGTCGAACCTCTACGCGGGGAAGCGCATGTCGGCCGGCGGCCCCGTGCTCGCCGCATCGTCGATGACCGTTGCGTTCCTCGTGCTGCTGCCGTTCGCGCTGCTCTCGCTGCCTGTGCACGCGCCGGGCTGGAAGTCGGTCGGCTCCGCCGTCGCACTCGGCCTGCTCGGCACCGCGCTCGCGCAGATCCTGTCGTACCGGATGATCCGCGTGTACGGATCGTCGCGGGCCGTCCTCGTCGCGTACATGCTGCCGGCATTCGCGCTCTTCTACGGCGCGGTGTTCCTGAACGAGCCCGTGAGCCTGCAGAAGCTCGCGGGCCTCGTGCTGATCCTCGGCGGCGTGGCGCTAGGCGCGGGCGCGTTTCGGCTGCCGCGGCGGACGCAGCTGGTGCAGGCGCCGTGAGCGGCGTGACGATCCGCCGTGCGCGTCCCGACGATGCGGACTTTCTCCTCGAGCTGGCGAACGACGACGACGTGCGTCCGTTTCTCAGCCCGAAGAGCGCCCTCGGACGCGAGGCGCTGCTCGAGGAGATCGCGCAGTCGGAGCGCGAGCCGGAGGCGTTCGGCCGCTTCGTGATCGACGTCGACGGCGAGCGCGCCGGCTCGATGGCATTCCATCGCTCCAACGAGCGGAGCGGCATCGCGTGGCTCAGCCGGCTGGCCGTCGCTCCGCGCTTCCGTGGGCGGCGGGTCGCCGACGACGCGGCCCGGCTCCTCCAGCGGATGCTGTTCGAGGAGCTTGGGTACCACCGGCTCGAGATGGAGATCTACGGCTTCAACGAGCGCGCGCAGGCGCACGCGGAGCGGGTGGGGTGGGTGCGCGAAGGCGTGAAGCGCCGCGCGTACCGCTACGGCGACGACTGGGTCGACAGCGTCATGTACGCGCTGCTCGAGGACGATCTCGGCGGATAGGGGGCGGGTGGAGGGCTGCCGTCGGCCTGTTGCTCCACCCGCCCGTGCGCGCGGACGCTACGAATGCGCCGCGTGCGGCCGGGGCGCGCCGGCGCGCGCCGCGCGGGGCAGCCGCGCGATGCCGTAGACGGCGGCGAGACCGACGAGGCCGTAGACGACGCGGCTGCCGGCATTGGTCTGACCGAAGTCGAGACCGCCGAAGATCGTGGCGACGAGGTCGAACTTCGCGATCGCCACGAGCCCCCAGTTGAGCGCGCCGACGAGGACGAGCGTCGCTGCGAGCAGGTCGAGCTTCTTCATCGCTTCTCTCCTTTTGGTGTCCAGCATTTGTCCAGGGAAGGTACCGCTCCCGTCCAGGTTTGTCAAGAGTCTGTACAAGTTCTGTTCAGCGCGCTATCGTGCGCCCATGGAGGGCCGCGGCTACCTGCGAATCGGCGAGCTCGGCCGCCGCGCGGATGTCGCGCCGGAGCTGCTGCGGGCGTGGGAGCGCCGGTACGGGCTGCTGCAGCCGGCGCGCTCGGCCGGCGGCTTCCGGCTCTATTCGGAGGACGACCTCGAGCGCGTACTGCGGATGCGCGGCCACCTTGCGGCGGGGCTGTCGGCCGCGGAGGCCGCTGCGCTCGTCACGCGGCAGGCCGTCTCGCCGGCCGGGTCGCTCGGGCCGTCCGAGCTCGCCGCGGGCCTCGAGTCGTTCGACGACGCCGCCGCGCACGCGACGCTCGACCGCCTGCTCGCGGAGGTGTCGCTCGACGCCGTGCTCGAGGACGTCGTGCTCCCGTATCTCGCCGACCTCGGAGAGCGCTGGGCGCGGGACGAGGTGTCGGTGGCGCAAGAGCACTTCGCGACGGCGCTGCTGCGCGGCCGGCTGCTCGGTCTCGCGCGCGGCTGGGGGCGCGGCGGCGCGGGGCACGCGCTCCTCGCAGCGCCGCCGGGTGAGCGGCACGACCTCGGGCTCATCTGCTTCGGGCTCGCGCTGCGTGCGCGCGGGACGCGCGTCACGTTCCTCGGCGCCGACACGCCGGCCGACACGCTCCTCGCGACGACGAAGGCCTTGGAGCCGTCGGTCGTCGTCGTCGCGGCGGTGGCGCGCGAGCGGTTCCGCGGCCTTCAGCCCGACCTGCGCGAGCTCGCCGCTGCGGCACCGCTCGCGCTCGGGGGCCGGGGCGCCACCGCGGCGGTCGCGAATGCCGTCGGCGCACGCCTCCTCGACGACCGGTTGATTGCCGCGGCCGACATGGTCGCCGTCCTAGGATCAGCGGCATGACGAGATATCTGCACACGATGGTCCGCATCACCGACCCGGCGCGCAGCCGCGCGTTCTACGAGGCGCTCGGCCTGGAGTTCCGCCGCGACATGGACATCGTCCGCGGCGGCGAGACGGAGGCGACGAACTACTTCTTCGGCGTCCCGGGCCAGGAGGAGGAGCTCGAGCTCACGTTCAACCACGACGGCCGCACGTATGAGCTCGGCACCGGCTACGGGCACATCGCGCTCGCCGTCGACGACCTCGCCGCGACGCTCGAGAAGCTCGGCGAGCAGGGCATCGAGGCGGAGCGGGAGCCGTACCGCGTGCGCGACGGCGGCTCACTGATCTGCTTCGTTCGCGATCCGGACGGCTACCGGATCGAGCTGATCGACCGCAGCGGGAAGTAGTTCTGCAGACGGTTTGGACTGCAGGCGTCCTGCGGCCGTGCGGAGCCACTGTTCTCCCGATCCGTCGGAATCGCCGTTGAACGCGCTGCGCGACGATGGTCCCTTCTTCCACGGAACGGTTGCGGCGCTGCAGCCCGGTGACCTGCTCACGCCTGGACGGCCCTCCAATTACCGGCCCGAGGTGGTGATGAAGCACGTCTACTTCACTGCGCTTCGGGATGGTGCCGGTCTTGCCGCCGAGCTCGCGTCCGAGCTCGCGACGGACAGCCCCATTCCGCGTGTATTCGAAGTGGAGCCTCTAGGCGCTTTCGAGGACGATCCGAACGTGACCGACAGGAAGTTCTCTGGCAACCCAACCCGCTCGTACCGCAGCGCCCATCCGTTGCGTGTCGTGCGCGAGGTGTCGGACTGGACCCGACTCACTCCGGAGGCGCTCCAGGATTGGCGCGAACGCCTGGCGACACTTCGCCAGGGTGAGATCATCAACTAGGAGCATCGACCGGGTGGCGGGAGCCCCTCCACCATCTCGACGGCTACCGGATCGAGCTGATCGATCGCAGCAGGAAGTAGCGGAACTGAGATGGCGATCGCCGCGGAAGTAGCCGCCCAGGCGTGAGGACGCTCGCGCAGGCGAGTTATCGCGCGGAGCCGAGGCGTAGAGTGCTCGATCGATGCCCGCGTATGTGATCGTCGACGCCGATGTGTCCGACATGGACGCCTACCAGGCGTACCTGGCGGCGTCACCGGGCGCTATTGCCTCGGGTGGCGGTCGCTTCATCGCTCGGGGTGGAAAAACGGTGACGCTCGAAGGCGAGTGGCATCCGCGCCGCGTCGTCGTACTGGAGTTCGAGAGCCTTGAAGCTGCAAGGCAGTGGTACGCGTCCGAGGACTACCAGACTGCCAAAGGCCTGCGCGAAGGCATCGCTGAATTGAAGATGATCGCCGTAGAGGGCGTCTAGCCGGCGCATCGACTCCAGGACACACGGGCGTCCCTCAACTCAGACGTCATTCCCGAACCATGGACCAACCGACGAAGCGCACTTCAACGTCCGGAACGCGCACCGGCCGCGGAACCGCCCACTAGGCCCCACGTCGCGAACAGAACCGCCGCAGGGAGGTAGATCCCGAGGCAGACAATCGGCACGAGGTAAACGCAGTCGGCCCGCCGGTCCGTGCACGCCTGGATCACATTTCTGCTCTGGCGTCATTCCGGAACACTGGCGCAGCCGAACATCTCGATTCTCGTTCCGCTATCAAGCGTGGAGGCGGCTGACTGATCGGCATGAATCTTCACGCGATACGGGTAGACCGACTGCGATGCCTCGCGACCTTACGCCCTTCCCCAAGCCAGGTGCTTCTCTCGGTGCTGACGCCGCTCCGACAGTTGACCGACGCGCCGAGCCAGCCAAGACTCCGCGAGACTGGAAGCTTCTGTTCCGCAGGTTCGTCTGGCTCGTGCCGCTCTGGTTGCTCGGTGATTACGCCAGCCGAACGATTCGTAGCTACTACGGCCACAGCGTGATGCCCGGCGTGACGCATTGGCTTGTCATGGTCGGGTTGGCCGTAGGGGCGGGCGCGGTCGGCGGGCTTCTGTACGTGGCGACACGATGGAGCAGCCTGTTCCTAGTGGCGCTGCTCGGCGCAGGAGTGTGGGCGCTGGCGTTCGTATCAGCGATTCCGGCGACGAAGGCGGTCTGTGGCGGCGACGTCGTCTCGGGCTGCGAACACGTACAGAGCATTGAATGGCCAATCGTCGGCCTGGGCGCTTACGTCCCGATTCTCATCGGACT
>DASYGK010000106.1:0-3333 GCA_035999905.1 Gaiellaceae bacterium | reverse complement strand
GCGAACACGACCGGCAGCGCGAGCGCGAGCGCCACGAAGCCGTAGAAGTAATAGAACTGCATCGTCAGGTAGAAGAAGTTCGACGCGATCGTCCCCGCGAGCGCGGCCGTGAAGCCCCACGCGAGCGGACGCACGCGGCGGCCGTTCGGGTCGCCCGCGGCCTCGAGCACGCGGCCCAGCACGCGCGCGGCGCGCAGCCGCACGAACACGTACCGCAGGAACACGAGGAAGAGCAGCGCGCCGACGAGCCCCGTCTCCACGATCAGCGCGACGAAGAACGAGTGCGGCCCCCAGTTCGTCTTGCCGGTGACGAACTCGTAGTAGACGGAGAAGTTGTTCAGCCCGAGGCCGAGCAGCGGATGCGAATGCAGCACCGCCGGGATGAAGTCGTACACCGCGAAGTGCGCCGACGTCGACGAGCCGCCTGTCTGGATCCGCGACCGCAGCACGACCGAGAAGAAGTGCCAGTGCGAGTACAGCACGTACGCGAGCACGACGCCGAGCGCCGCGAGCGGCGCCAGGAGCGCACGCGACCACACGAACCGCCGGTACGGCACGGCCAGCACGAGCAGCCCGACGATGAGCCCGAGCGCGCCGCTGCGTGACAGCGTCGCGAGCAGCGTCAGCAGCATCACGGCGAGGGCGATCCCGAGCGGCCACTTCAGCCGGTGCTTGCGCGGCAGCCGCAAATAGAGCGGCGCGAGCCCGAGGAGCGGCACGACGAGCATCACGCCGAGATGGTTCGGGTCGCCCGTCAGCGCGTTCGGGCGATAGACGCTCGCTCCGTTCACCGAGCCGTAGATGTTGATCGAGCTCGCGCCGCCCGTGAGCGGCGAGAGCACGGTCTGGTCGAGGTTGTGCCCCGCGCGCGCCGCAAGCAGCTGCAGGATCCCGTAGAGGCAGTTCGCAAGGAGCCCGGCCGCGAACCACCCGAGCGTGCGCCAGTAGAACCGCTGCCCTCGCCGCGCGAGATACGTCACCCCCGCGATCAGGAACAGGAAGTGGAGGACGAACTTCACCATCCCCTTCGTGAACTGGTCGAGCGCCTGCTTCGTCTCCAGGTTGAAGTACCCGAGCAGATAGACGACGAGGAACACGGCGAGGAAGCCCAGCACGATCGCCGCCGTCTTCGGCGCCGGCCCGCGGCTCGTGAGCGCGAACGCCGCGAGGAAGCAGATCGTCAGCACGTCGGCGATGCCGATCGACCCCGCGACGTTCCAGTGCACCTTCTCGAAGGTCACGCAGAAGAACGTCGCGAGCAGGAAGAAGTCGGCGACGCGCGTCCGCGACACGACCCGCGGCAGCGCCACCGCGGCGGCGCTCACCGCAGGCTCCGCAGCAGATCCGCGAGATCCTCGACGCGCGCCGCGCGCGAGAGCTTGTCCCTCCACTCCGGCGACAGCGGCGTCCCGTCGAGCTTGCCCTCCCGCCAGCGCCCGTGCAGCTCGACGAGTGCGTCGCGGATCCCCGCGACGTCGTCGGGCGCCGCGACGACGCCCGCGCCGGTGTCGCGGATCAGCTGCGCGGCCGCGCCGTCGGGCGGGACGACGGCGAGGACTGGACGCTCGGCGGCGAGGTACTCGAACACCTTGCCCGACAGGATGCCGCGTCCGCGGCCGCCGGCGTCGGGGATCAGCAGCAGCAGCGCGTCGGAGTCGCGCTGGAGCGCGAGCGACGTACGCCGCGGCACGTACTCGTGCAGCTCGACACGATCCCCGAGGCCGAGCCGCTCGACGAACTCGCGGTCGCCGGGCCGGAAGTCGCCGACGAAGCGCACCGTCACGTCCTCGAGACCCGAGTCGTGGAGCGCCTGGAGGAACGGCTTCGGGTCGCGCTTGCCGAAGAACGAGCCGGCATGCGTCAGCCGGAAGCGGTCGGCGCCCGTGTGCTCGAGCCCCGCGAAGTCGTCGAAGTCGCAGCCGTTGGCGATCGTGACGACGCGGCCCCGCGGCTCGATCGCGCGCGTCTCCTCCGCGATCGACTCGGCCGCCGCGACGATCGCGTCGGCCTGCCGCGCGACGAGCCGAGCGACTCCGGCGCGCGCCTTCTCCTTCACGAACGCCGCCGCGCCCTCGTTCGAGCGGTGCGGATGCAACACGATCGAGTCCCGCAGGTCGGCGACCCACGCGACGCCCGTCGCCTTCTTCACCGCCGCGCCGATCAGGTGGATCGAGTTCGGCGGCGACGTCGTCAGCACGACGTCGATCCCCTCGCTGCGCACGATCGAGATCGCCTTCGGGATCGCGGTCGCGTTCCAGGTCACGTTCTCGTCGGGGACGAGCGCGCGGCGGCCGAGCGTCGACGCGCGCCGCAGCGCGAGGTCGAGCCCGCTGCGCCCGTGCAGCTCGTCGGCGATCCGCCGGCCGCGCGGGCCGACGTAGCGCGCCCGGTGCACCCACGCCTGCGTCGGCAGCGGCAGGTCGGCGTCCGTGTGCATCCACTTCGGGTCGTCGGGCGCGAGCACGTGCGTCTCGATCCCGAGCGCCGGCAGGTAGCTCGCGAACTTCAGCGGCCGCTGCACCCCGCCGCCCCCCGCCGGAGGGAAGTAGAGCGTGACGAGGAGGAGCTTCACCGTCCCGATGCTACGGTCTCGCCCGACCGTGGTCGGTTCGAGGGCACTGTTGATCGCAGTGGCCGTGGCGCTCCTTGCGCCCGCGGCGGCGTCCGCATACGGCTGGCCGGTCGCCCCGTTCGACGAGCAGCACGCGATCCGCGGCGCCTTCGACGACCCGCGCATCGGCGCAGGGCCGGCCGGGCTCGCCGAGCACTCGTTCCACTTCGGGGTCGACATCTCGGCGCCCGACGGGACGCCGGTCTACGCCGTCGCGTCCGGCACGGTCTTCCGCTACCCGGATGCCGTCGCCGTGCGCCGGCCGGACGGCCACGAGTTCTCGTACTGGCACATCGACGCGGTCGTGCCCGAGCACAGCTTCGCGGAGCAGGGCGAGCTACTCGGCTTCGTGCGCGCCGGCTGGGGCCACGTGCACTTCGCGGAGTCGAACGGGCGCACCTACCTCAACCCGCTGCGGCCGGGCGGCCTCGAGCCCTACGCCGACTGGACGACGCCCGTCGCCGGGCCGGTGGAGCTCCAGACGCCCGCCGGCGAGCCGGTGCCGCTCGAGGACGTCCGCGGCCGCGTCGCGGTCACGGTCTCCGCCTACGACGTCCCGCCGATCGCACCGCCCGCCCCGTGGGACGGCGCCCGTTGGACGCCCGCGCTCGTGCGCTGGCGGCTCCTGCGCGACGGCGTCGAGGTGTGGCCGTGGCGCGTCGCCGCCGACTTCCGCACGGACTGGCTGCCGCCCACCTCCTACGACGACGTCTACGCGCCCG
>DASYGK010000068.1:0-10794 GCA_035999905.1 Gaiellaceae bacterium | reverse complement strand
CCGGTGCGCACGCCGACGACGCGCCCGTGCGAGACGAGCAGCTTCTCGGCGGACGTCTCCGGCAGGATCATCGCCCCGCCTTCCTCCGCCCGCTCGCCGAGCCAGCGCCCGAGCCGGGCGAGCGAGAAGACGACGTTGCCGTGGTTGCGCATCGTCGGCGGCGGCGGGATGCGCACCGCCGCGCGCTTCGTCAGCAGGTACACCGCCTCGCCGTGCACCGGGCCGTAGCCCGGCAGGTCCTCGATCCGGTACCGGTCGCCGAAGAGCTTGCGCAGCGAGCGCGGATTGACGACGGCGCCGGACAGCAGATGCGAGCCCGGCTGCTTGCCCTTGTCGACGACGGCGACCGGCACGTCGCCGAGCCGCTCCGCGACATCGGGATGCTCCTCGAGCAGCTGGCCGAGGCGGATCGCGCACGCGAGCCCCGCAGGCCCGGCGCCGACGATCAGCACGCCGACCTCGATGCGCTCGTCGACCGGATCGGTCGGCTCGCCGACGTACGCGCGCGCGTCGAACGGCGGCGGGTAGTCGGAGGCGCGGACGCTCACGACTTGCGCTGGTTGAGGAGCTCGGTGAGCTTGGGAACGATCTCGTGCAGGTCGCCGACGACGCCGAGGTCGCTGAACTCGAAGATCGGGGCGTTCGCGTCCTTGTTGATCGCGACGATCACGTTCGAGCTCTGCATGCCGACCTTGTGCTGGATCGCGCCGGAGATCCCGAGCGCGACGTAGAGCTTCGGCGACACGGTCTTGCCGGTCTGCCCGATCTGTGCCGCGTACGGATACCAGCCTGCGTCGACGACAGCGCGCGTCGCACCGACCGCACCGCCGAGCGCGCGCGCGAGCTCCTCGGCGAGCGTGAACTTGTCCGGGCTGCCGAGGCCGCGGCCGCCGGCGACGATCACGTCGGCGTCCTCGATCGACGGGCCGCTCGACTCCTCGAGCTGCTGGTCGACGACCTTCGCGGCCTGCGAGTGCGCCTCGAGCGAGACCGCGACGTTCTCGACCTGCGGCGCGCCGCCGCCGGTCGGCGCCGCGTCGAACGAGCCGGCGCGGAAGAGCGCGAGCCGCGGCTCGGAACGCCACCCGACGTCGACGAGCACCGAGTCCTGCAACGCGGGCCGCTTGCCGACGAGCCGTCCGTCCTGCTCGACCAGGTCGACGAGGTCCCAGTTCAGCCCGGCGTCGAGTCGCGCAGCAAGCCCTGCGGCGATGTCGGCGGCAAGCACCGAGTTCGCGAACAGCACCGTGTCGTAGCCGCCGTCGCGCACGACCTGCGCGAGCACGTCGACGCGCGCCTGCGGCAGCGGCGGATCGAGCGTCGCGTCCTCGGCGACGTGCACCTTCGACGCGCCGTAGCTGCCGGCTTCCGCTGTCAGCGCGCCGACGCCCGCGCCGACGAGCACCGCCGACACGTCGGCGCCGAGCGAGGCAGCCTTCGCGAGCACGCCGAGCGAGCCCTTCTGCAGCTCGCTGCCGTGGTGCTCGAGGAAGACGAGCGTCGGCACTTAGACCAACCTCTTCTCGGCGAGGAAGTCGACGATCGCCTGCGCGGCATTCCCGTCGTCCTCGATCTTCTTCGCGTCCCCGCGCGCCGGCGGCGAGCCGAGCGCGAGCACCTCCGTCTTCGAGCCCGCGTCGCCGGCGGCGGCGGCGTCGACGCCGATCTCCGCGAGCGAGAGGCTCTCGGACGGCTTCTTCTTCGCGCCCATGATCCCCTTCAGCGACGGATAGCGCGGCTCGTTGATCGCGTCGCTCACGGCAACGACCGCCGGCAGCGGCGCCTCGATCACGTCGTAGCCGAACTCCGTCTGGCGCTTGACGCGTACGGAGCCGCCGTCGACCGTGAGCTCCGCGGCCTGCGAGACGACCGGCCGGCGCAGCCGCTCGGCGACCGCCGCCCACAGCACCGCGCCGTCGGCGTCGGACGCCTGCTGCCCGAAGAGCACGAGCTCGGCGCCCTCGCGCTCGAGCACGGCGGCGAGCACCGCACTCGTCGCGAGGAGATCGGAGCCGGCAAGCGCGGCGTCGGTGACGAGCACCGCGCGGTCGGCGCCCATCGCGAGCGCCTTGCGCAGCGAGTCGGCGGCCTTCTCGGGCCCCATCGACACCACGACGACCTCGGTGTCCGAGTCGCCCTTCAGCCGGAGCGCCTCTTCGACCGCGTTCGCGTCGAAGTGGTTGAGCGAGCCCTCGCCGGAGCGATCGAGCCGTTTCGAGCCGGCATCGATCTTCGAGTTCCCCTCGGGGACGTGCTTGACGCAGACGGCGATCTTCATGCGGCCGCGATCCTACCGAGGCCGAGTTACATGCGGTCGCGCAAGGCGAGCACGTCGGCCACGAAGACCTTGCTCACCTTGTAGGTGCCCACCTTCTTGACGGCGCGCTCGCCCTGGTACCAGCCCGCGAGGGCGAGCTTCTCGTTGCCGCCGAAGGCCGCCAGCAGGTGGTGGAGGTAGGCGAGCCCGACGTGGACGTTCCCGTCGGCGCTGTGCTCCACCTTGTGCCCGATGAGGACGCGTTCGACGTAGTCCCACGTCGACGGCAGAAGCTGCATCACGCCCTGCGCGCCGACCGAGGAGACGACGCTGTTGTTGTATCCCGACTCCATCCAAGCGAGGGCGCGCGCGAGACTCGCGTCGATCCCGTAGTGGGCGGCCCAGCGGTCGATCGACGAGCGAACGTCCGCAGCGTTCGACGCGGAGACCGCCGTCGGCGCCGACGCGACCGCGGCGGGAATGCGGAGCTGCGTACCGATCAGCAGCGGGTGCGCCGGGTTGAGCTTGTTCAGGTGTGTGAGCGCGGAGAGTGAGATTCCCTTCTTGCGCGCGATCGCGATCAGCGAGTCGCCCGGCTTCACGACGTAGCGCGGCAGCGTCACCGGGGCGACGACGGAGCGCACGGGAACGCGCGTCTGCAATCCGAGCGCGGCGAAGGTCGCAGGGCCGGCGACGCCATCGGCTTTGAGATGGAGCGAGCGCTGGTACCGGCGCACACCGCGCACCGTCGGCTTGTCCATGTAGGCGTTGACGGGCACGGCGATGCCGCGCTTGTTGAGGAGGTACTGCAGCACGGCAACGTCCCAGCCGAACCGCCCGTGCATCAGCGGCCGCGCACCGAAGAGCGGGGTGCCGAGCGGCCCGAGCTCGCGGCGCGTGCGCGCGTCCGCGAGACCCGTGACGGGGAGGCCGTGCGAGCGCTGGAAGGCGCGGACTGCCGCGAGCGTGCGCGGCCCGACGATCGCGTCGATCGGCCCGAGATAGAGGCCCTGCGCGCGAAGCGCGACCTGAAGACCTGCGTGTTGCGGGTTTGTGGCGCCCACGGGCGCGGCTGCCGCCAGGCCTGCCGCGAGCACTCCCGCGCATACGAGCCGGAAGCGCATAGACGACCATTTACCCCGCCCGGGCGCGGACTCCTTCCCCGGACTTCGCCTCAGCTCTTAGCGGCCGGTGAAGCTCGGAGCGCGCTTGGCGACGAAGGCTGCGAGGCCTTCTTTCGCGTCCTCGCTCGCGAAGAGCGCGCCGAACTCGTCCGCCTCGGTCTCGAGGCCGCCCGCGTGGTCGACGCCGAGCGTGAGGTTGCAGAGCCGTTTCGCGAGCGAGAGGGCGACCGGGCTCTTCGCGGCGAGCTCGTGCGCGGTCGCGAGCGCGTGGTCGAGCACCGGGTCGGCGATCGCATTGACCAGACCGATGCGCAGCGCCTCGTCCGCGTCGATCGTGCGCCCGGTGTAGACGAGCTCCTTCGCAACGCCGAGCCCGCAGATGCGCGCGAGCCGCTGCGTGCCCCCCCACCCGGGGACGATGCCGAGGTTGATCTCGGGCTGCCCGAGCTTCGCGCGCGACGACGCGTAGCGGATGTCGCACGCCAGCGCGAGCTCGCAGCCGCCGCCGAGCGCGAAGCCGTTGATCGCAGCGATCGTCGGCTTCGGCATCGTCTCGAGCAGGCGACCCGCTTCGTGGCCGAGCGCGCCCCAGCCTTTCGCGCCCTCGGGATCGAGCCCGCTCATGTACTTGATGTCGGCGCCGGCGACGAATGCCTTCTCGCCTGCGCCGGTGAGCACGACGGCGCGTACGGCCGTGTCGCCGGCGAGCTCGCGCAGCCGGTCGCGCAGCTCGGTCAGCGTCGCGACGTCGAGTGCGTTCAACGCGTCCTGGCGGTCGATCGTCACGATCGCGACCGCGCCGTCGCGGGCACTCTCGACGCTCACGCGGGAACGGCGCCCTTGAGGAAGTCGACGATCTCCGTCGTCGACGCGCCGGGGCCGAACACCGCGGCGACGCCCTGCCGCTTCAGCTCGTCGGCGTCGTCCTGCGGCACCGTTCCTCCCACGACGACGACCACGTCCTCCGCGCCGTCCTTGCGCAGCAGTTCGAGGATGCGCGGCACGAGCGTCATGTGCGCGCCGGAGAGGATCGAGATGCCAACCGCATCCGCGTCTTCCTGGATCGCGGTCTCGACGATCTGCTCCGGTGTCTGATGAAGGCCGGTGTAGATGACCTCCATGCCTGCGTCGCGCAATGCGCGCGCGATGATCTTCGCGCCGCGGTCGTGACCGTCGAGGCCCGGCTTCGCGACGACGACTCTGATCTTTCCCGTCATGGCGTGCAGTCTATTTGCCGGACGCGGGACCGATGCTGGACGCGGGCACCCAGGCGCTGACGAGCCAGCGCCCGTCGAGCTTCCGCAGGTCGAGCGTGAACGCGGCGGGACGCGTCGCCGCACCGGCGCGCGGGACGAACGTGACGCGTAGCTCCCCCGTGTCGGTGAACGAGCTGATCGGACGCAGCAGCGTTCTCGCCTGCGCGACGGGATACGGGACCACGGGGATCGTCCCGGCGTTCCACTCGTCGCGCGACATGCCCTGCTTCAGCTCGGGCGCGGCGAGGTCCCACGCACGAGGGAGGTCACTGCGACCGACTGCGGCCGTGACGAACTCCAGTGCGACGCGCCGCTCCGCGGCCGAGAGCGGCGCCTTGCGGTGCGGCGGCGTCGAGGCGCCGTTGTCGAGACGCGTCACGGCGAACGCGACGATGCCCGCGACGAGCACGGCGCCTGCGACCCACGGCGCCCACTTCTCGATCGCACGCATGCTCAGAAGACCGGTGTCTCGCGCCATACGCCCCAGACGTCTCGGAGGGCGTCGCACATCTCGCCCATGGTGACGCCGGCTTTCGCTGCGTCGACGATGGGGCCCATCAGGTTGCGGCCGTCATGGGCGGCGTCGTCCTTGAGACGCGCGAGCGTCGTCTCGGCGGCGGCGCTGTCGCGGCCGGCGCGCATTGCGCGAACGCGGTCGATCTGCTTCTGCTCGAGAGCGGCGTCGACCTTGAGGATGTCGATCGGCGTCTCGTCGTCCTGCACGTACTTGTTGACGCCGACGACGATGCGCTGGGATGACTCGACCTCGGACTGGTAGCGGAACGACGCCTCGGCGATCTCGCGCTGGAAGAAGTTCTCCTTGATCGCCGCGACGACGCCGCCGAGCTTCTCGATCCGGTCGAAGTACTCGTACGCCTGCCGTTCGAGCTCGTTCGTGAGCTGCTCGACGTGGTAGGAGCCGCCGAGGGGATCGATCGTGTTGACGACACCGGTCTCGTGCGCGATCACCTGCTGGGTGCGCAGCGCGAGCCGGACCGCGTGCTCGGTCGGGAGCGCCAATGCCTCGTCGAAGCTGTTCGTGTGCAGCGACTGGGTGCCGCCGAGCACCGCGGCGAGCGCCTCGATCGCCGTGCGGACGAGGTTCACCTCCGGCTGCTGCGCGGTCAGCGAGACACCGGCGGTCTGGGTGTGGAAGCGCATCAGCCACGAGCGTGGATCCTTGGCTCCGTACTTGCCACGCATCAGCGTCGCCCAGATCCGCCGCGCGGCGCGGTACTTCGCGATCTCCTCGAAGAAGTCGAGGTGCGCGTTGAAGAAGAACGACAGCCGCGGCGCGAACTCGTCGACGTCGAGGCCGCGCTCGAGCGCCCACTCGACGTACGTGAACCCGTCCGCCAGCGTGAACGCGAGCTCCTGCGCGGCTGTCGAGCCGGCCTCGCGGATGTGGTAGCCGGAGATCGAGATCGGATGCCACAACGGCATCTCCCGCGCGGTGAACTCCACCATGTCGGTCACCAGCCGCATCGACGGCTCCGGCGGGAAGATGAACTCCTTCTGCGCGATGTACTCCTTGAGGATGTCCGTCTGGATCGTCCCGCGCAGACGCTCCCGCTGCACCCCCTGCTCCTCGCCGACGCAGACGTAGAACGCGAGCAGCATCGCCGCGGGCGAGTTGATCGTCATCGAGGTCGACACGTCGCCGAGCGGGATCCCGTCGAACAGCGTCCGCATGTCCTCGAGCGAGTCGACCGCCACGCCCTCCCGGCCGACCTCCCCCTCAGAGCGCGCGTGGTCCGAGTCGTAGCCCATCAGGGTGGGCATGTCGAACGCCGTCGAGAGCCCCGTCTGGCCGTGCTCGAGGAGATACCGGAAGCGCTCGTTCGTCTCCTCCGCCGTCCCGAACCCGGCGAACTGCCGCATCGTCCAGAGGCGCCCGCGGTACATCGACGGATAGACCCCGCGCGTGAACGGGAACACGCCCGGATACCCGAGGTCGCGGTCGTAATCGACCTCCACCGACTCCGGCGTCGAGAGCGGCTCGTTCTCGATCCCCGACATCGTCGAGAAGAGCTCGCCCGACCGCTCCGGCTTCGCGTCGTAGAGCTCGCGCCACGCGTCGAGGCCCGCCGCGCGGGTGCTTCGATCGTCCGTCGCGGCCACGCTCGAAAGTATATGAACGACCTCGTCGCGAACCGGTGCCGAACGAGCCCATTCTAACCCTCGACTCGAGGGTTAGATCGCGGTTTCCGGCCGCGCCGTCCACCCACCGACGCGAAGGCCCGACCGCGACGAGGGTGAGCGCGCAAGGCCGCCCCGGCACCCGATTCGCGCAAATGCCGTGCCCCTTTCGGGGGATTTCGCGCGGCAAATACGCATTTGTCCCTCGAAAGTCCTTTCCCCGGGGGCCTCCGGATGCCGATTCCCAGCAATGGAGACGCGTGCAAGGCGCACGCGGAAGGACATGGCGAGCTTCCCGAAAATGCGGCGATCCGCGGACCCCTCGGTACCCACCGAGGGCGGTCGCACGTTCCGGCACAAGCTCGCCTTCACGGCGCTTCTCCTCGCCGTCCTCGGCACCGCGTTCGGCCTCTTCGAGCTCGCCACTCTCCCGGGCCATCGCGCGGTGCCCTCCGCC
Organism: Gaiellaceae bacterium; assembly: GCA_035999905.1. Lineage (GTDB taxonomy): Bacteria > Actinomycetota > Thermoleophilia > Gaiellales > Gaiellaceae > Palsa-739. Next base: position 3,561 of record DASYGK010000068.1, on the reverse strand, counting down.
ACGCCGGCTTTCCTGACGAAGGCACTGGGCGCGCCGCAGCGCTCGGCGTCCCTCGTCAGGAAGCCGGCGCCCCACCTCCGGGTCGCGATCGGCGACCACGGATTCACGTACGCAAGCGACGGCCTCGCCGCGCTCGGGATCGCCGCGACCGGGCTGACCGGCGGGCCGTGGAAGCGGTACGCGCACGGCACGCTCCGGACGACACCGTTCGGGCACGAGGCGGTCACCGTGAACGGCTCTCTCGCCGAGCATCTGATCACGGTCGACCGGCACGTCGGCAAGCACGTCTGGACGTGGCAGCTCAACACGTTCCTCCGGCCCCGCGTCAGCCCGAACGGCTACGTCGGCTTCATCGACCCGGCCACGCACCGGCTGCTCGACCTGAACCTCCTGCCGGTGAAGATCTTCGACGGCTCGGGCAAGGACGTGACGCCGAAGGGCTCGCACTGGTCGCTCTCCCAGAACGCGAAGGGCTCGCTGCTCACGCTGGCCCTCGACGACAGCAAGCTGTCGCTCCCGTACACGATCGACCCGATGGCGAGCCGCGGGTTCGCCGAGTCCGCTGCGATCGGCGTCACGCCGCTCACGACGTCGGCGCTTCCCGCGACCGTCCAGACGGGCGACCTGATCATCGTCCACGTCGCGGTGACCGCCGCGGCGACGATCACCGCGCCGACCGTCAACGGCGTGACGATGACCAACACGCTCACGGCGTCGAACGCCTCGTCGTTCACCAAGCAGCAGACCTGGTGGTCGCGCGCCACCTCGACGGACTTCAGCAAGACGGTCGGTGCCAGCTGGACCGGAGGCGGCAACGGCGGCGTCACCGTCGCCGTCTATGCCGGCATGGACTCGACGAGCCCGGCGCTCACGACCGGCACCGCGTACACGAGCGTCGCAACGAACGCGAACTTCCGGCTGGCCAACGCGAGCATCGCGGTCGGCAGCTGGCCGCAGAACCACATCGGCATCGGCTTCGCGGCGATCGCCGCGAACAACGCGTTCGCCACCGCGCCCGCGATGTCGACGCCGGTCGGAAACTTCACGCAGCGCAACGAGCGCAACAGCGCAGCGCCGTTCGCGATCGCCGACTGGGACTACACATGCGCCACCGTTGGCGGCTGCGCCTATACGAGCGTGAACGTGTCCTCCGGCGCGAACACGAGCCGAAGTGTCGGCAACCTCGTCGTGCTGAGGCCGGACGGAACCGTTCCGTCGGCCGACACGTTGTCGCTGAACAAGACTGCGAACCCGACGCTGCAGTACTTCGACAACAGCACGTTCAACAGCGGCAACCAGACCTGCGCGACGGCCACCTGTTACTACTACTACTCCGTTCCGGGCGGGGCGAGCTCGACGTTCACGGTCAACTCCGTCCCGGTCGACGCGCAGTCCGGCCCGAACCAGGTCGCGTTCCCGACGCTCGCCACGACCGGGTTCACCGGCACCGGCGGTACGACGAACTACCAGTCGTCCGGCACCTACACGTCCGGCGTCTTCACCGTCGCGAGCACGAACCTCGCCGCGCCGGGAAACGCGACCGTGACGGCGAGCGACGACAACTCCAACAACCTCAACACGACCCTCACGTTCGTCCGTGACGTGACGGCGCCGGCCGGCGGCGCTTTCTCTGCGAACGGCGTGGCGGCGACCGGCGGCGGCTCCTCGAGCTACATCACCGCCGGCACGACGCTGACGATCAACAGCCGCACCGACTACACGGAGACCGAGAGCGCAACCGCGGCAGGCCTCCTCTCCTCCACCCTCACGATGGCGACCGGCACCCTGTCGGGGAACACCTGCTCGGGCTACGGCGCTCCCGCCACGATCGCCGGCACCACGAGCCAGACCGTCGCGAGCGGCAACTGCTACCTGCTCACGCTCACCGGCACCGACAACGTCGGCAACGCGGCGACGCTGAGCACCACCGTGAAGGTCGACTCCACGAACCCGTCGGCTCCCGGCTCGTTCAGCTTCAGCGGCCTGAGCGCGAACGCGTACTGGCCCGGTGCCGGTTCGATCGTCTACTTCCAGCCCGGGATCGCCGGCAGCTTCACCGCGACGGCGAGCGGCGCGACGGACGCGGACACGGGGATCGCCTCCTACAACTACGGCGCGGTCGCCGGCACCGGCTGGAGCAACGCCGCCGGCGCGTACAGCTATACGACGTCGTCGACCACCGGCACCGGCGCGGTCACCGCGACGAACGGCGCAGGCCTGACGGGGTCGAGCACGAGCTTCACCGCCCAGGCCGACTCGACCGCACCGACCGGCGGCGCGGTGACCGCGAACGGCACCGCGGCGAGCATCGGTGGGACGTCGAGCTACGTGACCGCCGGCACGACGCTGACCATCAACAGCCGCACCGACTTCGCCGAGACGCAGACGGCCACGGCATCAGGCCTCGCGTCTTCGGTGCTGACGATGCAGACGGCATCGCTGACGGGTAACACGTGCGGCGGCTACGGAGCGCCGTCGACGATCACCGGCACCACGAGCCAGACGGTCGCGAGCGGCAACTGCTACCTGCTGATCCTCAAGGGCACCGACAACGTCGGCAACTCGGCGAGCGTGCGCACGACCGTGATGGTCGACACGACGGCGCCGTCGGCACCGTCGGCCGCCGGCTTCGGGTTCTCGTCGCTCACGAACGCGTACTTCCCCGGCAGCGGCTCGATCGTCTACGTCAAGGGCGGCAGCGCCGGCGGCTTCACGGCGAGCGCCTCCGGGGCGACCGACGCCGACACGGGGATCGCGTCCTATACATACGGCGCGATCGCGGGCACCGGCTGGAGCAACGCGGCGGGCGCATTCACCTTCACGGCGGCCTCGCCCACGGGCACGAGCAGCGTCACCGCGACGAACGGCGCCGGCACCGCGGGCAGCGGCACGACCTTCACGGCGCAGTCCGACTCGACCGCGCCCACCGGCGGCGCCTTCACCGCCAACAGCACCGCGGCGACCGGCGGCGGCTCGACGAGCTTCCTCACCGCGGGCACGACGCTGACGATCAACAGCCGCACCGACTACGCCGAGACACAGACCGCAACGGCATCGGGCCTTGCGAGCTCGACGCTCACGATGGCGACGGGCACCCTCTCCGGCAACACCTGCTCGGGCTACGGCGCACCGGCGACGATCACCGGCACCACTTCGCAGACCGTCGCCAGCGGCAACTGCTACCTGCTCACGCTCACCGGCACCGACAACGTCGGCAACGCCGCCACCCTGACGACCACGGTGAAGGTCGACACGACGGCCCCGTCGGCGCCGTCGGCGGCCGGCTTCAGCTTCGGCTCCCTCACGAACGCGTACTGGCCCGGCGGCTCGAGCGCGACCGTGTACACGAAGAGCGGCAGCGCCGGCGGCTTCACCGTCACCGCGAGCGGCTCGACCGACGCCGACACGAACGTCGCCTCCTACAACTACGGCGCAGTCGCGGGCACCGGCTGGAGCAACGCCGCCGGCGCCTACACCTTCACCGGCGCCTCCCCCACCGGCACCGGCGCCGTCACCGCGACAAACGGCGCCGGCCTCACGGGCTCGGCGACGAACTTCAAC
>DASYGK010000027.1:0-86488 GCA_035999905.1 Gaiellaceae bacterium | reverse complement strand
CACAGGCTGTATGGAGGATTTACAGAATCCGAGCAGATGCGCCCAGGTACGGGCGCTCGGTCAGCGGTGGGTCAGCAGCGTGTCAGCGACAAATCGGTGAGCTTGTTGCTGCGAGCGCGAGCCTGAAGAGCAGGCTTGTAGCATTCGTCCGCATGCTGGTGGAACGGCGTCCGGACGGTGTTCTCGCCGGCAAGGCGGTCCGGATTTGCGGGTTCACGCAGCGCACGCCGGCGCCGGAGCAGGCACGGGAAGGACCGGGCGCGAGCGTCGTCCTCGTCCTCACCTTCGAGGAGCACTGGCTAATCGACGGGCAGCGCCACACCTCGTTCATCGCGGGTCTGCACGAGCAGCAGGTGACGACCGAGCATCCCGGCCGGTCGTTCGGGATGCAGCTCGACCTGGATCCGCTCGCTGCCCGCTCCCTCGTCGGCAGGCCGCTGCACGAGTTCGCGAACCGATCCGTTCCGCTCGAGGACGTACTCGACGAACCGTTTCTCGCGGAACGGCTCGCGGCCGCGCATGGCTGGGATGCACGCTTCGCGCTCCTGGAGAACATGCTCTCCCGGCGGCTCGTCGATGCACAGCCCCCGGAGGATCTGAGCTGGGCTTGGCGACGGCTCCAGGAAAGCCACGGCCGCGTCCGCGTCGGCGCTCTCGCCACCGAACTCGGCTGGAGTCGGCGTCGGATCGTCGAACGCTTTCGCGACGGGCTCGGGCTGTCGCCGAAGACGCTCGCGCGTCTACTCCGTTTCGAGCGCGCCCGCGCCCTCGCGGGCACGAGGCCGTGGGGCGAGCTCGCCTATGAATGTGGCTTCGCCGACCAGTCGCATCTGATCGCCGAGTTCCGCCGCATCACGGGACGGACGCCGGAAACATTTCTCCAAGACACCACCGCGCGCGCCGCCTAGTCTCGCGGCATGGAACCCATCAGCAGGCTCTATCCATTTCTCTCGGTCCGCGATGTCGCTGCGGCCGTCGACTTCTACCGCGAGGCGTTCGGCGCAGTCGAAGTCGCGGAACGCCACAAAGCTCCGGATGGGACGGCTGTCGCGCAGCTCGAAATCGACGGCCATCCTCTGGGGGTCGCAAGCGAGCGCCCGGATCTCGACACCCCAAGTCCGGAGACGGCCGGCGGGACGACGGTCCGCATCAGCATTCACGTCACCGATCCTGACGCAGCGCAGGCCCGGGCGGTCGCCGCTGGAGCGCGTGAGCTGTTCCCGGTCGCCGACCAGCCGTACGGGATGCGCCAGGGTCGCGTGATCGACCCGCACGGACACCACTGGCTGCTCGGCCGGCCGCTGCGCCGGGAGGGCGACGATGGCTGATGTCGTGCCGTTCGTAGCCTACGAGGACATTGCGGGCGCGGCGGACTGGCTCGTGAGTGCGTTCGGGTTCGCGGAGGTGGACAGGTTCGAGGAGGACGGAGCGGTGGGGCACGTTACGCTGGGGTGCGGCGATGGCCTAATCTTCCTTGGCTGTCCGCCTGGATACGTGTCGCCGCTGCGATTGCGCGAGCAGGTCGACCTCGTGGCGCGCATGCACGACACGCCCTACCTGGTCGATGGCGTGTTCGTCCTCGTGGCCGACGTCGACGAACACGCCGAGCGGGCGCGGGCGGCCGGCGCGCGGATCCTCAGCGAGCCCGAGGACTCACCGCGCGGCCGGCTCTACCGGGTTGAGGACCTCGAAGGACACCGGTGGATGTTCGAAACCGCAGAAGTGAACCGCCGCAGCTAGACCAGGATCGTCAAGCCTCGGCGACCGTTATATCCCGAACATCACTCCACCCTTATCGCCGTGGGTTCCACGACCACACCGTGGTTTGCGCAATGTCTGGTTCCGCCCACTCCCGATCGAAGTCCGGCTTCGGCTCCGCCGATGCCATGACGACTTCGATCGGTTCGTCTGCTGCCGGCAAGCCGTTGTGTGCCGCGCCCGCGCATGCCGGTCGCGGCGACGAGCGTCTTCAGGCGCGACTCGCGTCGGACATGTCCGGGGGCCGCCTGACCCGTTTCGAGACGCTCTGGACCTGTCCGAGGGCCTGACCCCGACTTTCGGGCCAGCGTCGTAACACGAGCCGCGTCAGCCGGCCCCGCCGTAGACGAGCAGGCGGGAGCCCGCCACGAGCTTGCTCTTCCCACCGGTTCTCACGGTCAGCCGGTTCACGGCGTCGCGGCCGCGCCAGCCGAGAGTCTTGAGCACGACTTCGGAGTCACCAGCAGCGCCGCCGTTCGGGGACGCCGTCGTCTCTTCGCCAACCTTGCCGAACACCGTCGAGGCGTAATCGGGAATGGTGAAGCGATCGACGGCTGGGTAGTCGGTGCCTCCGCTGCCGTGCGCCGTCATCTCCCAGGAGGTCTGTGCCGTCAGCGCGCCGTGGCCGAACGTGCCGTAGCCCCCCTGAACGACGTATGCGAAGTCGTAGTGCGGGCCGTTGTCGCCGTTGACGGTGACGTAGATCGGGACGAGCGTCCCCCCGCTGACTCCGTCACCGTGAGCGCGGGCGTCCGTCCGGGCGATGATCCACACGGTCAGGACCGCGTAACGGTCGGGGATGGCATGCGGGCCGGTGTCGATCGTCGCGCTACTGCGGGTGAGGGTGCGGTCGTACAGCTTCGTGAAGCCCGAGCCGGAACCGCTCTTGGCGGTGACGTGGCTGACCGTGCTCGTACGCGCCCCGCCCCCGAGGACGACGAGCAAAGCACCGACGACGATGAACCCTGTCAGGAGCTTGGTCATGAGGTGGTGTTCGCGCGAATGATCATTGTGGTCCGATATTGACTATTTGAAACATATATGGACGCCTCGTGCGTACGCGATGTGGACACCCGCTTCCGCGGGCGCTCCATCGAGCGGCGAAGGCCGCGGCGACTGCATAAGGTCCCGGCATGGCGACGATCCCGTCGACGGCCGCCGCGAACCAGGTCCCTCCGCTCGCCGGGCACGACCTGTTCGAATGCAACCGGCCGCTCGTCGAGGCGCTCGAGCGCGAGGGCGGCGGCTGGGCGGCGGAGCGGTGCTCGAGCTTCGGCCGGATCCTCACCGGCGAGCCGCTCGAGTGGGGACGGCTCGCGAACGAGAACGCGCCGAAGCTGCGCACGCACGACCGCTACGGCGAGCGGATCGACGAGATCGAGTTCCATCCCGCCTGGCACGACATGCTGCGGCTCTCGCTCGCGCACGGCCTCCACTCGCTCTCGTGGACGGCCGACCGCGAGGGCGCTCACGTCGCGCGCGCCGCGCTCTTCATGCTCGCCGCCCAGGTGGAGGCGGGACACGGGTGCCCCATGTCGATGACGCACGCGGCCGTGCCGGCACTGCGCGCTGTGGCGCCGCACCTCGCCGCCGAATGGGAGCCGCTGCTGACGTCGACCGTGTACGGCGACGGCGCTCTCTGCGGGATGGCGATGACCGAACGGCAGGGAGGCTCCGACGTCCGCGTCAACACGACGACCGCGCGGCCGGTCGGCGGCGACGAGTACCTGCTGGACGGCGCGAAGTGGTTCTGCTCGGCGCCGGCGTGCGACGTCTTCCTCGTGCTCGCGCAAGCGCCCGGCGGCCTCTCCTGCTTCCTGATGCCTCGCGGCGACGGCTTCCACATCCAGCGGCTGAAGGACAAGCTCGGCGACCGCTCGAACGCGTCGAGCGAGATCGAGCTCCTGGGCGCCACGGCGCGGATCGTCGGCGAGGAGGGGCGCGGCGTCCGGACGATCGTCGAGATGGTCGTCCACACGCGGCTCGACTGCGTGCTCGGGACGACGGCGGCGATGCGGCAGGCGGTCGAGCAGGCAACGCACCACGCCGCGCACCGGTCCGCGTTCGGCGCGCTGCTCGTCGACCAGCCGTTGATGCAGAACGTGCTCGCCGATCTCTGCCTCGAGTCGGAGGCGGCGACGGTGACCGCGCTGCGGCTCGCCCGCGCCTACGACCGGCGCGCGACGAACGCGCGCGAGGCGGCGTTCGCGCGGATCGCGACCGCCATCGCGAAGTACTGGATCTGCAAGCGCGGCCCGGCCCACGCGGCGGAGGCGCTCGAATGCCTCGGCGGCAACGGCTACGTCGAGGAGTCCGGCATGCCGCGGCTCTACCGGCAGCAGCCGCTCCAGTCGATCTGGGAAGGGTCCGGGAACGTCGTCTGCCTCGACGTGCTGCGCGCGCTCCGGCGGGAGCCGGAGTCGCTCGAGGCGCTGCTCGACGAGATCGCACTCGCCGGCGACGCCGCCCTGCGCAAGACGGCCGAGCAGGCCGCAGCCGAGGCGGACGAAGCCGGCGCTCGGCGCGCGGTGGAGCAGCTCGCGCTCGCCCTCCAGGCGTCACTGCTCGTGCGCCACGCGCCGGCCGCGGTCGCGGACGCCTTCCGGGCGCGGACGGGCTCGGCGTACGGGACGCTGCCGCACGGGATCGATACGGCCGCGATCGTCGGGCGGCACCGCCCCGCTCCCGCAAGGCAGTAGAACCGAGCGGTGACGGTCAGGCGAATCGGGGTCGTCGGCGCGGGCATCATCGGGCTCGCCGTCGCGCGGCGGCTCGCCGAGCTCGAGCCGGACGCGACCGTGACCGTGCTCGAGAAGGAAGCCGACGTCGCGCTCCATCAGACCGGTCGCAACAGCGGCGTCGTCCACGCGGGCATCTACTACGCCCCCGGCTCGCTGAAGGCGCGCCTGTGCCGACAAGGCGTCGAGCTGTTGCGCCCGTACTGCGAGGAGCGCGCGATCCCCGTACGCGAATGCGGCAAGCTCGTCGTCGCCCTCGACGACACGGAGATCGCGCGGCTGCGCGAGCTCGAGCGCCGCGGCACCGAGAACGGCGTCCCCGGCTTGCGGTGGCTCGAGCGCGACGAGCTCCAGGAGTTGGAGCCGCATGCGGCGGGCATCGCCGGCCTCCTCTCGCCGACGACCGCGATCACCGACTACCGCGCGGTCGCGCAGGCGTTCGCCGATGACGTTCGCGCCGCGGGGGGATCGATCGTCTTCGGCGCGGAGGTGACGCGGATCGCAACCCGGGCGAGCGCCGTTCGCGTCGAGACGCGCGCCGAGAGCTTCGAGCTCGACCGGCTGGTGCTCTGCGCCGGGCTCCAGTCGGACCGCGTCGCGCGGCTCGCGGGTGACGCGCGCGAGCCTCGTATCGTCCCCTTCCGCGGCGAGTACTACCGCTTGCGGCCCGAGCGGCACGACCTCGTGCGCGGCCTCCTCTATCCCGTGCCCGATCCCGCGTACCCGTTCCTCGGGGTGCATTTCACGAACCGCGTGCACGGCGGCGTCGACGTCGGCCCGAATGCGGTGCTCGCGCTCGCGCGCGAGGGCTACCGGCGGCGCGACCTCCGGCTCGGCGACGCGCTCGACACGCTCGCCTACCGCGGCCTTCGCACGCTCGCGCGGCGCCACTGGCGGATGGCCGCGCACGAGCTGCGCGGCTCGCTCTCGAAGCGCGCGTTCGCCGTGGAGGCACAGCGCTATGTCCCCGAGGTGTCCGTCGACGATCTCGTGCCCGCGCCGGCGGGCGTGCGCGCGCAGGCGCTCGACCCCGACGGGTCACTGGTCGACGACTTCCGCATCAATCGCCTCGGCCCCGTCACCGCGGTGCGCAACGCGCCGTCGCCGGGCGCGACGTCGAGCATGGCGATCGCCGAGCACATCACCTCGCTCGCGCTGTCCGACGCCTGACGGTGTTGCGGGTTGTCCGCAACCGGTTGCGCGAACCGCCGGACGCCGTGCGCGCGCCGTCTTCGTACGCTCGTCGCGGATCCTCCAACCAAGGAGTGGCACATGGCAGTCATGAATGAGGCGGCGCTCGGCGCCGGCGCGAAAACCGGGACGATGCGCGCCGCGGTCGTGCGCAGCTTCACCGAGCCCATCTCGCTCGAGGACAGGGCGATCCCCACACCGGGGCCGGGCGAGATCGTCGTCAAGATCGAAAGCTGCGGGCTCTGCCACACGGACATCCACGCCGCGCACGGCGACTGGCCCGTGAAGCCCAATCCGCCCTTCACGCCCGGTCACGAGGGCGTCGGCATCGTCTCCGCCCTCGGCGCGGGCGTCACCGAAGTGTCGGTCGGTGAGCGCGTCGCGCTGCCGTGGCTCGGCTATGCCTGCGGGGTCTGCGAGTACTGCATCTCCGGCTGGGAGACGCTCTGCCCCGACCAGCAGATGATGGGGTACACGATGGACGGCAGCTTCGCCGAGTACGCGAAGGCGTTCGCGAAGTACGTCGTGAGCGTCCCGGCGGGCATCGACCCGGTCGAGGCGTCGCCGCTGACGTGCGCCGGCGTCACGACCTACAAGGCCGTCAAGGTCGGCGGCACGCGCTCGTCCGACCTCGTCGCCGTGTTCGGCATCGGCGGCCTGGGCCACCTCGCGGTGCAGTATGCGTCGATCGCCGGCGGCCGCGTCATCGCGGTCGACATCCACGACGAGAAGCTCGAGCTCGCCCGCGAGCTCGGCGCGGAGTTCACGGTCAACGCGGCGAAGGAAGACCCTGTCGCCGCGATCCAGAAGCTCGGCGGCGCCAACCAGGCGATCGCGACGGCGGTCTCCCCGCGTGCGGTCGAGCAGGCGTACGGCTCGCTCCGCCGGCGCGGCACGCTCGTGTTCGTCGGGCTTCCGGCAGACAACTACGTGCAGCTGCCGATCTTCGAAACCGTCCTCAACGGGATCACCGTCGTCGGCTCGATCGTCGGGACGCGGCTCGATCTCCGCGAGGTGTTCGAGCTCCACGCCGCCGGCAAGACGCGCGTGATCCTCGAGGAGCGCCCGCTCGCCGACGTGAACGAGGCGATCGCGGACGTCGACGCCGGCCGCATCCCCGCCCGCATCGTCCTCCGTCCGTAGGACCGTGCCGTGACGGGGCCGCGAGCATGCGGCCCCGTCACACTCTCCGCCGTCCCCGCGAGCGATTAGCCTGCGGCTCCGATGAGCGAGAGGCTGCGGCGACCACGGGAAAGCGCGGTAGGCGCCGGGGATGGCTCGGGCTCGAGTTTCCCGGCCTCGGAGACTCGGACGACCCCTGGCTCGAGACGGGCCTGCGCAGGACCGGTCCCGGTGCCTGACCCCGAACTTGGAGACAGGCCCGCGCAGGACCCGTCCCTGGGCCTGACCCCAATCTTCGGGACAGGTCCCGTGTCACGCGGGGGCGAAGAAGCGGCGCGGAGCGCCGGTGAAGATCGCGTCGATCTGCTCCTGCGCGACGCCGGCCGCGAGCAGCGCCGGAACGATCGTCCTCCCGATGTGCAAGTAGTCCGGCTTCTCGTTCGCGAAGTTCGGGTCGCCGGTCATGAAGTCGTAGAAGCACGCACCGTCGTGGCCGAGGTGGATCCGGTCGCCGTAGCCGAGCTCGAGCAGCTTCACGAGCGTCTCGATCCGGTTCTCGTCGGGATTGAAGTGCGGGATGTTGAACCGGTCGCAGCCGAGCATCGCGCCCGTCGCGGCGATCGCCTTCAGATACTCCAGGTCGTTGCTGTCGCCGGCGTGCGCGATCACGATCCGCTCCGGGTCGACGCCGTGCTTCGTCAATGCGTCCAGCGCGAGCAGGCCCGTCTTCGCGGCCGCGTTCGTGTGCACCATCACCGGCGCCCCCGTCTCGACGGCGGCCAGCGCGATCGCTGCGAGGATGCGCGGCACGTCGCCGACGAGGCCGTGCTGCTCGACGGCGCACTTGAGGAACGCCGCCTTCACGCCGGTGTCGTCGATCCCCTCGCGGATCTCGCGCACGAAGAACTCCGCGATCGCCTCCGGGCTGCGGTAGCCGAAGAAGTTCGGCAGCTCGAGGAACGCGTAGACCCCCGAGGCGACGATGATGTTGAGATCGACCTCGGCGTTCACGCGCTGGATGCGCGGGATGTAGCGGCCGAGCCCCGGCGCCGTCGGGTCGACGAGCGTCTCGATGCCGCTCGCGCGCAGCGCACGCAGCTTCTCGATCGCGTCGGCGACGCGCACCTCCTCGTCCCAGTAGCTCGGCCCCCACACGTGGCCGTAGTTCTGGAGCGCCTCGGGACTGAGCACGAAGATGTGCTCGTGCATCAGCGCCGGGCCGAGCGCGTCGAGCGCCACCGGGCCGCGCACGGTCTCGACGGTGTTCACGCGAGCGCCGCCTCGAACGTGGCGAGGTGCCCCTCGCTGAAGAGGACGAACCGCGCCGTCTCGACCGGTGGCGCGAGCGCCTCGCGCACCGCGGCGATCGCCACGGGCGCCGCGAGCTCGACGGGATAGCCGTACACGCCCGTCGAGATCGCGGGGAACGCGACCGTCCGGCAATCGAGCTCCGCGGCGAGCTCGAGCGCGCGCCGGTGGCACGACGCGAGCAACTCCGCCTCGCCCTCGCCGCCGCCGCGCCAGATTGGGCCGACCGTGTGGATGACGTAGCGCGCCGGCAGCGCGTAGCCGCCGGTCGCCTTCGCGTCGCCCGTCGCGCAGCCGCCGAGCAGACGGCACTCCGCCAGCAGCTGCGGGCCGGCCGCGCGGTGGATCGCGCCGTCCACTCCCCCGCCGCCGAGCAGGCTCTCGTTCGCCGCGTTCACGATCGCGTCGACCTGCTGCTCCGTGATGTCGCCGCGCACGAGCTCGATCATCTCTCGGCGACCTCCAGGGTCCGCCCGCAGCGGACGAGCCCGTCGCGCAGCTTCGCCGCCTCGCGCGCGTCGACGCCGGCGAGGAGCGCGCGCTCGACCTCGTCCACCGCCCGGTCGCAGCGCTCGAGCGCGCGTCGGCCTGCAGCCGTCAGCTCCGTGCGGAGCACTCGGCCGTGGCCGGGCTCGGCGCGCCGCCGCACGTACCGCAGCTCGACGAGCAGCGCGAGCACCTCGCTCATCGACTGCGGCGTGACGAGCGAGCGGCGCGCGAGCTGCGCATTCGACAACCCGTCCTGTGCGCGCAGCACCGAGAGCGCGGTGTACGCCGGCAGCGTCAGGCCCGTCGGCTCGAGTGCAGCGGTTATGCGGCGGCGCAACAGCCGCTCGAGGCGGGCGATCACGTAGCTCAGCCGCGGCGGCTCCACGCTCAGGAGGCGGACGGACGCTCGTATGTCTGGAGACCGGGCTTGATCCGCTTCTCGTCGAGGAACTGCTCGAGCCCCTGCTCGCGGCCGCGCTCCTCGTCGAGGAACTGCGACTGCTCGACCTTCGCGTAGAGATAGTCCTCCGCCTGGCCCCAGCTCATCGCACCGCAGTGCTTGAAGCCGAGCTTCGCGGCGGTCAGGACGACCGGGTTCTTCTCGAGCAGCTCGCGCGCGAGCGACTCGACCTCGCCGCGCAGCTGCGCGAGCGGCACGCTCGCGTTGACGAGGCCCATCTCCGCCGCCTGCCGCCCGTCGAACGTGCGGCCGGTCATCACGTAGAGGAGCCCGACGCGGGAACCGACGGTGTCGGCGAGCGCCTTGCTGACGACGCTGCCCGGCGGGATGCCCCAGTTGATCTCCGACAGCCCGAACCGCGCCTCGTCGGCCGCGATCGCAAGATCGCACGCGACGAGCGGCGTGAACGCGCCGCCGAAGCACCAGCCGTTCACCATCGCGATCGTGGGCTTGGCGTACGTCCGCAGGAGGCGCCACTGCCAGAGCGCGGCGTCGCGCCGCACCCTCCGCTGCACGTGCGCCGGGCCGCCGTCGACCTCGCGGAAGTACTCCTTCAGATCCATGCCCGCCGACCACGCGTCACCGGCGCCCGTGAGCACGACGACGCCGCACGCATCGTCGGCGTCGAGCGCCAGAAGCACCTCGACCATCTCCGCGTTGAGCGTCGGGCTCATCGCATTGCGCTTCTCCGGCCGGTTCAGCTCGACCCAGGCGATGCCTTCGTCGAGCTCGACGCGAACCGTCGTCCAGCGATCCGTGTACGACACGCCGGGCACTATATCAGGCAGCCTGACATCGTCTACTCCGCCGCACGATGGTCGCGGCCGAGGAAGGCGTTCGCCCACGCGCTCGTGCGGTCGAGCGCGTTGTCCTTCACGACGACCGGGTTGTCGAGCATCGACTCCTCCTCCCCGTACGCCTTCAGCCGCTCGTACGCCTGCGACCAGATGCACTCCGTGTCGTAGACCTCGCACAGCCCCTCGCGCGTGCCGCCGCACGGGCCGTTGCGCTGGTTCTTCGCGCACTGCGACTCGGGGCAGACGTAGGCGATCTCCGGCAGCGAGCAGTCGCCGCAGTCGCGGCAGCCGAAGAGCGGCACCTTCGCCGCCTGCTCGGCAGCGTGCGCGATCTTCATCAGCGACGGCGAGCCTTCGATCGTGCGGTAGAGCGCACGGCCCGCAGGGAAGAGCGGTGCGTCCGGCTCGAACGCCGCCGCGTGCAGCTTCCGACTGAACCGGTACTTCGCCGGAACGCGCAGCTCGGTCCTCCGCTGCCGCTTCGACTCGAGATAGGCGGCGTTGACCTCGCCGGACGAGAGCCCGGTGACGGGGTCCCGCTCGAAGAAGTAGAACTCGTCCGCGAACGGATACGTCAACGCCGGTGCAAACGAGCGCCAGTCGTCGGGCGCGAACGAGGCCGCGCGCTCGACGATCTCGCCGAACGTGTCGGCCGGCATGTGCCCGCCGAGGTAGACGCCCTGGAACCCGAGCCCGCGCGAGACGGCGACGTGCTTCGCGGCGAGCTCGACGAAGAACGCGCGGCCCTTGTCGGGGCTCGCAGCGTGCTGCTCGACGAGCGCGAGCAGCTCGTCGGTGACGATCACGCCGGGGATCTTCCCCTTGTTGAACGCGCGCGCAGCCGGCGCCGAGAGGAGATAGACGTTCGCGAGCACCGAGACGGGCAGCTCCTCGCGCCGCATCCAGCGCAGCAGCTCGTCGTCCTTGCGCACGTCCCAGCCGATCTGGTTGATCACGAACCGCGCGCCGGCCTCGACCTTCTTCTTCAGCTTGAAGTACTGCGGCATCACCTCGCGCTCGCGCCGCTTGTGGTTCGTGACGACGCCGCCGAGGAAGAAATTCGTCCTGTCGAGGCGCGTGCCCGGTTTGCGCGTGTCGCGCAAACCGTCGTTCATCTCCGAGAAGAGGCTGAGCAGCCCGACGGAGTCGATGTCGAACACGGGCGCCGCGAGCCCCTTGTGCCCCGTGACCGGGTAGTCGCCCGACAGCGCGAGCACGTTGTCGAAGCCCTCCGACCCGAGCTTCCAGCCGCGGCTCTCGAGCGCGTTGCGGTTCCAGTCCTTGCACGAGAGGTGGATCACGACTTCCTGCCCGCGCGAGACGAGGTCGGTTCCGAGCGTGTCGGGCGCGAGCATCGCGTGGCCGCCGGGGTTGTCGGTGATCGAGAGCACGTCGATGCGCTCGTCGGCCGCGAGCTCCCGCGCGATCTCCAGCACGCGGCGGCTGCTGTCGGCCGTGATCAGCCCGCGGCTCGTGACGACCTCGGCCGCGACCACGAACGCGCCGGGGCGCGTGAGCTGTTCGCGGAACGGGGTCATGGGCTGCATCGCATTTCCGATATCAGTCTGCCTGATTTATCATCGGGCGATGGTCGACCTCAAGGTGCTGGACGCGGCGACGGCGGAATCGGTCGAGCGCGTCTGCGACGCGATCGTCCCGGGGTCGGCCCGCGTCAGGCCCGCGGTGTACCTCGACGCGCTGCTCGCGCGGATGGACGACGGCATGCGCGCAGGCACGCTCGCCGCCTTCGCGACGGTCGCCTCCGGCGACGTCGGAGACCACGTCGGGACACCGGACTTCCTCTACGTCCGCGCGCTCGCGATCGAGGCGTTCTACAGCGATTTCGTCGCACCCGGAGTCGACGTCGAGGGCGCCTGGGCCGAGATCGACTTCAACACGCCCCTCGCGACGCGGCTCGCGAAGGACTGGTCGTACCTCGGCATCGCATGAGCGAGCGCTTCGACGTCGTCGTGGTCGGATCGGGCGCGGGCGGCGGCGTCGTCGCCGGCGAGCTCGCGGAGCGCGGCCGGAAGGTCCTGCTCCTCGAGGTCGGCCCGCACAAGACAGCCGCCGACTTCACGCGCTGGGAGGCGAAGGCGGCGCACGATCTCTGGTGGCCGATCCGCTTCGCGCTGATCGACGGCGGCGCGCGCGGCGCCGTCGGGCTCGTCGCCGGCCGCTGCGTCGGCGGCTCGACGACGATCAACACGAAGGTCGCTCTGCGCGCGCACGCGAAGGACTTCGAGAAATGGCACGCGGCGAGCGGGCTGGCTACCACCGGCGGTTCGCCGTTCGGCGAGAGCGACCTCGCGCCGCACTACGACCGCGTCGAGCAGCGGCTCGGGGTGCGCGAGCGCAACGACTGGCCGAAGAGCGTGCGCACCGTCGAACCGGGATTCCGGGCGCTCGGCTCCACGCTCGAGTCCGTCCGCTCGTACACCGACACGACGTGCATGAGTTGCGGCTCGTGCCTCCAGGGCTGCCCGACGAACTCCGGCAAGTCGACGCAGAACACCTACATCCAGGACGCCTGGGTCACCGGCGGCCTCGAGCTGCGCGCCGACTGCCGCGTCGAACGCGTCGTGGTCGAGAACGGTGAGGCCACGGGAGTCGAGTACGTCGGGCCAGACGGCGCGCTGCGCCGTGTCGACGCGGGCGCGGTCGTCGTCGCTGCCGGCACGCTCAACACGCCGCAGCTCCTGATGCGCTCCGGGCTGCCCGACAGCCCGTCGAGCCGGCTCGTCGGCCGCAACCTCGGCTTCCACCCTGCGCGCCTCGTCTATGGGCTCTTCGACGAGCCGCAGGACACGCACATGGTCTACCCGATCACGACGCACGCGATGGACCACCAGCACGACGAGGACGGCGGCTTCGTCGTCGAGGCGGCGACGATCCAGGATCCGATCGGCTTCGCGACGACGCTCGAGGACGAGAACGGCCCGCTCTGGGGGCCGAAGCTCGTCGAGGCCGCGCGCGGCTTCCGGCGCTGGGTCGGCGTGCTCGCGATGGTCAACGACGAGAACAACGGCAGCGTCCACGTCGACGAGAGCGGCGCCGAGTCGTTCGAGGCGGCGTTCAACGACCGAGAGTGGAAGCGGATCGACGGCGCCCTCGACTTCAGCCGCGACGCGCTGCGCGCCGCCGGCGCGACGGAAGTGCTCTGGACCGGGCTGATCACGACGCACATCCAGGGGACCTGCCGGATGGGCAGCGACCCCGAGCGCTCGGTCGTCGACGCGGACGCGCAGTCGTGGGACGTGAAACGGCTCTACGTCGGCGACGGCTCGGTCGTCCCGCGGACGCTCTCGGTCAACCCGTCGCTGACGATCATGGCGCTCGCGAGCCGGCTCGCCGACCACCTGCATGCCGATCCGCACGGCTACCTCGCATGACCGAGACCGTTCGCGACCTCGCGCACCTGTCGCACGTCGAGCTGCTGACGCCGAAGCCGGACGAGAGCCTCCACTACTTCCGCGGGATCCTCGGCATGGAGGTCGAGGCCGAGCGCGGCGACTCGGTGTACCTCCGCTGCTTCGGCGACTACGAGCGCGCGTCGCTGAAGCTCACGCACGCGCCCTCGTCGGGCGTCGGCCACCTCGCGTATCGCACGCACAGCCCCGAGGCGCTCGACCGCCGCGTCGCCGCGCTCGAGGCGAACGGAGCGGGCGGCGAGTGGCACGACGGCGACCTCGGGCACGGGCGCGCCTACAGCTTCCTCGACCCCGACGGCCACCGCTTCGAGCTCTTCTACGAGTCGGAGCGCTATGTCGCGCCACCGGAGCTGAAGCCGTCGCTCAAGAACCAGCCGCAGCGGTATCCCGGCCGCGGCGTCGGGGTGCGCCATCTCGACCACATCAACTTCCTCGCCGTCGACCCCGGTGAGAACCGCGCGTTCCTCGAGGCGAACCTCGGACTGCGCCTCACGGAGCAGATCGTGCTCGACGACGGCCGCGAGGCGGGCGTGTGGCTCGCGTCGAACCAGAAGTCGTACGACGTGACGTACACGCGCGACATGACGGGGACGCGCGGCCGGCTGCACCACATCGCGTTCTTCGTCGACCAGCGTGAGGACGTGCTGCGCGGGGCGGACATCTTCCTCGAGCACGGGATCGTGATGGAGTCGGGCCCGCACAAGCACGCGATCCAACAGACATTCTTCCTCTACACGTGGGAGCCGGGCGGCAACCGCATCGAGGTGTGCGCCGGCGGCTATCTCATCTTCGACCCCGCGCACGAGCCGGTCGTCTGGTCGCAGGCCGAGCGCGCGAAGGGCCAGGCGTGGGGCATGCAGACGGTCGCGTCGTTCCACATCAAGGGCTCGCCGCCCGTCGCGCAGGAAGAGGAGCTTCTTGCCGGACACTGAGTGCTCGTCGCGCGCACGCGAGCTCGTCCGCGGCGGGTACGACCTGCACGTGCACGTCGAGCCCGATCTCGCGAAGCGCCGGATCGACGACCTCGGGCTCGCACGCCGGTTCGAGGCGGTCGGGCTCGCGGGCTTCGTGCTCAAGTCGCACTACGTCCCGACGGCGGAGCGCGCGGCGGTCGTCCGCGGCGCGGTCCCGGGCGTCGACGCCCTCGGCGCGATCACGCTCAACAACGGCGTCGGCGGCCTGAACGCGCAGGCGGTCGAGATCCTGGCGCGCGAAGGCGGCCGGATCGTCTGGCTGCCCACCGTCGACTCCGAGAACGAGGCGAGCGAGGACGGACCGAAGCCCGCGAAGCCGCCGGCGTGGCGGAAGGTGCAGGACTCGCTCGCGGAGGCGGGGGTCGGCATGCCGCCGGTCGCCCTCGAGGACGGCGCGCTCGCGCGGGTGTACGCCGTCGTGGCCCAGCACGAGCTCGTGCTCGCGACCGGGCACCTCGGCCGGGCGGAGATCCACGACGTCGTCGACGGTGCGCTCGCGGCGGGCGTGCGGCACGTCGTCGTCACGCATCCGGACTATCCGACCCAGGGCGTTCCGGTCGACGAGCAGCGCGCGCTCGCGGAGAAGGGCGCGCTGCTCGAGCGCTGCTTCGCGCCGATCCACAGCGGGAAGGTCTCGTGGGAGCAGACGTTCGAGTCGATCCGCGCGACCGGCCCGGAGCGTAACGTCCTCTCGACCGATCTCGGCCAGGTGCAGAATCCGCCGGTCGAGGACGGGCTCGCGCTGATGGCGGATCGGCTGCTCGAGGCGGGCTTCAGCGAGGATGATGTGCGGGTGATGGCCGTGACGAACACGAGGCTGCTCGCCGGTGCCTAGGTCGATGCTCGTGGTGAGCGCGCACGCCGCCGACTTCGTCTGGCGGGCGGGCGGCGCGATCGCGCGCTTCGTCGAGGACGGCGGGACCGCGCACGTCGTCGCGCTGTCCTACGGCGAGCGCGGCGAGTCGGGCGAGCTCTGGAAGGAGCCTGGCCAGACCGAGGAGCGCGTGAAGGAGATCCGCCGCGGCGAGGCGACGACGGCGGCGGCCGCGCTCGGAGCGACGTTCAGCAGCTTCGATCTCGGGGACTATCCGCTCGTGCTCGACGCGGCGGCGGTCGACCGGCTGCGCGACCTCATCTGCGAGCTCGCCCCGAACGTGATGCTCACGCATGCGGCGCGCGACCCATTCAATCCCGATCACGGCGTCGCTCACGACGCGACGGTGCAGGCGCGGCAGCTCGCGAGCGGCGCCGGCGTCGCGAGCGCGTTCAAGACGGTCGCGCCGCCGGAGCTGCTGCTCTTCGAGCCGCACCAGCCAGAGCTCTGCGGCTTCGTGCCGACGACGTTCGTCGACGTCACGCCGGTGTGGAAGAAGAAGGTGGCGGCGATGGACGCGATGGGCGCGCAGAACTACCTCAAGCAGTACTACTCCGAGCGCGGCGAGCATCGCGCGAACCACGCGCGGCGCATCTCCGGACGTAAGGACGTCGCGTACGCGGAGGCGTTCGAGCGCGAGATCCCCGTCGTCGTCGACGCGCTGTGACCGACTACGCGGAGCTGGCCGAGCTCGGCGTTGCGACCGTGCACGAGGCGGCCGGCCGGATCGGCGTCGTCGACCTCCCGCTGAAGCAGGTCGTGCCCGGCTCGCGCGTCGCAGGGCCCGCGCGGATCGCTCTCAACGCCTCCGGCGACAACTCGATGGTGCACGCGGCGATCGCGCACGCGGAGCCGGGCGACGTGCTCGTGCTCACGAGCTTCGAGCCCGTCGCCGTTGCGCTCGTCGGGGAGCTCCTGGCGACGCAGGCGCAGGTGCGCGGCGTCGCGGGGATCCTCGTCGACGGCGCGGTGCGCGACCTGGACGAGCTCGCCGCGATCGGCCTGCCGATCTGGGCGCGCTTCGTGCGCGCGTCGGGTGCGACGAAGGGCGAGCAGGGCGAGCTCGACGTGCCGGTCGTCGTCGGCGGCGCGGAGATCAAGCCGGGCGACCTCGTCGTGCTCGACTGCGACGGCGCGATGGCGCTGCCGGCCGAGCGGATCGACGAGGTGCTGCCGCTCGCGCGCGAGCGTGCGGAGCGCGAGCGTGCGCTGCGCGAGCGCTACGCGGCGGGCGAGCTGTCGTACGACGTGAACGGGCTGCGCGAGCTCTTCGAGGGCTGATGCGGGTCGCCGTCCTCGGGCTCGGGGAGGCGGGCGGACGACTCGCCGCCGACCTCGCCGCGGCAGGCTGCGTCGTGCGCGGCTGGGATCCCGCACACCGGGTCGAGGGAGTCGAGAGCGCGGCGGACGCGGTCGCGGGCGCCGAGGCCGTGCTGAGCGTGAACGCCGCGGCGGTCGCGGCCGACGTCGCACGCGAGGTCGGGGGCGCGCTCGACGCGGGCGCGGTGTACGCCGATCTCAACACGAGCGCACCGGCGCTCAAGCGCGAGCTCGCGGCGGCGCTGCCGGTGCCGTTCGCCGACGTCGCGCTGCTCGGCATCGTCCCGAGCACGGGGCTCGCGACGCCGGCGCTCGCGTCGGGCGCGGGAGCGGCGCGCTTCGCCGAGCTCCTCGTCCCGCTCGGGATGCCGGTCGAGGTCGTCGGGCCGGAGCCCGGCGACGCGGCGGGCCTGAAGCTGCTGCGGAGCGTCTTCATGAAGGGGATGGCGGCCGCCGCGATCGAGAGCCTCGAGGCGGCGCGCGCGGCGGGCGCCGAGGACCGCATCCGCGACGAGATCGCCGCGGTGCTCGGGGAGCCGCTGCTCGAGCGGCTCGTGTCGGGCAGCCACGCGCATGCGGCCCGGCGCGTCGACGAGATGCAGGCGGCGGCCGCGTACCTCGAAGAGCTCGGCGTCGAGCCGCGCATCGCGTCGGCCGCGGCGGCGTGGCTCGAGCAGCTCTAGGTCGCCGGCCGGTCGAGCGCGATCGAGGCGAACAGGTCGAGCGCCGTCGGGTCGAGCAGCGAGTCGCGGCTTGCGACGGCCTCGATCGGATCGCCGCGGAGCAGGCGCTTCACGGGCGCCTCGAGCTTCTTGCCCGTGAGCGTGCGCGGCACCGCGGGCACCGCACGGATCGTGTCGGGGACGTGCCGCGGCGAGAGCTCCGCGCGCAGCGCCCTGCCGATCCGCCCGCGCAGGTCGTCGTCGAGTGAGACCCCGTCGGCGAGCACGACGAACAGCACGAGCTCGCCCGCGCCGCCTTCCGCGTCCTCGAGATGGACGACGAGGCTGTCGACGATCTCCGGGAGCTCCTCGACGACGCCGTAGAACTCGCTCGTGCCGAGGCGCACGCCGCCGCGGTTGAGCGTCGCGTCGGAGCGCCCCGTCACGCGGCACGAGCCGCGCTCCGCGAAGATGATCCAGTCGCCCTGCCGCCACACGCCGGGGAACATCTCGAAGTACGAGCTCCGGTAGAGCGACCCGTCCGCGTCGCCCCAGAGCGCGACGGGCATCGACGGCATCGGCTTCGTGATCACGAGCTCGCCGAGCTCGCCCACGACCGGCCTCATGTCCGCGTCGACCGCGTCGGCCGCACAGCCGAGCAGGCGCCCCGAGATCTCGCCCTCGTAGACCGGCAGCATCGGCGAGCCGCCGACGATCCCGCTGCAGACATCGGTGCCGCCGCTGCCGTTGAGCAGCATCACGTCGGGCCCGAGCTCCTCGTAGACGTAGCGGTAGCCCTCGAGCGGGAGCGGCGAGCCGGCCGCGCCGAAGACGCGGATCGACGAGAGGTCGTGATCGCGGCCGGGATGGAGCCCCGCCTTGCGGCACGCCATCAGGAACACCGGCGCGACGCCCATGAACGTCGGACGCGTCTCCTCGGCGACCTGCCACTGCCAGTCGTAGTCGGGCCACGCGGGGTCGCCGTCGAGCATCACGATCGACGAGCGCACGAGCAGCGCGTGAACGAGCGCGTTCCACATCATCCACGACGTCGTCGAGAACCACAGCAGCCGGCCGCCCGGCTTCAGATCCCAGCTGAACGAGTGCGCCTTGAGGTACTCGAGCAGGATGCCGCCGTGCCCGTGCACGATCGCCTTCGGGCGTCCAGTCGTGCCCGACGAGAAGAGCACGAACAGCGGATGGTCGAACGGGACGCCCGCGAACTCGAGCGGACCGCTCTCCGCAAGGAGCTCGCTCCACGGCAGCGCGTCGGCGATGACGTGCTCGCCGTACGGCACGTGCACGACGTGACGGAGCGTGGGCAGCGCCGCACGGATCGTCGCCACCTCGTCGCGGCGATCGACGGAGCGGTCGCGGAAGCCGTAGCCGGCGACCGTGAGGAGCACCGTCGGCTCGAGCTGCACGAGCCGGTCGATGACGCTGCGCGGCCCGAGCTCCGGCGCGCAGCTCGCCCACACGGCGCCGATGCTCGCCGTCGCGGCGAACGCGACGAGCGTCTCGGGGATGTTCGGCATGAACGCGACGACCCGGTCGCCCGGCTGGACGCCGAGACGCAGCAGCCCGGCGCGCGCCCGCGCGACCTGCTCGCGGAGCTCGCCGAACGTCAGCTCGATCGGGTCGCGCGTCTGACCGCGTGCGATCACCGCGACCGCGTCCGTGTCCTCGTCCGCGCCGAGCAGGTGCTCCGCGAGGTTCAGCCGCGCCCCGGGGAACCACACGGCGCCCGGCATCGCGTCCGACGCGAGCACCGCGTCATACGGCGCGTGCGCCTTCACCTCGAAGAACTCCCAGATCGACGACCAGAAGCCTTCGAGATCGTCGACCGACCAGCGTTGCAGCTCGTCGTAGCCGGCGAACGCGAGCCCGCGCTCGCGCTCGAGCCACGCGAGATACCGCCCGATCTCGGTCGTGTCGCGGACGTCGGGCGGCGGCGTCCACAGGACGCCCGGGTCGTCACGCTGCGGCGCGGGCATCAGACGGTGGCGGGCCTGTGCCCCATGCTCTGCGAGATCTCCTGCGCCGACTTGATCACCGCAGGGCCGAAGCGCGCGACCATCTCGTCCATCGACGCCATGGTGCGGTGCACCGCGAGGTTGAGCGCCGCGATCACCTCGCCCGAGTGCGAGTAGATCGGCGCCGCGATCGAGCGCAGCCCGTATGCGAGCTCCTCGTCGTTCACGGCGAGCCCCGCGCTGCGGATCTTCGCGAGCTCGGCGCGGAACGCACTGGGGCTCGTGAGCGTGTTCGGCCCGCGCGGCACGAAGTCGATCTGAGGAAGGACGCCGGCAAGCTGCTCCTCGGGGACGAACGCGAGGATCGCCTTCCCCATCGCCGTGCAGTACGCCGGGAGCCGCGCGCCGACGTGGAGGTTGAGGTCGATCTCGCGCTGGCCCTGCTGCGCCGTCCGGTAGCGCTCGATGTAGACGACGTCGATGCCGTCGAGGATCGCGAGGTTGACGGTGCGGCCGGTCTCGTCGCTCAGCCGCCGGAGGTGCGGCGCCGAGATCTCGACGAGCTCCATCGAGTTGAGCGCCGAGAAGCCGAGGTCGAGCACCTTCGGGCCGAGCCGGTAGCGCTTCGACTCGGCGTCCTGCTGGAGATAGCCGAGCTTCGCGAGCGTCGCGACGTAGCGGTGCGCGGTGCTCCGGCTCAGCTCGAGGTCGCGCGAGAGCTCGCTGACACCGATCAGCGGCCGGTCGGAATGGAACGAGGAGAGGATCGCGAGGCCGCGTTCCAAGGACTGCGACGTCCCCGTGCCCCCGTCAGAGCCTCGGCTCTCCACGCGCGCATCCTAGCGCAGCGTTCCATCAATTGGAACACCGTCTTGACAAACGGGAGGTGCCTTGAGAGTGTCCGGCTCGGTGTGCCCGGACGGCGGGCCGACACCTGCACGACCGGAATCCTGACAGCTGGGACGTCCGGGAGCTCCACCAACCCGAGGAATCGGCCGAGACAAGGAGTCGTTCGCAGCCATGAGTTCTCAGAGCCTGCAAGACCTGCTGGACGCCGTAGGGAATCCGGTCGAGCTCGTCCGGAACTCGCAGATCGGCCCGTACGTCTACCCCAAGGTCCCGGGCGAGTTCACGAACTGGCGCGACGAGCAGCACGCCTGGCGGGAGACCTGCTGTCTCTTCGACCAGTCGCACCACATGACCGACCTCACGATCAAGGGCCCCGACGCGCTGAAGCTGCTCGAGGCCACCGGCGTCAACAGCTTCGCGACGTTCGCCGTCGACAAGGCGAAGCAGTTCGTCGCCGTCAACTACGACGGCTACGTGATCGGCGACGCCATCCTCTTCTTCCTCGACGAGAACACGCTCAGCCTCGTCGGCCGGCCGTCGGCGCACAACTGGGTGCAGTTCCACGGCGAGACGGGCGACTACGACGTGACGTTCGAGCGCGACGAGCGCTCCGCCGTCAACCCGACCGGCCGCCGGCTCTACCGCTTCCAGGTGCAGGGCCCGACCGCGAACGAGGTCCTGAAGAAGGTCAACGGCGGCGCGCTCCCCGAGATCAAGTTCTTCAACATGGGCGAGCTCACGATCGGCGGCCACAAGGTGCGCGCGCTGCATCACGGCATGTCGGGCGTTCCCGGCCTCGAGCTCTTCGGGCCGTGGGCGGAGGGCGACGACGTTCGCGCTGCGATCGTCGAGGCGGGCAAGGAGTTCGGGCTCGCGCAGGTCGGCTCGCGCGTCTACGCGACGAACACGCTCGAGTCCGGCTGGATCCCATGCCCGCTGCCGGCGGTGTTCACGGGCGACGACCTGAAGTCGTACCGCGAATGGCTGCCCGCGCAGGGCTACGAGGGCACGGGCTCGCTCGGCGGCAGCTTCTACTCGAACGACATCCGCGACTACTACCTCACGCCGTGGGACCTCGGCTACGGGTCGTTCGTGCGCTACGACCACGACTTCACCGGGCGCGAGGCGCTCGAGAAGATGGGCGAGCCGAAGCGGAAGAAGGTCACGCTCGCCTGGAACGGCGAGGACGTCGCCCGCGCGATGGGGACGATGTTCCAGAAGGAGAACCGCGCGAAGTACATCGACCTGCCGCTCTCGAACTACTCGACCTGGCCGAACGACAAGATCCTCAAGGACGGGAAGATGGTCGGCGTGTCGACGTTCTCCGGCTACAGCTCGAACGAGAGCTCGATGCTGTCGCTCGCGATCGTGAACGTCGAGCAGGCAGAGCCGGGCACCGAGGTCACGCTCATCTGGGGCGAGGAGAACGGCGGCTCCGACAAGCCGGTCGTCGAGCGTCACGTGCAGACCGAGATCCGCGCGATCGTGTCGCCGGTCCCCTACGCCGAGGTCGTCCGCGCCTCGTACCGGCCGCACTAGGCGGGCGGAGTGAGCGACGACGTCGAGCTGCTCGGCCTCTACTGGACGGTCTCCGGGCCGGTCGAGGTGCACGTCGGGCGGGAGTGGAGCCTCTTCAGCTGGGCCGACCGCTGCACCGAGGCTCGCAAGGTCGGCTTCGCGGGGCTCGGCATCTGGCACGCAGACCTGCAGCACTCGCTCGAGACGCAGAGCCTGCAGGACCTGAAGTCCACGTTCGACGACAACGGGCTCCGGCACCTCGAGCTCGAGTTCCTGATGGACTGGTTCCTCGACGAGGACGACGACCGCCGCCGCGCGTCCGACACGATCCGGCGGCTGCTCTTCGACGCGTCCGCCGTGCTCGGAGCGCATCACATCAAGGTCGGGAACATCCCGGGCGCGCCGTGCGGGCTCGCGCAGCTCACCGAGCGCTTCGGCGAGCTCTGCGAGGACGCCGCGCAGCACACCGATGCGAAGGTCGTGTACGAGTTCATGCCGTTCGACGAGAACGTCAAGACGCTCGACGCCGCACTCACGATCGTCGAGGGCGCAGCCGCGCCGAACGGCGGCCTCGCGATCGACACGTGGCACATGACGAAGCTCGGCATCCCGCCGGAGGACCTCCGCCGCGTCCCGCTCGAGTATCTCTCCTGGATCGAGCTGAGCGACGGACGGCTCGAGAGCATGGACGACCTCGTCGACGAGACCGTCAACCACCGCGCGCTGCCCGGCGAGGGCGAGTTCGACCTCGGCGGCTACGTCGACACGTGCGTCGACCACGGCTACAGCGGGCCGTGGGGCGTCGAGGTGCTCTCGGACGACTTGCGCAACAATCCGATCGACGTCATCTTCCGGCGGGCATACGAGACGACCGCCGCCCAATTCGGACACGAGAGGAGCTCCACGTGAGCGCACCGAAGGGAGTGAAGGAGCTCGACCGCGACCGCCTCGTCTGGATGTACGAGCAGATGCTGCGGATCCGCGAGTTCGAGGAGCGCGTCAAGCGGACGTTCGTCGAGCATCCCGGCGTCATCCGCGGCCACACGCATCTCGCCGACGGCGCCGAGGCGTCGATCGTCGGCTCGATCGCGACGCTCGAGCCCGACGACCAGTTCTTCGCGACGTACCGCTGCCACGGCTACCCGCTCGCGCGCGGCACCGACCCGAAGAAGATGATGGCGGAGATCTACGGGCGCAAGGACGGGCTCTGCAAGGGCATCGGCGGCTCGATGCACCTCACCGACGTCTCGAACGGCTTCATGGGCACGTCGGGCATCGTCGCGGCGGGCATCCCCCACGCGACCGGCGCCGCATGGGCCGCGCAGATCCGCAAGCAGAGGCAGGTCGTCCTCTGCTTCTTCGGCGACGGCGCATCGAAGCAGGGCGCGTTCTCCGAATCACTCAACATCGCGTCGCTCTGGAAGCTCCCCATCGTGTTCGTGATGGAGAACAACGGCTACAACGTCCACACGCGCACCGAGCAGGAGGACGCGAACCGCGCCAACGGCGAAGACCTCTCCGTCAAGGCGAAGGCATTCAGCATGCCCGGCGTGACGATCGACGGGCGCGACCCGGTCGAGGTGTACGAGACGGTCGGCGCTGCGGTGACACGTGCGCGTGCCGGAGACGGCCCGACGCTCGTCGAGTCGCAGATGTACCGCCTCTCGGCGCACGGCAACATCATCGCGCCGCCCGGCGTGCCGCTCCACTTCCCCGAGCACGAGGCGATCGAGAAGTTCGGCGCACCGGAGGAGTACGAAGCCGCACTCGCCGGCGACCCGGTGCCGGCGTTCCGCGGCCGGCTCGTCGGCGACGGCACGCTCACCGCCGACGAGGCGGAAGCGATCGCCGCGCGCGTGCGCGACGAGATGCAGGGCGCGGTGAGCTTCGGGCTCGACAGCCCGTTCCCCGACGTCGAGTCGTCCCTCGAGTACGTCTACGCCTAAAGGAGGCGATCGAGACCATGGCACACGAACTGCCTTTCATCGCCGCCATCGACGAGGCGATCCGGCTCGAGATGGAGCGCGACGACACCGTTCTCTACTTCGGGCAGAACATGGCGACGACGGAGAACGAGCCGTACGTCGACGCGTTCGGCTCCGACCGCGTGCGCGTCACGCCGATCTCCGAGACGGCCGAGATCGGCATGGCGATCGGCGCTGCGGTCGCCGGCTACCGGCCGGTGGTCGAGCTCTACATGGCCGAGTTCATGCTCGTCGCCATGGACCAGGTGATCAACGAGGCGCCGCGCTTCCGCGCGATGAGCGGCGGCCAGGTCAAGGTGCCGCTCGTGCTGAAGGCCGGGTTCGGCTTCACCGCGGGCTGGGCCGGCCAGCACACGGGCACGATCGGCGCGCTCTTCATGGGCGTGCCCGGCCTGAAGGTCGTGATGCCGTCGACGGCGGCCGACGCGAAGGGATTGATGGCGACGGCGATCCGCGACGACAACCCGGTCGTCTACCTCCACCACTACCTCCTCACGCTCGAGCACGGCGAAGTGCCCGACGGCGAGTATCTCGTGCCGTTCGGCGAGGCGTGCATCCGGCGCGAGGGCAGCGACGTGACGATCGTCGCCACCGGCTGGACGGTCGACCGTGCGCTCGGCGCCGCGGAGCAGCTCGCTGCGCAGGGCATCCAGGCCGAGGTGATCGACCCGCGTACGCTCGCGCCGCTCGACACGCAGACCATCCTCGAATCGGTCGACAAGACCGGGCGGCTCGTCCTCGTCGACCAGGCGACGCGGCACGCGTCGGCCTCGACGGTGATCGCCGGCGAGGTCGCCGAGCACGGGTTCTCGTCGTTGAAGGCGCCGATCGTGCAGGTCACGGCGCTCGACGCGACCGTCCCGTACAGCGAGCCGCTCGAGGCGTGGATCATGCCGAACGAGGACAAGATCGTCTCCGCCGTGCAGCAGGTCGTCGGGTCGGCACCCGTCACGGCGTAGTGGCAGCATCGTCACTCGATCGCGAGCAGGCCCAGCGCCTGCTCGCGACGATGTGGCGCATCCGCCTCTTCGAGGAGCAGGTCGGCGCGCTCGCGCGCGCGAACGAGCTGCACGGGCTCGTGCATCTCAGCACCGGCCAGGAAGGCGTCGCCGCCGCGGTGTGCACGCAGCTCCGCGACGACGACGCGGTGTACTCCGGCCACCGTGCGCACGGCCACGCGATCGCCAAGGGGGCGCCGCTCGACCGCCTGCTCGCGGAGCTGATGGGGCGCGACGGCGGCCTGTGCCGCGGGCTCGGAGGCTCGATGCACGTCGTCGACGCCGCGCACGGGTTCATGGGCGCGACGGGCGTTGTCGGCGGCACGATCCCGATCGCGCTCGGCAGCGCACTCGCTGCCCGGCTGCGCGGCGACGACGCGGTCGCCGTCGTGTTCTTCGGCGACGGCGCGGTACAGGCCGGCCACTTCAACGAGACGGTGAACCTCGCCACGCTGTGGGGCCTGCCGCTCATCCTCGTCTGCGAGAACAACGGCTTCGCGGAGTTCACGCCGCGCTCCGCGCACACGAACGTCGAGCGCGTCAGCGACGTCGTCGCGCCGTACGACGTCGAGCGCGAGACCGTCGACGGCAACGACGTGCTCGCAGTGTGGGACGCGTTCGGCCGCTTCCTCGCCGCAGCGCGCACGGGCGAGGGCCCGTTCCTGCTCGAGTGCCTCACGCACCGGCTGCGCGGCCACTACGAGGGTGACCCCGGCAGGTATCGCGAGGCGCTCGCCGCCGACGACTGGCAGCAGAAGGATCCGATCCTCCGGCTGCAGCGCCACGGGATCGCGGCGGGCTGGTTCGGCGACGACGTGCCCGCGAAGCTCGAAGCCGAAGCCGCCGCCGCGGTCGAGCAGGCGACCGCATACGCGCGCGCGAGCCCGTTCCCGCCCGACGGCCTGACCGGCGAGATGGTCTACGCGCATGCCTGAGACGACGACGATCAAGGCGATCACCGGCGCGCTCGCCGCCGCGATGCGCGCAGACCCGCGCGTGTTCGTGCTCGGCGAGGACGTCGCCGAAGGCGGCCCCTACACCGCGACCGCGGGCCTCGCCGAGGAGTTCGGCACCGCGCGCGTGATCAACACGCCGATCTCCGAAGCGGCGATCACCGGCGTCGCGATCGGCGCGGCGCAGTCCGGCATGCGCCCGGTGCTCGAGATCATGTTCATCGACTTCATCACGCTCGCGCTCGACCAGCTCGTGAACGCCGCGGCAAAGGCGCACTTCATGTCCGGCGGCCAGCTCACCGTGCCGATGGTGCTGCGCACGCAGGGCGGAGCCGGCCACCGCGGCGCCGCGCAGCACTCGCAGAGCCTCGAAAGCTGGCTCACGCACGTTCCGGGGCTCAAGGTGGTGATGCCGAGCGGGCCGGCCGACGCCGCCGGGCTGCTCGCGAGCGCGATCGCCGATCCGAATCCCGTCGTCTTCATCGAGAACAAGACGCTCTACTTCCGCAAGGGCGAGGTTCCCGATCCCGTGCCCGCGGTGCCGATCGGCAAGGCCGCGACGCTCCGGAGCGGCGGCGACGTCACGATCGTCGCATTCTCCGCCCTCGTCGACGCGGCTCTCGCGGCGGCCGAGCGGCTCGCCGCCGAGGACGGGGTCGGGGCCGAAGTGATCGACCTGCGCACGCTCGTACCGCTCGACCTCGCGGCGATCGTCGAGTCCGTCGAGCGCACGGGGCGGATCGTCGTCGCGCACGAAGCCGTCACGCACGGCGGCTTCGGCGCCGAGATCGCAGCGCAGGTGCAGGCCGCGGCATTCGACTACCTCGACGCCCCCGTCGTGCGCGTGGGTGCTCCCTTCGCCCCCATTCCGTTCAGCGCTCCCCTCGAGGACGCGTATGTTCCAGGCGCAGACGACATCGTCGCCGCAGTACGGAGGCTCACACGAAGGGAGGCCCGGTAGATGACGGTCAGGACGGTCCGCGACGCGACGTTCGACGTCCTGCGCGAATACGAGCTCACGACGCTCTTTGCGAACCCGGGCTCGACCGAGATCATGCTCCTCGCGGACCTGCCGGACGATTTGCATTTCGTGCTCGGCCTGCACGAGAGCTCGGTCGTCGGAATGGCGATCGGCTATGCGCTCGGCCGCGGCCGGCCGGCGCTCGCGATCCTGCACACGACGGCCGGTTACGCGAACGGCATCTCGGCCCTCGCCACCGCGCGCGTGAACCGCGCGCCGCTCGTCGTGATCGTGGGCCAGCAGGACCGCCGCCACCTCGCGGCGCAGCCGTTCCTCGCGGGCAAGCTGCGCGGCCTGGCGGGCGAGTATCCCGTGTGGGTCGACGAGCCCGTGCGCGCGCAGGACGTGCCTGCCGCTGTCGCACGCGCGTACCACGAGTCCGTCGCCGGCCGCGGCCCGGCGGTCGTGATCGTGCCGATGGACGATTGGATGGCCGAAGCCGGTGACCCCGCGGAGCGGCTCGCACCGCGGCGCGTGCTCCACGCCGCCGGAGTCGACCCGGCGACGATGGGCGCGCTCACCGCATTCCTCGCCGGCTCGGAGCGCCCCGCGCTCGTCGCAGGCTCGTTCGCCGACGAGCCGGAGAGCTGGGACGCGCTGCTCGCACTGGCCGAGCGGCTCGCGTGCCCCGTCTGGCAGGAGCCGTTCGGCGGCAGTGCCGGCTTCCCCCAGGACCATCCCCTCTTCGCGGGCCACCTCCCCGCCGACCGCAGACGCCTTCGCGACGTGCTCGCACCATACGACGTGCTGCTCGTCGTCGGCGGCCCCGCCTTTCGCCAGTACCCGTTCGCGCCGGGGCCGTTCGTCGAGGCCGGCACGCGCGTCGCCGTCGTCAGCCGCGACGCGGCGGAGGTGCACCGCAGCGCAGCCGATCTCGCGGTGATCGCGCACCCCGCCGCCGTGTGCGCCGAGCTCGCGAAGCTCGTGCCGGCGCGCACCGCACCGCCCGGAGAGCCGTTCGCGCCGTCCGCGCCGCCGCCTCCGCCCGCCGCCGGAGAGCCCATGCGCGTCGCACACGTCCTGCACGCGCTCGCGGAACGGCTGCCGCGCGACGCGATCGTGATCGAGGAGTCGCCGTCGAGCCGCGCCGAGCTGCTCGCGCGCATCCCCGCGCGCGTCCCGCTCGCGTCGCTCAGCCCCGCGATGGGCGGCCTCGGCTTCGCGATGCCCGCGGCCGCCGGCCTGCGGATGGCGCTCCCGGCGCGCCCGGTCGTCGCGATCGTCGGCGACGGATCGTCGCTCTACTCGATCCAAGCGCTCTGGAGCGCCGCCCAGTACGACGCGGGCGCGCTCTTCGTCGTCCTCTCGAACGGCGGCTACGCGATCATGGACCGCCTCGCCGAGATCCACGGCGGCTCGGGGCCGTGGCCCGCAGTGAACGTCGACATCTCCGGGCTCGCGCGCAGCTTCGGCTGCGCGGCGCGCGAGATCGAGACGCTCGACGAGCTGCACGCGGCGCTCGACGAGATCGTCCCGAGCCTGCCTACGCGAAAGGAGCCGCTCGTGCTCGAGGTCACCGTTGCGCAGGACGCGGAGTTCAGGGCATGAGAGCCGCACTCATGCGCGAGTACCATCGGCCGCTCGAGCTCGTCGAGCGTCCCGTGCCCGAGGTCGCGCGCCCGAACGACGTGCTCGTGCGGATCGGCGGCGCCGGCGTCTGCGCCACCGACCTGCACGCGATGGAGGGCCTGATGGAGCCCGCCGGCGTGACGCTGCCGCGCGTGCTCGGCCACGAGAACGCGGGCTGGGTCGAGGAGACGGGTGACGGGGTGACGACGGTCGCACCGGGCGACGCCGTGCTCGTCTATCCGCCGTACAGCTGCGGCCTCTGCGTCGCGTGCCGCCGCGGCAACGACATGCACTGCGACCGTCATCAGTTCACGGGGCTCTCCGTCGACGGCGGGTTCGCCGACTACGTGCTCGTGTCGGAGCGCTCGCTCGTCCGGCTACCCGCCGGTGTCGAGCCGGCAGCGGTCGCACCGCACGCCGACGCGGGGCTCACCGCGTACCACGCGGTGCGAAAGCTCGCACATCTCGCGACCCCGGGGACGACGGCGGCCGTGATCGGCGTTGGCGGCGTCGGGCACATCGCGCTGCAACTCGTGCGCACGCTCGGATCGAGCACGGTGATCGCGGTGGACACGGACGAGCGCAGGCGCCGCCTCGCCGCGGAGCTCGGCGCGGACGAGGTCGTCCCGAGCGCGGACGCGGTGCGCGACGCGACCGGCGGACGAGGAGCGGACATCGTGTTCGACTTCGTCGGCACGGACCAGACGCACGCGGACTCGGCGGCGATCCTCGCGCGCGGCGGGACGTATTCGGTGATCGGCTACGGCGGAACGATCTCGATCCCGTCGGGCGCGCTCGTCGTCAACGAGCACGCGGTGGTCGGCAACCTCGTCGGCACGTGGGTCGATCTCTGGGAGCTCCTGCAGCTCCATGCCGCAGGGAAGGTCGTCCTGAAGACCGAGACCCATCCGCTCGCCGACGTGAACGACGTGCTCGCGAAGCTCCGCGACGGCGAGGTCACCGGCCGCGCCGTGCTCGTGCCCTAGATCAGGTCGACGTCGAGGCCGGGCGTCGCCTTGGCCTCCATGTCGCGGAGCAGGTAGGCCGAACGCAGGAGCTCGGGCTCGTCCCTCAGCTTCTGCGAGGTGCCGCTGTAGCGGATGCGGCCTCCCTCGATGACGTACGCCGTCTCCGCGAGCGCCAGGGCGACGTGTGCGAATTGCTCGATCAGCAGGACGCCGACACCCTCCGCAGCCACCGTCTGGAGCGTCGGGACGAGACGCTTGACGACGACCGGCGCTAGACCGAGCGAGAGCTCGTCGACGAGCAGGATCTTCGGCCGGGCGGCGAGCGCCTGCGCGAGCACGACCATCTGCTGCTCGCCGCCGGAGAGCAGCCGCGCCGGCGCTGTCCAGCGCTTCTCGAGCTCGGGGAAGAGCTCGAGTGCGTACGCGATGCCTTCCTTCGCGTGCGCGCTCGACAGCGCGTACGTCGCGACACGGAGGTTGTCCTCCACGGTGAGCTCCGGCAGCAGGCGGCGCCCCTCCGGCACGACCGCGACACCCGCCGTGCGCACCTGCTCGGGCCGCAGGCGCGTGAGGTCGCGGTCGCCCAGCAGCACGCGCCCCGCGCTCGGCCGCAGCAGGCCCGCGACCGACAGGACGAGCGTCGACTTGCCGGCGCCGTTCGCGCCGAGCAGCGTCGTCACCTGCGCCGGCGGGATCTCGAGCGAGACGTCGCGCACGACCGGCCGCCCTCCCCGCGCGACCGTGAGACCGTCGAGGCGCAGCGTCGGGCCGGCGTCCGTCACAGCTCCTCCGCCGTACCGAGGTACGCGCGCATCACGTGCTCGTCGCGCAGCACGTGCGCCGTCGGTCCCGAGGCGATCAGCTTGCCGAAGTCGAGCACCGCCGTCGTCTCGCAGCAGCCCGAGACGAGGCTCATGTCGTGGTCGACGAGGATCACGAGCGCGCCGAACTGCTCCGGGATACGCTTGATCACCGCGCCGAGCTGTTCCGTCTCCTCGTCCGGCAGGCCGGCCGCCGGCTCGTCCAGGAGGACGACGCGGGGGCTTCCCACCACGGCGCGCGCCACCTCGACGAGCCGCCGTTCGCGCGCACCGAGCGTCCCGACCTTGGCCTTCGGCGACGCGTCGAGACCGACGAACTCGATCGCGCTCAGCACGTCGGGCCGGCGCGACGCGCGCTTCGCACCCGAGTGCTCGTGGATCATCGCAACGTTGTCGTAGACGGAAAGCTTCTCGATCGCCATCTCGGTCTGGAACGTCCGGCGCAGTCCCCAGCGCGCGCGCCTGAAGTCGGCCATCGCGAGCACGTTCTCTCCGAATGCGCTGACCGTGCCCGCTGCGGGCTTGACGAACCCGCTGAGCACGTTGAAGAAGGTCGTCTTGCCGGCGCCGTTCGGGCCGATGAGGCCGCACGTGCCGCCGGGGAACGTCACGCTCATGTCGTCGATCGGCGTGACGCCCGCGAAGCGGACGGTGAGACCGGCGACCTCGATCACGACGCCTTCTTCGTCCCGCCCACGAGGCGGCGCGCGCTCTGGTACAGCAGGCGGCCGAGGTTCGCCATGTCCTTCGGGAACTGCTCGACGAGGCCGCCCGGCGCGGTCAGCAGCACCTGCAGCAGTCCGGCGCCGAAGAGGATCAGCAGGAAGTTCGGATTGAGGCCCCAGACGGCCTGAAACAGAAAGGGCAGGAGCTGGTTGAAGACGCCTGCGACGACCGCACCCCAGATGCTGAAGATGCCCCCGATCAGCGCGGTTGCGGCGAGCGTGAGCGAGTCCTGCGTCTGGAACGTGATCGCCCGCGGCACGCCGACCTGGGCCGCGAGCAGGCAGCCCGCGACGCCGGTAACGAAGGACGCGAGCGCGAAGGCCCAGAGCTTGTAGAGCGTGATGTTGACGCCCGCGGCGAGCGCCGCCGGCTCGCTCTCCCGGATCGACGCCCACGCGCGGCCCGGCTTGCCCGAGACGTGGAGGAGCGCGAGCAGGAAGAGCAGCGCTGCGACGATCACGGTGTAGCGGTAGTACGCGACATCCCCGACCGCCCACGACGGCCTCCGCACCGGCGGCGTGCTGGTGGTCAACGCACCGGTGGCGGAGCGGCCCGTGAAGCCGCCGGCGCCGTTCGGGAAGTCGGTGACCGAAAGGACGACGGTCGTCGCACCGGCGAACATGAGCGTGACGAGCGCGAGATAGAGGCCGGAGAGGCGCAACGCCGGGAGGCCGACGAGCACGCCGATCGCGCAGGTGATGCCACCGGTCGCCAGCAGAAGCAGCGGGAACGGCAGCGAGGTCGCATACGCGATCCGCGCACCCACCCAGCAGCCGATCGTGAGCAGCGCGACCTGGCCGAGCGAGATGAGGCCGACCCTGCCGTAGAGGATCCCGAACCCGAGCGCGACGACGGAATAGATCGCGACGCTCGTGAACGTCGTCACCCAGTCGGCGCCCGCGAGGTGCGGCAGCGCGAAGATCGCGATCGCAAGCAGCGCGACGGCGACGACGCCACGGATGACGTTCGCCCTACCGATGCTCTGCACGGCGCGCGCCCGGTCGGCGCGGCCGGTGGACGCGCCTGCAGCCCTCACCCCGTGGCCCGCGAGATCGTGACGACGCGCCTGCGCGAGAGGTAGAGGAGCGCGACGATCGCCAGCACGAACGGCGCCGCCGAGCGGTACGCGGAGACGTTCCCGTACGGGCTGAGCACCGACTGCGCGACGCCGACGGCGAGCCCGCCGAACATCGTGACCCAGAGGGAGCGCAGCCGCCCGATCAGCGCGGCGGCGAGCGAGGAGATGACGAGAAACGTGAGCGCCGAGTAGTCGAGCGACGTGAGGAGATCGGGCAGCAGCAGGCCGGCAGCTCCGCAGGCGAGGCCGGAGCCGAACCAGGCGGCGGCCTCGACCCTCCGGACGGGCACGCCGAGCGTGGCCGTCACGTCACGGTCGTTCGCGAGCGCCCGCATCGCCGTGCCGAGCTTCGTCACGCGGAGGAAGACGCTGACTGCTGTGGTGATCGCGAGCGCGAGCCCGATCGCGATCACCTGCGTGAGGCTCACGGTGGTCTTCAGGATGGTGAAGTGGTGCGAGGAGCTCGGCAGCGGCAGGAAGCGCGCGAACGCACCGCCGGCCGGCGCCCGCCACGCCATCAGCCCGAGGAGGATGAGTGCGAGCCCGAGCGTGCCCATCATCTTCACGAGCGGATCGCGTCGCGCGAAGGCGGGGCCGAAGATCATGCCGTAGGCGAGATTGACGACCCCGCCGAAGGCGACGCAGATCGAGAACGCAAGCCAGTCGGGGCAGCTCGTGTGGTTCAGCAGGTAATAGGCGATCAGGGCGCCGGCGGCGCCGATGGCTCCGAACGCGACGTTGAGCACACCCGTTGCCCGGTACAGCACGACCAGCCCGACGCCGGACAGCGCGTACACGCCGCCGAACGCGAGACCGATGACGATGAACGGCTTGACGAACTGCCAGTCGACGCCGAACACGCTGAAGCCGAGCACGTAGCTCAATCGACACCTCCGGACACCCTGATCGTCACTCCGCGATCAGCCTTGCAGGTGGAACTTCTTCTCCCAGACCCGCGTCTGGCTGATCGCCTTGTCGACCGCCTCAATCCGGAAGCACGTCTGCTTGACGACGACGGCGCCGTTCTTGTAGTCGACGATGATGTCCGAGTTGTTCGGGATGTGGTACGCGAGGTTCCCCACGTAGAAGGGGGCGCACAACATGTCGCTCTTCTGGTTCTTGAGCGCCCTGACCGCCGCGTTGTACGACTTCGCGGTGATCGCGCCCTTGACGCTCATCAGCGCGTTGACGGCGAACTTCCCGTCGAGGAAGCCCATCTGCCCGAACGCCTGCGGAGCGATCGTCGGCGCGTACTTCTTGAGCACCTGGAACATCAGCGCCGAGTCGGGTCCGACGGTCGGGTCGACGTTGCTGAACTCGTTGTCGATCCACAGATGACCGTCGAACGCGGGCGAGAACTGCCCGGCCATGAACGTGTTCGCGATCGGGGTGGACGAGCCCCACTTCACCTTGTCGACGATGTTCTGCGCCTCGGCGGCCTTCATGAACGCCGGAGCGGTATCGGGGGTGAAGTCGAGCAGGATGCCTCCGCCTTCACCGGCGAACTGGTACATCTGCAGCAGCTGCGAGGTGGCGTCGGTGACCGGCAGGTGGGTCGGGAAGATCTTGACCGGGATACCCGCCTTCTGCGCGACGAGAGCCGGCCCGCCGTCCGCGTACGCGGAGATCGTGTCCGGCGATGCAATCGCGAGCTTCTTCACGCCGGCCTTGATGAGTGCCTGCGCCGCACCGACGTTGCTGTACCGCGGCCCGTTGTTCACCTCGGCGAACGCCGGCGTGCTGTAGCACTCCGCCTGGACGCCCGCGCCGATCACGACGAAGCCCTTGCTCGCGTAGTACTTGGCGTTCGTCCCGCACTCGGCGAAGCTCGTGTTCCCGACGATCCCGACGACCTTGTCGCTCTGGATCAGCTTCCTGGCGAGCGACGCTTCCTGCGCCGGGTTGAGCTGCTCGTTGTAGAGGATGTACTTGATCGGGCGACCGTGAATGCCGCCGTTGTCGTTGACGCAGTTGAAGTACGCCTGCGCGACCTTGCCGATCGTGGTGAAGTCCACGCCGGGGATGAGCATGTCGATGCCGCCGAGCTTGATCGGCGTTCCGGTTGCCTTCTTCCCGGTCCCCAGCCCGCACACGGACTTCGTCGCGGACGCCGTTCCGGAGCCGACGCGTGCCGCGCTTCCCGCACCGATGGCGGCCGCCGTCAGCATCAGCGCGAGAAGCCCGCTGGCGGCGAACGCAACACCGATTTTGATCTTCGTCGATCTCATCAGGTCTCTCCTCTGGATCTGTCGCTTCCTTTGACTTGAGCCACGAGGCGGTCGGCGCGACGCGAGAGCCGCCGCGCCCCTCCGATCACGATCTCGTCAAGTGCGTCCTCCTCGCGTCGAGGCCATGCGGAGGGACTCGCGTCGTACGCTGGTGCCCGGCGACCGTAAATCGGCCTCCGGCGAAGAGTCAAGGCACGGCGGGCTCGCACCCGCCGGGCCGGCCCGGTCCCACGCCCTCACCCGCGGCGGGCCGGATGGGTCCAGCGTCCCGCCCAACGTCTCCGTCGCCGCTGTCACGTCCCGGATACTAGATCACTGTCTTGACGAATGGAACAGTCCTGACGTAAAAAGTTGTTCGACTAAACAGAACGGTGTCTTGACGAACGGGAAGGCCTGCTCGTACGCTGCCTTGACAGGGCGGCAGCCCACCCGCCACGCTTGCTGCCGATCCGCCACGGGAGAGGAGACGACGTGACGAGCGTCAGGTCTGAGGTACGCGCGGCCAAGCGGTCCAGGGTGGGTCACCCTCACCCGTTCTGAGCCGATGGCGGAGATCGTCACTCTCTCGGAGGCCGTACGCGAGCTCGTGCACGACGGGGACACCGTCGCGCTCGAGGGCTTCACGCACCTGATCCCGAACGCCGCCGGTCACGAGCTGATCCGGCAGCGCCTGCGCGAGCTGACGCTCGTCCGCATGACGCCCGACCTCGTCTACGACCAGATGATCGGCATGGGCGTGGCGCGGAAGCTCGTCTTCAGCTGGGGCGGCAACCCGGGCGTCGGCTCGCTGCACCGCCTGCGAGACGCGGTCGAGCACGGCTGGCCCGCCCCTCTCGAGCTCGAGGAGCACTCGCATGCCGGCATGGCGGCGGCGTACGCGGCCGGAGCGGCCGCGCTGCCGTTCGGCGTCCTGCGCGGTTACGCAGGCACCGATCTCGTTGCGCGCACGCGCGTCGCCACGGTCACGTGCCCGTTCACCGGCGAGGAGCTCTCGGCCGTCCCGGCGCTGCGGCCGGACGTCGGCATCATCCACGCGCAGCAGGCAGACCGTCGGGGGAACGTGCAGCTGTGGGGAATCACCGGCGTGCAGAAGGAGACAGTGCTCGCGTCCGCGCGGTCGATAGTCACGGTCGAAGAGGTCGTCGACGAGCTCGAGCCGCGTCCCGGCGCGGTCGTGCTGCCGACGTGGGTGATCGACGTGGTCGCCGAGGCACCGGGCGGCGCGCGGCCGTCGTACGCGCACGGGTACTACGACCGCGACAACGAGTTCTATGCGGCGTGGGACGGGATCAGCCGCGACCGTGCGACATTCACGGCGTGGATGCAGGAGCACGTGCTCGGGGCCGTCGCTGCATGACCGCGACCTCCGAGCAGCCGCTGACGTTCACATCCGACGAGATGATGGCCGTCGAGGCGGCGCGGCGCCTCGCGAACGGCGACGTCTGCTTCGTCGGGATCGGCCTGCCGAGCGTCGCGGCGAATCTCGCGCGCCGCACGCACGCGCCGAACTGCGTGCTCGTGTACGAGAGCGGCACGATCGGCGCGAAGCCGACCAAGCTTCCGCTCTCGATCGGCGACGGCGAGCTTGCCGAGACCGCGGACGCCGTCGTCTCCGTCCCGGAGATGTTCGCGTACTGGCTCCAGGCGGGCCGGATCGACGTCGGCTTCCTCGGCGCCGCGCAGATCGACCGTCATGGCAATCTCAACAGCACCGTGATCGGCGACTACGACAGTCCGAGCGTGCGGCTTCCCGGCGGCGGCGGCGCACCGGAGATCGCGACATCGGTCGCCGACGTGTTCGTGATGCTGCGGCAGACGCCGCGTGCGTTCGTCGAGGAGCTCGACTTCAAGACGAGCCTCGGCGACCGCGTCCGCGTCGTCGTCACCGATCTGGGCACGCTCGAGCCGCGCGACGGCGAGCTTACGCTCGTGCGCGTGCATCCCGGCGTCGAGATCGACGACGTTCGAGCCGCGACCGGCTGGGAGCTGGCTGTCGCAGACGACGTCGGCGTCACGGCTCCGCCGACCGACTTCGAGCTCGAGACGCTGCGCGCGCTCGAGTCGAAGGGGCGCGAGTGAGCGACATCGTCCTGCCGGACGACCCCTCGTTCGGCCCGGAGGTCCAGGTCGACTACCCGGGGTACCGCTCGACGCGGCTGCGCGCGCCGAAGCGGCCGCTCGTCACGCTGCCCGAGGAGCTCCACTCCCCCGACGGCCCGGTCTTCGGCGAGGACGCGCTCGAGGAGCACGACGGCGACCTCACCGCGCAGCACGACGGCGAGCCGCTCGGCGAGCGGATCGTCGTCAGCGGCCGCGTCGTCGACGAGGACGGCCGGCCGATCCCCGGCACGCTCGTCGAGGTGTGGCAGGCGAACGCCGGCGGCCGCTACCGGCACGAGGTCGACCAGCACCCCGCGCCGCTCGACCCCAACTTCTCCGGCGCGGGCCGCGTGCTCACGGATGCGGAGGGCCGCTACCGCTTCGTCACGATCAAGCCCGGCTCGTATCCGTGGGGCAACCACGAGAACGCGTGGCGTCCCGCGCACATCCACTTCTCCGTCTTCGGCCGCGCGTTCACGCAGCGTGTCGTCACGCAGATGTACTTCCCGGGCGACCCGCTGTTCGAGTTCGATCCGATCTTCCATTCGGTGCGCGACCCGAAGGCGCGGGCGCTGCTCGTCTCGCAGTTCGACCTCGCGACGACGACGCCGGAGTGGGCGCTCGCGTATCGCTGGGACATCGTGCTCGGACGCGGCGGCAGCGGCACGACACCGGTCGAGGAGCCGTCGTCGTGAAGACGCCGTCGCAGACCGTCGGCCCCTTCTACTCGATCGGCCTCACGCGCAGAAG
Organism: Gaiellaceae bacterium; assembly: GCA_035999905.1. Lineage (GTDB taxonomy): Bacteria > Actinomycetota > Thermoleophilia > Gaiellales > Gaiellaceae > Palsa-739. Next base: position 49,827 of record DASYGK010000027.1, on the reverse strand, counting down.
CGAGAACGAGCTCGTCCCCGCGGGCGACCCTGCGGCGATCGTCCTGCGCGGCACGCTCTTCGACGGCGACGGCGCGCCGATCGTCGACGGGATGATCGAGGTCTGGCAGCCGGTCGAGCGCCTCTGGGGACGCTGCGGCACGCACCCGGCGGGGGAGTTCACGTTCGTCGTCTCCAAGCCGGCGGCGCCGGCCGGCGAGGCGCCGCATCTCGACGTCTACGTCTTCGCGCGCGGCCTCCTGAAGCACCAGCGCACGCGCGTCTACTTCCCCGACGAGGCGGACGCGAACGCGGCCGACCCCGTGCTCGCGGGGCTCGACGAGGCAGATCGTGCGCTGCTCGTCGCGGAGCGTGATGATGGGGCCTTGCGCTTCGACATCCACATGCAGGGCCTGCACGAGACGGTCTTCTTCTCCACGTGAGCCCGTTCACGGCGATCTTCGTCCCCGACGAGCTCGCGGCCGCGCTCTCCGACCGGGCGTGGCTCGAAGCGCTGCTCGACGCGGAGCGCGCGCTCGTCGACGCCGAGGAGCGCGCGGGGATCCTCCCCGCCGGCGCCGCGGCCGCCGTCGCAGCCGCGCTCGACGCCGGCGGCTACGACGCCGGGGAGCTCGCGCGCGACGGCCGCTCCGCCGGCAATCCGGTCGAGCCGCTCGTGCGCGCCCTCCGCGCGGGTGTGAGCGAGGAGCACGCCGGCTGCATCCATCACGGTGCGACGAGCCAGGACATCCTCGACTCGGCGGCGATGCTCGTGGCGAAGCGCGCGCTGGTGCTGATCGACGCGGAGCTCGACGGCGCGGCCGCCGCGTGCGCGGGCCTCGCGGACGCCCATCGCGGAACGGTGATGGCGGCGCGCACGCTCCTGCAGCAGGCGGTGCCGACGACGTTCGGGTACAAGGCGGCAGGCTGGCTCGTCGGCGTGCTCGACGCGCGCACGCGGCTCCGCGCGGTCGTGCTTCCGGCGCAGCTCGGCGGCGCGGCCGGGACGCTTGCGGCGCTCGGCGCCGACGGCCCCGAGGTGCTCCGCCTCTACGCAGAGGCACTCGGCCTGCAGGAGCCGGCGCTGCCGTGGCACACGCGCCGCACGCCTCTCACCGATCTCGCGGGCGCGCTCGCCGCCGCCGCCGGCGCGGCCGCGAAGATCGGCCGCGACATCGTCCTGCTCGCGCAGACGGAGATCGGCGAGGTGCGGGAAGCCGCCGGCGGCGCGTCGTCGACGATGCCGCACAAGCGCAACCCGACGAACGCGATCCTCGCGGACGCCTGCGCGCGGCACGCCCGAGCGAACGCGGCGCTGCTCTATGAGTGCGCCGTGCAGGAGCACGAGCGCGCGGCCGGCGCGTGGCATGCCGAGTGGCATGCGCTCTCGACGGCGCTCGCGGCGGCAGGCGGGGCCGCGGCCGCGATCCGCCGCTCGCTCGACGGGCTCCAGGTCGATGCCGGCCGCATGCGCACGAACGTCTCCGACGAGACGCTGTCGGAGGCACGCCGACTCGGCGTCGAGGTCGCCGGGCCGGACGACTATCTCGGCGCAACAGGCATCTTCGTCGACCGCGCGCTCGCGCTCTACCGCGGGTGAGCACCGTCGTCCTCAGCGGCTCGCTCGGCTCGACCGCGGCGATGTGGGACCCGCAGCTTCCGGCACTCCGGGAGCACGAGGTGATCGCCGTCGAGCATCCCGGACACGGCGGCGCACCCGTGTCGGACGCGCAGTCGGTCGACGACCTCGCCGCACACGTCCTCGAGACGGTCGACGCCGACACGTTCTCCTTCGTCGGCCTGTCGCTCGGCGGCGCCGTCGGCATGCGGCTCGCGCTCGACGCGCCCGAGCGGATCGACAGGCTCGTGCTCGCATGCACCGCGCCGCGCTTCGGCGAGCCCGCGGGCTGGGAAGAGCGCGCAGCGACGGTACGAGCCCGCGGCCTCGCGCCGGTCGCCGACCTGGTCCTGCCGCGCTGGTTCACTCCCGCGTTCGACGACGTCGAGCGCTACCGCGCGATGATGCTGTCGATCGACCCCGAGGGGTACGCACGCTGCTGCGAGCTGCTCGCGCGCTTCGACGTCGAGGCGAAGCTCGCCGCGATCTCCGTGCCGACCCTCGTGATCTCGGGTGCCGAGGACCCCACGACGCCGCCCGCCACGGGCGCCGCGATCGCGTCGCGCATCCCCGGCGCACGGCACGAGGTGATCGACGTCGCTGCACATCTCGCCAACGTCGAGCGTCCCGACGCCTTCAACCAACTCCTGAAGGAGCATCTGTGAGCCACGACGAGGGAATGCAAGTACGCCGCGAGGTGCTCGGCGACGAGCACGTCGACCGCGCCGTCGCGGGCACGACCGAGTTCACCGCCGACTTTCAGGATCTGATCACCCGGTACGCGTGGGGCGAGATCTGGTCGCGGCCCGGCCTCGACCGCAAGACGCGCAGCGCGGTCACGCTCACGGCGCTCGTCGCACTCAACCATCACGAAGAGCTCGCGATGCACGTGCGCGCAGCGCTCCGAAACGGACTGACCCCGGACGAGATCAAAGAGGTCCTGCTGCACGCGGCGATCTACTGCGGCGTGCCGGCCGCCAATCGCGCGTTCGCGATCGCGCAGCAGGTTCTCGCCGAGTCGTGAGCCGAACCCGGACGCAGGTCGCGATCGTCGGCGCCGGTCCTGCGGGCCTGACGCTCGCGCAACTGTTGCACGTCGCCGGCATCGAGGCCGTCGTGCTCGAGGATCGCAGCCGGGACTACGTCGAGGCGCGCGTCCGCGCGGGCGTGCTCGAACAGGGCACGGTCGACCTGCTCGAGCGCGCGGGAGTCGCCGACCGGCTGCAGCGCGAGGGGATCGTCCATCACGGCATCCATCTTCAGTTCGACTCGGAGCGGCACTACATCCCGATGAGCGAGCTCACCGGCGGGCGGACGATCGTGGTCTACGGGCAGACGGAGGTCGTCAAGGATCTGATCGCCGCACGTCTCGCCGCCGGGCTGCCGCTGCATTTCGAGACGTCGCACGTCGAGGTTCACGACCTCGAGAGCGAGGCCCCGCACGTGACCTACGAGCACGAGGGCGAAGAGCACCGCATCGACTGCGACGTGATCGCCGGCTGCGACGGCTTCCACGGCGTGTGCCGCCCCGCGATCGAAGCGGTGCTGCGCACGTTCGAGCGCGAGTACCCGTTCGGCTGGCTCGGGATCCTCGCCGACGTCCCGCCCTCCTCCGACGAGCTCGTATACACGCACCACCCGCGCGGATTCGCGCTGCTCAGCCTCCGCTCGCCGACCCGCAGCCGCCTGTACATCCAGTGCCGCCCCGACGAGGACCTCGATGAGTGGCCTGACGACCGCATCTGGGAGGAGCTGCAGGCGCGCACGGCCCTCGACGGCTGGACGCTCGCGGAAGGGCCCGTGCTCGAGAAGAGCGTCACCGGCATGCGCAGCTTCGTCGCCGAGCCGATGCAGCACGGGCGCCTCTACCTCGCAGGCGACGCCGCGCACATCGTCCCTCCGACCGGTGCGAAGGGCCTGAACCTCGCCGAGCACGACGTCCGTGTGCTCGCCGACGCGCTGATCGAGTGGTACGACCGCGGCAGCACCGCCGGGCTCGACGGCTATTCGGCGGCGTGTCTGCGCCGCGTGTGGCGTGCCGAGCATTTCTCCTTCTGGATGACGACGATGCTCCACAACGCACCGGACGCCGACGCGTTCGACCTGAAGCTCCAGCTCGCACAGCTCCGGTACGTCACCACCTCGACCGCCGCCGCGACGAGCCTCGCGGAGAACTACGTCGGTCTCGAGCACGTTTGACCGGAGGCAGGCGCAGGTAATCGGGCCGCGGCCTCGTACGTTGTCCACGTAGAGTTCGACGCCTTCGTCTCGGGGGAAGCGGCATGCATGCGGCAGTCCTTGCCGTTCGGTACGTCAATCTCGTCGGCTACACCGCGCTCGGCGTCGTCGGGCTCATGTCGTGGCGCCGTCGCCGGGACCGGGCGTCGATGTGGGCCGCCGCGACGTTCGGCTCGCTCGGCCTCCTCGAGCTCCTCAGCCTGGTCCCGAATCATCCGGGGAACCTCCCCGAACGCGCGGTTGGGCGCGTGGACATCGCGCTCCTCGTCCTCTTCCCCTACCTCCTCTTCCGCTTCACCGGCGCCTTCCGGCGGCCCGGGCGCAGGCTCGCCGACCTGCTCGTCTCCCTCACCGTCGTGCTCGTCGTCTGGACCTTCGCGCTTCCGAGCCTTCCGCAGCCGGGCGAGAAGCGGCCGTGGTGGCTCTTCGCCTACATCGCCGTCTTCATGGTGCACTGGGCGGTGCTCTCGACGGTGTCCGCGGTCCGGCTCTGGCGGGCGGGCAGCGCACAGCCGACGGTGGCACGGCGGCGCATGCAGCTTCTCGCGATCGCATCGGGCGGCCTCGTGCTCGCGCTTCTGCTCGCCGTCTTCAACACGAACCAGTACTCCGCACTCGCGCTCGGCACGGGCATCCTCGGCCTGCTGAGCGCCGCTGCGTTCCTCCTCGGCTTCGCGCCGCCGGCGATGATCCGCATGTCGTGGCGTGCGCCGGAGCAGGCGCGAACGCAGCAGGCGATCGCGAGCCTGCTGAGCTTCGCGGCCTCACAGGAGGAGGTCGCTGCGCGCGTGCTCGAGCCCGCCGCAGCGATCGTCGGCGCGCGCGCGATCGCGATCCGCAACGCCGAGGGCAGGGTCGTCGCGGCGTGGAACGTGCCGGACAGCTCCTGGCGCGGCCTCGCCGACGGCGAGGAGCCGCCGCAGCTCTGGGACGACGCGGAGATCGTCGACCTCGAGGTGCCCGGTGGGAGCCTCGTCGTCTGGACGTCTCCGTACGCGCCGTTCTTCGGCGAAGAGGAGCTCGCGGCGCTGCGCACGCTCGGCGCGCTCACGGGCCTCGCACTCGACCGCGTCCGTCTCTTCCAGGCGGAGCACGAGTCCAGGGTCGCCCTCGAGCGTGCGAACGAGGTGAAGTCGAACTTCGTCGCGCTCGCCGCGCATGAGCTGCGGACGCCGATGACGACGATCCACGGGTTCGTGACGACGCTCCACCACCTCTCCGACCGCCTCGACGAGCAGAAGAAGGAGGAGGTGCGTGTAGCGCTCCTCCAGCAGACGCAGCGAATGGCGAATCTCGTCGAGCAGCTGCTCGATCTCTCGCGCCTCGACGCCGACGCGATCGAGATCATGCCCGAGCCGCTGCACGTGCGCACGCAGGTCGAATCGATCGTCGCCGCGTCTGCGTCCGACCCGGGATCGGTCGTGATCGACGTCGCCGACGACGCGGTCACGATCATCGACAGGAACGCCCTCGACCGGATCCTCTCGAATCTCGTCACGAACGCGTTCCGTTACGGGCAGACGCCGATCACGGTGCGCGCGGCGCAGAGCGACCGCCACTTCCGCCTCACGGTGGAGGACGAGGGCCGCGGCGTGGCGCCCGAGTTCGTTCCGGACCTGTTCGAGCGCTTCGCACGGAGCGACGACGCGCGCCGGAACGCAACCGGCACCGGGCTCGGCCTGGCGATCGCGCGCTCGTACGCGCGTGCACACGGCGGCGATCTCTTCTATCGGGACGCCGAGCCGCACGGCGCACGCTTCGAGCTCGTACTGCCGACGAGCTTGTAGCGCGGCGAGAGCTGGTCAGAGCGCGGCGTCGATGCGGGCCGCGGCGAACACGCCGGCGACGCCGCCGATGCCGGAGCCGATCAGCGAGACGGCGCCGAACGAGCTGTAGCCGGCAAGCGTCGGCAGGTAGCCGCCGATCGTCGAGCCCACGAGCATGCAGATCCACAAGATCTTGCGGTCCATGTCCTGAGGATCGGGTCGGCCGCCGGCCCGCTCCATCCCCCGCCCGGGTCATGCAGACTGTGCACCCGATGGACAGCTGGGAAGAGAGCTTCGACACCTGGACACCTCCGGCCCCGGCCGGCGCGGACGAGACGGACACCGACCTCGACCGGGCGGAACTCCTCCGGCTGGCCCGCGACCTCGCCTCCCGGCGGGAAGCGGAGCAGACGGCGGCACACGAGGAGCTCGAGCAGCTGAAGCGGTCGCTCCGTGAGCGGGCGGAAGCGGTCGCGGCGCGCGAGCGCGAGCTCGACCGCCGGGAGCGCGAGGTCGAGCGCCCGCGTCCGGCGCTTCGCGCGCGCATCGGCGACCTGCGGCCGAAGCGTGCCGAGCCCGTCGACGAAGGAGTGATCTCGGCGCGGGAGCGTGCTGCGCTCGAGCGCGCGCGGTCGCTCGACGAGCGCGAACGGGCAGCGCGCGAGCATGCCGCCGAGCTCGAGGCGGAGAAGGCGCGTCTCGCTGCGCGGGAACGCGAGCTGCTCGACGCACTCGCCGACGCGGAGGCGCGGCTCGGCGAGACGGACTCCGAGCGCGAGCTCGCAGCCGCGGAACGCGAGCGGCTCGAGGAGCGCGACCTGGCCGTCCACGAGGTCGAGAAGCAGCTCGCGGCGGCGCGCATCGAGCTCGAGCGCGAGCGCAAACGGCTCGACGCCCGCGCGCGGGAGCTCGATGCGCGCGCCGCGCACGTCGCCGCACCGGAGGCGCCGCAGGAGACGCCGGCTCCGGAGCGCGAGAGCGAGCTCGAGCAGCTCGAGGCCAGGCTCGACGCGCGGGAGCGAGAGCTCGCGATCGTGCGGCAGGGAATCGACGCCGACCGGAACGCGCTGCTCGAGCGCGAGCGTGCGCTGCGCCGCCGCGAAGTCGCGGACGTGCGCGAGTCGCTCGCGCCTCCGCTTGCTCCACCGAGCTTCAGCGACGGCCTCGCCGCCCTCGCGCGCGCACGCACCCGCCGCTGACGCGCGTCCGCGCTGCGCTCTTTGAAGCGTAGGGCGCTTGCTAAGGTCGAACGGCTGCCCGCGACGGGAGAAGGCGTCTGCCGGGCGGCCCGCCTTGTCATGCCCGAATACGCGAACCCCGTCGATCCGCCCGACCTCGGCCTGCTGCCGACGTTCCGCAGGCTGCTCCGCCTCTGGCGGAGGGAGTGGCGGCTGGGCGCGCTCGGCATCGCGTTCGCGTTCTGTTACACGCTGATCTCGATCGCGATCCCGCTGCTGACGCAGCAGGCGATCGACCATGCCGTCGTCCGCCACTCGAAGCCGTTGTGGCCGTATCTCGCCGCGATCCTCGCACTCGCCTCGCTGCGTTTCGCGATCAACTTCTCGCGACGCTACGCGACCGCGCGCATCGGCATCCGCATCGAGGCGCGCATGCGCGAGCTCCTGTATCAGGCGTACCTGCGCTATCCGCGCGCGTTCTACGACCGTCACGCGACCGGGCAGGTGCTCTCGCGCGCGACGAACGACCTCTACCCCATCCGCTACTTCATCGGCTGGGGGCTGATCCAGGGGATCCAGAGCATGCTGATGATCGTCGCCGCCGGGATCGTGCTCGTGATCGTCAATCCGCGGCTCGCCCTCTACACCGCGGTCGCGATGCCGCCGATCACGGTGCTCGCGCTGCGCTTCGCGCGACGCGTGTCGCCGCTGTCGCGACAGGTGCAGGAACGCAAGGGCGACGTGACGGAGGCCGCGGACGAGGCGGTCGTCGGCATCGAGATGGTGCAGGCGTTCGGGCGCGAGGAGGACGTGCGCGGCCGCTTCGGCGACCGCGCGGAGGCCGTGCGCTCGACGGTGCTTCGCCAGGCGGGCGTCGAGGCGCGTCATCTCCCGGGGCTCTACTACCTCCCGTCGCTCTCGATCGCCGCGGTCGTCTTCTTCGGCGGTCGCCAGGTGATCGCCGGCCATCTCTCGATCGGGCAGTTCGTGCTCTTCGAGACGCTGCTCCTCCAGCTCGTCTGGCCGCTCGAGGCGCTCGGCTGGATCACGAACCTCGCGCAGCGCGCACTCGCGTCGGCCGGCCGCAGCTTCGCCTGGCTCGAGGGGATCGCGCCGCTGCCGGAGCCGGCGGCGCCGAAGCCGCTGCCACCCGGGCCGCTGGGCGTCCGGTTCGAAGCGGTGCGGTTCGCCTACGGCGGCGAGGAGGACGTGCTCGCAGGGCTCGACCTCGAGCTCGCGCCCGGCGAGATCGTCGCCGTCTGCGGTGCGACCGGCACGGGCAAGACGTCGCTGCTCAGCCTCCTGCCGCGCTTCTACGACCCGACCGGCGGGCGCGTGCTCGTCGGCGGCGTCGATACGCGCGACATCCCGATCGCGAGGCTGCGTTCGGACGTCGCCGTCGGGACGCAGCGCCCCGTGCTCTTCTCGGTTCTGCTCCGGGAGAATCTCACCGCCGGGCGCGAGGACGCGAGCTGGGACGACGTGCTCGCAGCATGCACCGCAGCCGGGGTCGACGCGTTCGTGGACGAGCTTCCGGACGGCTACGACACGCTGATCGGCGAGCGCGGCGTCAACCTCTCGGGCGGCCAGCGCCAGCGGGTCGCGCTCGCACGCGCGCTCGTGACCGGTGCGCGCGTGATGGTGCTCGACGACCCGCTCTCGGCCGTCGACACGCTGACCGAGCGGCGGCTCGTCAAGCGCCTGCGGCCCGCGCTCGCCGGGAAGACGGTGCTCGTCGCGACGCAGCGGCTCTCGACGGTCGAGCTCGCCGACCGCGCGGTCGTCCTCCACGAGGGGAAGATCGTCGAGTCCGGCACGCCGCGCGAGCTGCTGCGCGCGAACGGGATCTTCGCCGAGCTCTTCGGCGACGAGGTGGTGGCGGCGTGAGGCGGCTCTGGCAGTACCTCGAGGGCCAGAAGCTCTGGACGGGCGTGCTCCTCCTCGTCGCGACCGGCAACGCCGCCGCGCAGACCGGCGGCTGGCTGCTCGTCCGGAACGCGATCGACAAGGGCATCCGCGCGAACAACGAGCACCACCTCGAGGTCATCGTCCTGATCTACCTCGGCGTCGCCGCGGCGGGCTGGGTGCTGCAGGCGATCCTGATCCGCGGGCTCGCGGGTGTCGGCCAGCGGATGGTGATCGGGCTGCGCCGAAGCCTGTTCGACCATCTCACCGGCCTCTCGCTCCGCTATTTCTCGCAGCAGAAGGCGGGCTGGATCATCGCGCGCCTCACGAGCGACGTCGATGCGGTCAGCGACGTCCTCTCGCAGGGGATGCCGACGCTCGTCTCGAACGTCGTGCTGCTGCCGGCAGCGATCGCGGCGCTGCTGATCGCCGACTGGCGGCTCGGGCTCGTCGTGATGTGCGTCCTCCCGCCCGCGTTCGCGCTCACCCGCTGGTTCCAGCGCACCTCGCACGTCGCGCTCGTCGAGAACCGCAACCGCATCGGCGCGGTCACCGCGCAGATCGCCGAATCGGTGTCCGGCATGGCGATCGTGCAGGCGTTCAACCGTGAGCGGCGCTTCCAGGCGCAGTTCGACGAGCTGAACGATGCGAACCGCGAGCAGGCGACCTACGTGCAGAAGATCTTCTCGGTCTTCTTCCCGTCGATCGAGTTCCTCGGCGCGGTCTCGACCGTCGCGGTGATCTACGTCGGCGAGAAGCTGCTCGCGCACCACACGCTGACGATCGGGACGCTCATCACCGCGCTCTACCTGCTGCAGCTCGTGTTCCAGCCGCTGCAGGAGCTCTCAGACGTGTACGGGCAGCTGCAGTCCGGCGCGGCGGCGATGGTGAAGATCGCGGCGATCCTCGACGAGGAGCCCGAGATCCAGGATGTGAAGAACGCCCGCGAGCTGCCGCGCATCGATGGCGACCTCGAGATCGACGAGGTCGTGTTCGCGTACGGCGCCGAGCCCGTCCTCCACGGCGTGAAGATCCACGTGCCTGCGGGCGGCTGCCTCGCGCTCGTCGGGGAGTCGGGCGGCGGAAAGTCGACGCTCGCACGGCTCGTCGGCCGGTTCTACGACCCGGACGCCGGCATGGTGCGCGTCGACGGAGCCGACCTGCGCGGCGTCGCTCTGCGGTCGTATCGCCGGCAGCTCGGCGTCGTGCTCCAGGACCCGTTCCTGTTCAGCGGCACGATCGCGTCGAACATCCGCTTCGCGAAGCCGGACGCCACCGACGAAGAGGTCGCGGCCGCGGCGCACGCGGTCGGCGTCGACCGCGTCGCGGCCCGGCTGAGCGGCGGGCTCGACCACGCCGTGCGCGAAGGCGGGTCGGGCCTGTCCGCCGGCGAACGCCAGCTGATCTCGATCGCCCGGGCATTGCTCGCCGATCCGCGCATCCTCATCCTCGACGAGGCGACGTCGAACATCGACCGCCCGACCGAAGTCTTGATCGAGCGCGCGCTCGATCGCCTCCTGAGCGGGCGCACGTCGATCATCATCGCGCACCGTCTCTCCACCGTCCGCCGCGCGGACGAGATCGTCGTGATCGAGCACGGCCGCATCGTGCAGCGCGGCACCGAGCGCGTGCTGCTCGCGCAGGACGGCCCGTTCCGCCGGCTCGCGCACGACCTCACCGGAGACGCGGCGATTCGCAGCGCGGCGGGTTAGCGGGCGCGCGCGTCCTCGAGCACGTGCACGCACGTCTCGACGACGAGAGGGTCGAACTGCGACCCGGCCCCTTCGCGGAGCCGGCGTACCGCCTCGGGATGGCTCAGGCGCTTTCGGTACGGCCGGTCGGTCGTCATCGCGTGATACGCGTCGCAGACGAAGATGATCCGCGACTCGAGCGGGATCGCCTCGCCGGCAAGACCGTCGGGGTAGCCGCGGCCGTCCCAGCGCTCGTGGCAGTGCCGCACGATCGGCCGCACCTCCTGCAGCCGGTCGATCGGCGCGATGATGCCCTCGCCGAGCGACGGATGCGACTCGATCACGCGCCGCTCCTCGGCGCTGAGACGGCCCGGCTTCGAGAGGATGCCGCTCGGGATGCCGATCTTCCCGATGTCGTGCAGGAGGGCGCCGAGCTCGAGGCGCTTCAGCGCGCCGTCCTCGAGGCCGAGCTCGCGGCCGACGCGAAGCGAGAGGTCGGTGATCCAGCGCGCGTGCGTCGACGTGTACTCGTCGTTCGCCTCGAGCGCGTTGGCGAGGGCTTCGACGGTGGACACGAACGAGCGCTCGAGCCCTTCGAAGCTGCTTGCGTTCGCGATCGCGAGCTTGGCCTGGTGCGCGAGGCCGCCGAGCATGCGCAGCTCGCGCTCGCCGAAGTCGCCCTCCGGGAGCGACGCGACGATGCAGCCGAGCCGGCCCCCGACGACGAGCGGCGCGATCGCGTACGACGCCTCCGGATCGAGGGGGTCGTCGAAGGTTCGCTGGATCTCGGCGGGCGTGAGCACGAACGGCTCGGCGTCGCTCGCGATGGCCCTCGCCTCGGCGACCGTGAAGCGCCGCGCGGAGACGTTCTCATGCTCCGTGTCGGAATGCCCGTGGAGTGCGCGCGGGACGAGCCAGCCGCTCTCGTCCTCGAGCCAGACCGACGTGCGCGGCGCGCCGAGGAGGCTCGCGGTCAGCATGACGACCTTCTGGAGGATCTCGTCGAGGCTCGGAGCCGTAGCGAGCTCGCGGCCGAAGCCGAGAAGCGCGGTCGCGCTGTCCGCCTCGCGGCGCGCCGACTCGTAGAGCCGCGCGTTCTCGACGGCGACCGCCGCATGGCCGGCGAGCACCTCGAGCAGCCGGACGTCGTCCTCGTCGAACTGGTCGAGCCCGAGCTTCGACACGACGATCACGCCGACGACGCGCGAGCCGTAGAGCAGGGGCACGGCGAGGAGCGACTCCTCGATCACCGGCGTGCCCGGGATGCGATACCCGAACTCGCAGTTGGCAGCGTCGCCGACGAGCAGCGACTCGCCGCGCTCGGCGCACTTGCCGGTGATGCCGCGCCCGACCTTGCCGCGCAGGATCTCGAGCGGCAGTGCGAGCGTCTCGGCGGTGAACTCGCCGCGGAACGCGACGGGAACGAGGTCCTCGCCGTCGACGACGAACACGCGGCAGTTGTGGTAATCGATCAGTGAGCGGAGCTCGGCGCCGATCTCGTCGCCGATCTCGCGCACGTCGTTGAGCCGGTTGAGCTTGCCGCTGAGGCTCTGCAGCATCTTCATGTGCGCGAGGGAGCGCACGTCGCGCGCTTCGACCGGCCCGGCGGGCCGCAGGTTGTCGCCCTCGTCGTAGTGGACGATCCGGTTCTTCCCTTGTGCCTTCGCGGTCATCATCGCCGCCTCGGCGCAGGCGGCGAGCTCGCGCGGGTTCATCGCGTGCTCGGGGCCGCGCGCGAGCCCGACGGAGATCGTCACGACGCCGACCGCGGGAAGGTCGATCTCGCCGATGTTCGAGACGATGCGCTCGGCGACGTGCGAGGCGTCGACGCCGTCGCAGGCGCTCATGATCACGGCGAACTCCTCGCCGCCGAGGCGGCAGACGACGTCCTGCGGCCGGACCGACGAGCGAAGCGTGTCCGCGAGCAGCCGGATCAGCTCGTCGCCGACGCCGTGGCCGTGCACGTCGTTGACGCGCTTGAAGTCGTCGATGTCCAGCATCAGCACCGCGACCGGGCGATGCGTCCGGCTCGCCTCCTGCAGGGCGTTCAGGAGCCGCTCGTGGAAGCTCCGGTGGTTGAGGAGGCCGGTGAGGGAGTCGGTCTGCGCCTCGCGCTCGAGCCGTGCGCGGATCTGCGCGTTGTCGATCGCGAGCGCGGCCGCGTCGCCGAAACGCTTCGCGAGCTCGAACTCGTCCTCGCTGAACTTCCCGTCCACGCCGACGCGGTAGATGTTGAGCACGCCCTTGATGTGCGAGCGCGACACGAGCGGGATCGAGATGAGCGCCTCGGGGTCGACGGGGGTGCCGGGCACGAAGCGAACGCGCGGGTCGAGGTGCGCGTCGTTCGAGAGCGCCGGCTCGCGGCGCCGTGCCGCCCAGCCGGTGATGCCCTCGTCGAAGCTGATGCGCGTGCGAAGGATCTCGTCGGCGTACTGGTCACGGGCGAGCATCGGCACGAGCACTTCCTGCGCCTCGTCCGCCTCGTAGATCGTCAGCGTGTCGTGAGGGACAAGCTCGGCGAGCGTGTTCGCGATGCGCACGAGCAGCGCGTCGAGGCTCTGCTCCGCGAGCACCTCGTGGAACACGTCGGCGAGCCGGCGGTACGACTCGACGAGCGCCGGTGCCGCAGGCGCGCCGTCGTCCTCGGCGACGAGCCGAAGCCGAGCTTCGTTGCGCACTACCACGTGCGCTCCCGCAAGTTGATTGTCCCGTGCCGCAGGTCGTGCTCCTCGAAGTCGAACGCCAGACCTCCAGAAGCATCGCGGCCCGGCGCCGCCCCCACCTCCCCCACATGAGGGAACCGACCCGCACCAGCAAAGGCGTAAGCATCCGTAACTGTGGCGAGCCTCCTACGGCCCAGGCCTCCGGCTAAGCCGAGCGCAGCAGGCTTAGACGGAGGCGTCCAGCGTGCTCGGGATGGCTCCGCCACCCCGAGCCGCGCGGCACCGCGCCACCGTCAAGACCGCTCTTTGAGCAGAGCCGTCCTCGGCGCGAAGGGCAGACCACGCTCTGCCCGCAGCGCACGCACGCGCGGCGTCAGTCACCGCGAAGAAGGAGGGGGAACGTGGGGGAACCCTGGGTTCCCCCACGAAACTCAGTCGCCCCAGTCGAAGTCGCGGGCGCGATCGACGGCCCAGAAGCCTGAGTCCTCGATCTCCACCGCGGGCGTTGCCGCGTTCTCCGCGGTCTCCTCGCCCGGCCAGGGGAGCGTGACGTCGGCGCTGTGAGCGACGAAGGCCGGCTGCTCCCCGTCCATCGTCTCCTCGAGGCGCGCCTGCTCCTCGGTCTTGAACAGCGGGTGGTTCTGGAAGGGATCCTCCGCCTTGTAGCGGTCGATCGGCATCTGGGGGTCGAGCGTCTGGTTCCGCTCCTTCAGTGCCAGGTGATCCTTGATCACCTCTGCGAACAACGACGGTGTCTCTACCGGCATATCGTTCCTCCCGATCGTGGACGTGCTCCTCGGGGGGCATTGTAGCCCGATTTCCGTGCGTATTCCGATTCGAGACTACTAAAAGCTGCGGACGGGTGCGTCAGTCTCGACCCGGTTCTTCCCGGCCCGCTTGGCCCGGTAGAGGGCCCGGTCGGCGGCCGCGAAGAGGTCGCGGGCGTCTCCGCCTGTGGCGTGCTGGGCCACCCCGAAGCTGCAGCCGACCGTCAGGACGGCCCCGTGGGCGCCGAGGAACGACCGCTCCGCGAGGGTCGTCCGGACGCGTTCGGCGAGCTGGGCGCCGCCTGCCGCGTCGGCCCCGGGGAGCAGCAGGAGGAACTCCTCGCCGCCCCAGCGGCCGGCGACGTCGGAGTCGCGGACGGTCGCGCGGATCACCGAGGCGAACTCCCGCAGGACGTCGTCGCCGGCGGCGTGGCCGTGCTCGTCGTTGACGCGCTTGAAGTCGTCGAGGTCGGCGAGGACGAGCGTGAGCGTCGTGCCGAGCCGATCGGCCTGCGCGATCTCGGAGGCGAGCGCCTCCTCGCAGGCGCGCCGGTTGGCGATGCCGGTGAGGCCGTCGACCATCGCCTGCCGCTCGACGATCCGGTGGAGCCGCGCGTTCTCGAGCGCGATCGCGGCGTGCGACGCGAGCGACGCGGCAGTCATTCGCTGCTCCCCGTCGAAAGCCGGGCCGACGAGCGAGAGCGCGCCGAACGTCTCCTGCCCTGCGCTGATCGGCAGCTCGAGCCTCTGGCCGTCGGCGTCGGGATCGCCGCTCTCGACGATCGAGCCTCCGTCGGCGGTGAGCCGGGCTCCGGTCGCGCCGGTGGCCTCGACCGCCGCCTCGACGATCACGCGCAGGAGCTGGCCGACGTCGTGGGTCGCCGCAAGCGCCTCGCCGAAGCGGGTGATGGCGTCGCGCAGCCGCGCGCGCTCGGAGTCGAGCTCGTCGAGCCGCGCCTGAAGCTGGCTCGCCATCTCGTTGAACGCCGTTCCCAGCTCGGCGAACTCGTCGCGGCCCCGCACCTCGACCCGCTCCCCGAGTCGCCCGTGTGCGATCGCGTTCGCGCTGCGCGCGAGGTTGCGCAGGTTGCGCACGATCGAGCGGCCTTCGAGATACGCGACGATGGAGACGACGGCAAGCGACGCGAGCAGTCCGAGCAGGAGCCGGTTGCGCGACGCGGAGTTCGCGGAGTCGATGAGCGACTGCGGGCTGAGCGCGGCGAAGTGCACACCGCGTACGTCGCCGAGCGACGACGCGGCGAGTGCGCGGTACCGCGCACCGCCGATGCGCACGGTCGCGGTGCGCCCGGGCGCCAGCGCCAGCGTTCCCTCGACGTCTGGCGTCGCGGTCACGATCCGGTTTCCGAGGACGAGCGCGAGGGCGTCGGCAGGCGCGAGGCCCGAGCGGGCGCGTACCGCGTCGAGGAGCGTCGAGTCGAAGGGGACGAACGCGATCACCCTGCCGACGAGGCCGGCCTGCGTCACGACGGCAACCTGACGCTGTGCGGAGACGCCCGGGTTGCGACCGACGTGGAAGCCGTTTCCCGCGACGACGTAGATGTTCGGGACGTCGCGGAGCATTCGCGTGAGGCCGGGGCGGTCGCGGCGCTCGAGCTCGAGCTGGAACGGGCGGCTGTGCGCGAGCGCTGCAGCGGCGCCCTGCGCGGCGTCGAGCTGCTCCTGGTAGCCCGCGAGCGCAGCGCGCAGGCCCGCCTGCAGGCGTGCATCGACGTGCCGCGTCTCCGACTGTCCCGCAACTGCCGTGAATCCCCAGAACGCGGCAGCCATCGGCAGTACCGACAAGAGCAGGAAATAGACGACGAGCTTGACCTTGAAGCTACCCAACTGGAATCCCCACACCTCCTGAACGTTCAAGGAACCGGCTTCCCCTGCCGATACCTCGTTCGAGTGATGTTTTCGGCAACGCGGGGGGAAATCATGAGTTGTATCGGGAGGGTCGTCGCAACACTCCTACTCGCCGGTGCGGTGGCGGGCGCTGCCGCATTCGCGCATCAGCTCGGTACCGAGGCTACCCCCGCACCGATCCGCATCGCCGGGATGCCCGCTCCGCGGCTCTCCGCCCCAATCGCGGTCGTCGTCGCGCCCGCGCCGCCGCTCGCGCTGCCGAGCGCCGCGCTTCGGCCCATCCGGCTCTTCCCGGCCTCGCAGCCGGTCAGAGCGGCCGTCGCGGGCGTCGTCCATTCGCTCAGGACGCCCGTCGGCCGGACCCGCTCGATCCCGGACGCGCCGGTCATCGCGCCGCCCGCGCCCGCACCGCAGCCGGCGCCCCCCGCACCGGCGGCGCCCGCGCCTACGGCTCCCGCCGTCGTCCCGGTCGCGGCGCCCGCCCCCGCACCCGTCCTGTCCGCGCCGGCCCCCGCCGCGCGCGCACTGACCGTCACGACCGCAACCGCGCCGGTCACGGGCGGCGACCACGGCCGCTCCCGCGGCCACGACGAGGGCCGCCACCACGACCAGGGCAACGGCGGCGAGAACGCCCCGGCTCAGCTGGTACTTGCCTCGGTGCCTCCTCCGGCGGAACCGGCCGCCCCCGCACCGGACGGGTCACCGCCCGCGCCGCAGGCGCTCACCACTCCGGCGCCCGACGACCCCGCGCAGGTGGACGGCGGCGGCGACCACGGCCACCGCGGGCACGACCACGGCGACGGCGGCGGGCGGGGAGGCGGCGGCGACCACTAGGATGGCGCCGTGGCACGCCTCGGCAAGCTCCGCCCCGGCCCCGTCGGTCTCGCGATCGCGGCCTACGACATCTGGCGGCGCCTGCCGCCGAAGCAGCGCAAGCAGCTGCTGACGCTCGCCCGCAAGCACGGCCCGAAGGCCGCGTCGAAGCTCCTGCAGGCGCGCCGCACCATCCGCGGCAAGTAGCCCGCCGCTAGGACGCGGGCTCGGCGAGCGCCGCGCGGACGATGCGGTCCTGCTCGCGCAGGTGCGAGGTCGGATAGCCCTCGCTCGGGCTCGCGCGCCACGGCCGGCCGACGTAGAGGAGCGGTACGCCGTCGGGCTTCGCCTCTTCGAGCCGGTGGCGGATCGCACGCCACGCGCCCATGTTCTGCGGCTCCTCCTGCGCCCAGACGACCTCGCGGAGGTTCGGGTAGCCGCGCACGAGCGCCGCCGCCTGCTCGACCGGGAACGGGTAGAGCTGCTCGAGCCGCGCAACCGCGACGTGCGATGCCGACGCGTGGTCGTCGTGGCCGACGATGTCGTAGTAGACCTTGCCCTGGCAGAGCACGAGCCGCGTGACGCGGTCGCGATCGGCGGATGCGTCGTCGAGCAGCGGCATGAACTCGCCCTCGGCGAGATCCGCGAGCGTCGAGCCCGCCTGCTTCAGCCGCAGCAGGCCCTTCGGCGTCATCACGACGAGCGGCCGCGCCGTCGCGTCGAGCGCCTGCCTCCGCAGCAGGTGGAAGTACTGCGCCGACGTCGTGCAGTTCGCGATGCGGATGTTCTCCTGTGCGGCGAGCTGGAGGAACCGCTCGAGCCGTGCGCTCGAGTGCTCCGGCCCGTTGCCCTCGTAGCCGTGCGGCAGCAGCAGCGTGAGGCGCGACGTCTCGCGCCACTTGGAGAGGCCGGCGGAGATGAACTGGTCGATGATGATCTGCGCGCCGTTCACAAAGTCGCCGAACTGGGCCTCCCACAGCACGAGCGCCTCCGGCGCGGCAGCGGAGTACCCGTACTCGAAGCCGACGCACGCGTACTCGGAGAGCGGCGAGTTGTGGATCTCGAACGCGGCCGACGCCTCGTCGAGATGCTGCATCGGCGTGAACGTCGCTCCCGTGTTCACGTCGTGGAGCACTGCGTGGCGGTGCGAGAACGTTCCGCGCTCGGTGTCCTGACCGGTGATGCGGATCGGGATCCCGTCGACGAGCAGCGCCGCGAACGCGAGCGCCTCCGCCTGGCCCCAGTCGATGCCGCCGTGCTCGATCGTCTCGCGCCGGCGCTCGAGCTGCTTGAAGAGCTTCGGATGCGGCGTGAACCACTCGGGCACGCGCAGGAGCTCCTCGTTCAGCCCGCGGAGCCGGTCGGCCGCGACCGCGGTGACGACGGTGTCCGCGGTGCCCATCGGGATCCGTCCCTCGGCCGGTGAGACCTGCGGCGCGGTGCCGAACGACTCCTTCAACGCCTCGTGTGCAGCGCGCAGCTCCGAGAAGACGTCCTTCACGAGCGCGTCCGCCCGCTCCTGCGTGACGACGCCCGCCTCGACGAGCCGTGCCGCGAACTGCTCGCGGACGGTCGCGTGCGACGCGATCGCCGCGGCGAGCAGCGGCTGCGTGTACGCGGCCTCGTCCTGCTCGTTGTGCCCGTGGCGCCGGTAGCCGACGAGATCCACGACGACGTCGTTGCCGAAGCGGCGACGGTACGCGAGCGCGAGGCGGATCGACGAGATCGCCGCCTCGGGGTCATCGGCGTTGACGTGGATGATCGGGATGTCGAAGCCCTTCGCGAGGTCGCTCGAGTAACGCGTCGAGCGCCCGTCGGAGGGATCGGTCGTGAACCCGACCTGGTTGTTGGCGATGATGTGCAGCGTGCCGCCGGTCGAGTAGCCGACGAGGCTCTGGAGGTTCAGCGTCTCCGCGACCTCGCCCTGGCCCGCGAACGACGCGTCGCCGTGGATGAGCACCGGCAGCGCGACGCTCGGGTCGTGGTAGCCCTCGCGTGTGGAGCGGTCCGTCTGCTCGGCGCGGGCGCGACCTTCGACGACGGGGTCGACGGCTTCGAGATGGCTCGGGTTCGACGCGAGCGTGACGGTGATGTCGCCGGCGAGCGTCGCGCGCGTTCCTTCGGCGCCGATGTGGTACTTCACGTCGCCGGTGCCGCCCTCGTCGTTCGTCACCACGGCGTCGATCGTGCGCTCGCCCTCGAACTCGCGCAGCACGACGTCGTACGGACGGCCGACGACGTGCGCGAGCACGTTGAGGCGGCCGCGGTGCGCCATCCCGATCACGACCTCGTGCGCGCCGTCGTCGGCGGCGAGCGCGATCGCCTCGTCGAGCATCGGCACCATCACGTCGACGCCTTCGATCGAGAACTGCTTCTGGCCGAGGAACGCCTTGCGCAGGTACTGCTCCATGCCCTCGACCTCGCTCAGCCGCTCGAGCAGCGCGACACGCTCGTCGTCGGAGAGGTGGTCGCGGTAGCGGCCGGACTCGATCGCCTGGCGGAGCCAGACGCGCTCCTCGTGGTCGGAGATGTGCTCGATCTCGTACGCGATCGTCCCGCAGTACGTCTCCCGCAGATGCGGGAGCGCCTCGGCGAGCGTGCTCCCCTCGACGTAGAGCCGGAGGACGGTCGACGGGATGCGCGCCTGCAGCGCGGGGGTCAGCTTCGGGATCAGCCGCTCCGGCTCGAGTGCCGGGTCACCGGACGGCTCCGACCCGAGCGGGTCGAGATGCGCCGCGAGGTGGCCGACCATGCGGAACGCCTTGACGAGCGCCATCGCCGCGGCGACGCCTCCGACGAGCTCGTCGCTGGGCCCCGCCGGCTCCGCCGGAGCGGCGAAGACCTGCTCATGCCCGTTCTCGGCGGGATGGAAATGATCGAGCAGGCGCGCCAGGCCGGGCTGAACCGAGAGGAGGGCCTCCGGGTCGCTCTCGAAGAGCGCACGCCATTCGGCGGGCACCGCTGCAGGGTTGTCGAGGTACTGCTCGAGAACGAGCGCCGCATAGCCCGCATTGAGTCCGTCGACGTCAGGGCGTGACATCCGAGAACCTTTGTAGCAGCGGCGCGCCGGTTACCAGAGCGGCCTGCTCGTCACGACGGAGATCGTCATGCCGAGGAAGAAGCAGACGGCGCAGATCATCACGGCCCAGAACGCGAGGCGCTTGTGCCGGCCGCCCATCGCAGCCGCGATGAGGGCGACGATGATCGCGACGGGGAGCAGCCGCAGCGGGCGCCATGCGAGCGCGATGACGCTCGTGAAGATCGCGAGCGACGCGAGCAGGCCGGCGACCGTCTCGGACGGGCGCGAGCCGTCGGCGGCCGGCTCGAAGTCGAGCTCCGCCATCTAGCTCCTCCCGCGTGCGCGTGCCGCCGCGATGCGCGGCGCGCGTGGATAGGAGCGCGTCGGGCCGCCGTGCGGGTGCGGGCCCGGGCGACCCCGGCGAAGGTTGCGGCGCCACCCGGCGCCGGGATCGTCGTCTCCGCCGAGCCGCGCGGTCACCGCGGCGCCCTCGACCGGCGGCGGCACGGCCTTGACCGCGTGGTAGACGACCACGCCGAGATAGACGATCGGAATCTTGAGGATCACCATGAGGAACACGATCTCCCAGACCGAGTGCCGGGCCATCGCCGGAGTCTAGCGCCCCGGAAACCCTCGATCTGGACTTCATGGTTTCCGAACATCGGTCCGGTTACGAGGCGTGCCGAGCGGGGATGAGACACCCATGAGCCACGACCAACTGCGCGCACTGATGGAGCACGGCGAGGAGGTGGGCTGCGTCAACATGACGGCGTTCACGACGCTCGTGCAGGAGCTGGAGCTGGACGACGAGGAGGTCGGCGCGCTCTACGAGCGCCTCGACGAGCACGGCATCGAGATCTCCGACGACTGCGGCCTGCCGGATCTCGAGGCGACGACGTATGCGAATCCGCAGGTCGCCTCGATGACGAGCGACTCGCTGCAGCTCTTCCTCAACGAGGCCGGCCGCTACCCGCTGCTCACGGCGGCGGAGGAAGTGGAGCTCGCGAAGCTCATCGAGGTCGGCGACAAGCAGGCGAAGGATCGGATGGTCAACTCGAACCTCCGCCTCGTCGTGTCGATCGCGAAGCGCTACCAGGGGCACGGGCTCTCGCTGCTCGACCTCATCCAGGAGGGGATCATCGGGCTCATCCGCGCGGTCGAGAAGTTCGACTGGCGCCGCGGCTACAAGTTCTCGACGTATGCGACGTGGTGGATCCGGCAGGCGGTGCAGCGCGGCGTCGCGAACAAGGCGCGCACGATTCGCATCCCCGTGCACATCGCCGAGCGCGAGCAGAAGATCGCGCGCGCCGAGCGCGACCTGACAGCGCAGCTCGACCGGCCGCCGACCGACGAGGAGATCGCGGAGAAGACGGAGCTGAAGGTGAAGCACGTGCGCGAGACGAGAGATGCGGCGCGCACGGTCGCGAGCCTCGACAAGCCGCTCGGAGACGACGGCGACACGTCGTACGGCGACCTCGTCGCGCAGGCGTCGTCGGATGTTGCGGAAGAGGTCGTCGTCGGCCTCGGCGAGGATGCGCTCCACCGCGCGATCGAGCAACTGCCGGAGCGCGAGAAGATGGTGATCAAGCTGCGCTACGGGTTCGAGACCGACCGCGACCCGATGTCGCTCGAGCACATCGGCCGCGAGATGGGCATCACGCGTGAGCGCGTGCGCCAGATCGAGATGCAGGCGCTCGGTCGGCTGGCGCAGCAGCGCGAGATCGCGGCACTGAGCTCCGCCGCCTGATCTTCCGGTCTAGGCGTGTGCCGCGTACGCGCGCATCGCGTCGACGAGCGCACCGAGGCGGCGGCCCGCCGGCGTCAGCGTGTACTCGACGCGCGGCGGACGCGTGTCGAGGACACGGCGTTCGAGCACGCCGGCCTCCTCGAGCTCGACGAGCCGCGCAGCGAGCGTCCGCGGCGGGATTCCCTCGAGCGCCTGCTTGAACTCGTTGAAGCGCACCGCGCCCGCCTCCGCGGAGGCCCACAGGATCGCGAGCACCCAGCGGCGCCCGAGGAGGTCGGCCGCACGGGCGACCTCCTCGGGCAGCGGCTGGCAGGGCCGGCAGCGCATCGCTAGGACACGATCTGCAGGTTGGGCTGCGGCTTCGGCTCGAGCGCGAGCTCGAGCACCTCGCCGACCGTCATCACCGGATGGAACCGCATCGCCTCGCGCACGTCCGCGGGGACGTCGTCGAGGTCGGCGCGATTGCGCTCCGGAATGATCACGTCGGTGAGACCGGCGGCGTGCGCGGCGAGCACCTTCTGCTTCAGCCCGCCGATCGGCAGCACGCGCCCCTGCAGCGTCACCTCGCCCGTCATCCCGACGGTGTGCTTCACCGGCCGCTCCGTGAGGAGCGACGCGAGCGCGGTCGTCATCGTGATGCCGGCGCTCGGCCCGTCCTTCGGGATCGCTCCAGCCGGCACGTGGACGTGGAACGAGTGATCCTCGAACGACCTCGTGTCGACGCCGAGCTCCTCCGCGTGCGAGTGCACGTACGAGAGGGCGATGCGCGCGGACTCCTTCATCACGTCGCCGAGCTGGCCGGTGAGCACGAGGTCGCGCCCGCCTTCCATCGTCGTCGCCTCGATGAAGAGCACGTCGCCGCCGGTCCCCGTGACGGCGAGCCCCGTCGCGACGCCGGGAACCGCGGTGCGCTCCGCCGCCTCCTGGAAGAACTTCTGGCGGCCGAGCGCGTCGCGCACGACGTCGACGTCGACGACGACCGGCGTCTCGACGCTCGCGGACGCGATCTTCGTCGCCGTCTTGCGCAGGATCTTCCCGAGCTCGCGCTCGAGCTGGCGCACGCCGGCCTCGCGCGTGTACTCGGCGATCACGTGGTGCAGGACGTCGTCGCCGACGGAGACCTCGTCCTCGTTCAGGCCGTTGCGCTCGCGCTGCCGCGGCCACAGGTAGTCGCGGCCGATCGCGGTCTTCTCGTCGGTCGTGTACCCGTCGAAGCGGATCACCTCCATGCGGTCGAGCAGCGGCCCCGGGATCGTCTCGGCGACGTTCGCGGTCGCGATGAAGAAGACGTCCGAGAGGTCGAGCTCGACGTCGAGGTAGTGGTCGCGGAACGAGTGGTTCTGCGCCGGGTCGAGCACCTCGAGCAGCGCGGCGGACGGGTCGCCGCGCCAGTCGGCGCCGACCTTGTCGACCTCGTCCAGCAGGATCACCGGGTTCATCGTCTTCGCGTCGCGCAGCGCGCGCACGAGCCGGCCCGGAAGCGAGCCGATGTACGTGCGCCGGTGGCCGCGGATCTCCGCCTCGTCGCGGATGCCGCCGAGCGACATGCGCACGAACTCGCGGTTCAGCGCCTTCGCGACCGACTCGCCGATCGACGTCTTCCCCGTTCCGGGAGGGCCGATCAGCGTGAGGATCGCGCCGCTGCGCTTGTCGTTCGGGATCCCGCGCTCCTCGCGGAGCTTGCGGACGGCGAGGTATTCGACGATGCGCTCCTTCACGTCGTCGAGGCCCGCGTGATCCGAGTCGAGCTGCGCACGCGCAGCCGCCGGGTCGAGATGCTCGTCCGAGCGCTTCGACCACGGCACGGAGACGAGCCAGTCGAGGTACGTGCGGATCATCGACGCCTCGCCCGACGAGTCGCCCATGTTCTCGAGGCGCCGCAGCTCGCGGTCTGCCTGCGCGCGGGCCTCTTCGGGCATGCCGGCCTCTTCGATCTTCGTGCGGTACTCGTCGATCACCGAGCCCTCGTCCTCGCCGAGCTCCTTGCGGATCGACTCCATCTGCTTGCGCAGGACGTACTCGCGCTGCTGCTTTGCAGCGCCGGTCTCGACGTCCTCGCGGATGCGGCGGCGCACCTGGTACTCGGCGAGCCGCTCGCGCTGCAGCTCGAGCGCGAACTGGAGGCGCTCGACGATGTCGACCTTCTCGAGCAGGTCGACGCGCTGCTTGAAGCTGATATCGGGTGCGTACGCGCAGGTGTCCGCGAGCGCTCCCGCCTCGGTGATCGAGCGGAGGAACGCGCGAATCCGGTCGTCCGCCTCACGCAGCTCGAGGATCTCCTCGACGACGGCGCGGTACTCGCGCTCGAGCTCGCGCGTCTGCACGGGCGGCGGGCTCTCGTCGGGGCTCTCCTCGACCTCGGCGCGGAGGCGCCCCTGGGGGTCGGTGTGCGCGGCGCCGATGACGCCGCGGTGCAGGCCGGTCAGCGCGACGGCGCGGGCGCCGCCGGGCAGGCGGACGCGATCGGTCACCTCGGCAACGGTGCCGACCTTCGCGTACTCCTGCTCGTGCTGCGGCACCAGCAGGACGCGCGCCTCGTCGCCGGCGTCGACCGTCAGCGTGACGGTCATGCCCGGGAACACCACGGTGTCCTCGAGCGGGACGAGCAGCAGGTCGCTCACAATCGGTTCACTCTCCAATCCGTGTACTAGGTATCCGGATTGTACCGACAGGGCGGCAGGCTCCGCCGGGGTTCACACGGCGTTCACCCGGGCGGCGCTTCACTGGGGGAGATGCTCGCCGCCGGGCTCGCCGCACTCGCGCTCCTCGCCCCCGCGCCGGGCTGGTACGCCGTCGCCAAGGGCCCTGCGGGCGGCGCCGTCTGGGAGGGCCGGATCCCGGATCAGTTCGTGCACGCCGACCGGCGGCCGAGCGCCGTCTACCTGCCGCCCGGCTACGACCCGGCGCACCGGTATCCGGCCATCTACCTCCTGCACGGGATGCGCGGCAGCCCGGCGTCGTTCTGGAGCGGCCTCCACTTCGCCCGCGTCGCGGACGGGCTGATCGCGTCGCGGCGCGTCCGGCCGTTCATCGCGGTGATGCCGGTCGCCGGGCCGAGAGTGAACCCGGACGCGGGCGAGTGGGCGGGCGTCTGGGAGGACTACACCGTGCGCGACGTCGTACCGTGGGTCGACCGGCATCTACGCACGGTCGCCTCGCCTGCGGGCCGCGCGCTCGAAGGGCTCTGCGCCGGCGGCTACGGCGCGGTCGACATCGGCCTCCGGCATCCCGGGATCTTCGGGACGCTCGGCTCGTGGGAGGGCTACTTCGCGCCGGTGTTCCGCGACGGCCCGTTCGTGCACGCCACGCGCGCGTACCTCGCCGCGCACGACCCGGCGCTCCTCGTCCGGCGCGACGCGCGCGCGCTCGACCGCGACGGTGTCCGCTTCTACATCTCTGCCGGCGGGAACCACGCCGGCGTGCTCGGACGCTGGTCGGTCTCGTTCGCACGCGAGCTCGGCTCGCTGCGCCTGCAGCACGACCTCTGGCTGCTCCCGCGCGCGGAACGCGGCCACTTCTGGCGCGCGACGCTGCCGTCGGCACTCGAGTACGCCGCGGCTGCGTTCCGCTAGAGCGCGACGCCGGTGTCGAGCTCGAAGAAGTGCATGCGCCCGGTCGCGACGGCGAGCCGGATCGGCTGCCCCTCCCGCGCCTGCGTCCCCCGCCCGACACGGGCGATGAACGGGTTCCCATGGTGGGTCTGCTCGTCGGCCGCCTCGAGCGCCTCGTCGCCGACGATCTCACGCAACTCGTCCGCGAGCACCTGCGGCGCCTGCACCGCAAAGTGGAGGAACACCTCCGAGCCCATGTCCTCCTTGATGTCGACCGTGACGTCGAGAGCCGCCCCGTCCGGCGGCGCGCCGGCGCCGAGCGGATCCTCGATGTCCTCGGGCCGGATGCCGAGCGCGATCTTCCGGCCGGCGTGCGCGCGCAGCTCGGGGCGCGCAGCGACCACGGACAGCGGCAGGACGAGGGTGTGCGGCCCGAACACGGCGGCGAGGCCGCCGTCCCGCTCCACGAGCTCGGCTTCGACGAGATTCATCGCCGGTGAGCCGATGAAGCCCGCGACGAAGAGGTTCGCCGGCCGGTCGTAGAGCACCTGCGGCCGGTCGACCTGCTGCAGCAGCCCGTTGCGCATGACGCAGACGCGGTCGCCGAGGGTCATCGCCTCGCTCTGGTCGTGCGTGACGTAGATCGTCGTGACCTTCAGGTCGCGCTGGATGCGGGCGATCTCGGCGCGCATGTGGACGCGAAGCTTCGCGTCGAGGTTCGAGAGCGGCTCGTCCATCAGGAACGCCTGCGGCTCGCGGACGATCGCGCGCCCCATCGCGACGCGCTGACGCTGGCCGCCGGAAAGGTGCCGCGGACGCTTCTTCAGCACCTCGGAGAGCCCGAGGATCCGCGCCGCGTCCTCCACCCGCCGCCGGATCTCGGCGCGATCGATCCCGCGCATCTTCAGCCCGAACCCCATGTTGTCGTACACGTCCATATGGGGGTACAGCGCGTAGTTCTGGAAGATCATCGCGATGTCGCGGTTCTTCGGCGGCAGGTCGTTGACGACCTCGCCCCCCACCTTCACGGTGCCGCCGCTGATGTCCTCGAGGCCGGCGATCATCCGCAGCGCGCTCGTCTTGCCGCACCCTGACGGCCCGACGAAGACGACGAACTCGCCGTCCTCGATCTCGAGGTCGAGCTCGTGCACGGCGCGCGTCCCGTCGCCGTAGACCTTCGTCAGCCCGTCGAGCTCGATCGCCGCCACGGGGCCGAACGATAAATGGTCGGTCGCATTTCTTGCAACGGATTGCGATCGGCTCTAGAGTCGCCTTCGGAATGGCAGCGGTGGCGGCCGCGGGGGGGAGCCGTCGTGGACGGCTCCGGCACCTCACGGAACGTCGCGGGTTCCTCGCGACGCTCCTGATCTCCCCTGCCGTTCTCTTCATCGGCGCGCTCGTCGGGGTGCCCCTCGTGCTCGCGATCTACCTCAGCTTCACCGACGCGACCGCCGGCTCGCTGACGGGCAAGTGGGTCGGCCTCCGCAACTTCCGCCAGGCGATCCACGACCCGATCTTCCGCAGCGCGCTCTGGCACACCTTCACGTTCACCGCGATCTCGCAGGCCGTCGTGGTCGTCTGCGCGGGGCTGCTCGCGCACGCGCTCGTGCGCTCGTTCCGCGGCCGCTGGTTCCTCCGGTTTCTCATCCTGCTGCCGTGGGCGGCGCCGATCGCGCTCACGTCGATCGGCTTTCTCTGGTTCTACGACCCTCAGGCGAGCATCTGGAACTGGTTCCTCCTCCAGCTGCATCTCGTCGACCCGCAGCACCTGCCGAACTGGCTCGGCACGCCGAAGGCTGCGATGTCGTCGATCATCACGGTGCAGGCGTGGCGGACGATCCCGTTCGCGACCGTGATCTTCATCGCCGGCATCTCGTCGATCCCGCAGGAGGTCGACGACGCGGCGGCGATCGACGCGGCGACCGGCTTGAAGAAGTTCTGGTACGTCTCGCTGCCGTTGCAGCTTCCCATCGCAATGGTCGCGGTCCTCTTCGGGATCATCTTCACGGCGACGGACATGATCGTTCCGTACATCCTCACGAACGGCGGCCCGTTCAACTCGACGCAGGTGCTGACGACGTACGCGTTCCAGACGGGCATCAACGCCGGGAACATCGGTGAAGGCGCTGCGATCGCGCTGTTCATGCTGCCGCTGCTCGCGGTCGTCGTGATCGGGATGCTCGTCTTTGCCCGCCGCGCGGAGGTGACGTGACGTGACGGGCGGTTGGCGGCACAAGGCGTTCTCGTACGGCGTCGTGATCCCGTTCGCGTTCGTGCTCGCGTTCCCGTTCGTCTGGATGGCCGTCACGTCGCTCAAGCCGGAGGCGCAGGTCTACGACCCGAAGAAGGTCTGGAACTTCCACCCCACGCTCGCGAGCTACGGCTACCTCTTCCATCACACCGACTACGTGCGCTGGCTGCTCAATTCGAGCTTCGTCGGCGTGATGGTCGTGCTGATCACGCTCGTCGTCTCGATGCCTGCGGGCTACGCGCTCGCACGGCTCTCCGGCGGAGTCGGGCGAAGCATGGGGGTCGGGATCTTCCTCACGTACCTCGTCCCGCCGACGCTGCTGTTCCTACCGCTCTCGCGCGTGATCGCGCAGTACCTCCATCTCAGCGACCGCCTCTGGGCGCTCGTCGTCGTGTATCCGTCGTTCACGATCCCGTTCGCGATCTGGCTGCTGATGGGCTTCTTCAAGACGATCCCGCAGGAGCTCGAGGACGCCGCACGGATCGACGGCTGCTCGCGCTTCGGATCGCTGCTGCGCATCGTGTTCCCGATCTCGGTGCCGGGGATCCTGACCGTCGTGATCTTCACGTTCTCGCTCGTCGTGAACGAGTTCGTCTACGCGATCACGTTCATCTCGAGCGCGACGAACCGCACGCTCACCGTCGGCGTCCCGACCGATCTGATCCGGGGCGATCTCTTCAACTGGCCGGGGATCATGGGCGCGATCCTCATCCCGAGCATTCCGCTTGCGCTCGTCTACAACGCGTTCCTCAACCGTTTCATCGCCGGGTTCACGGGCGGAGCATTCCGCTGACCTCGAAGGGAGGATGCATGCCGGAAGGGAAGGGCAGGATCGAGGGGAAGCGCCTCACCAGGCGTGACCTCGTCAAGAAAGCGGGCGTCGGTGCCGCTGCGCTCGGGGTTTCCGGGGCGACGGCGCCGCTCTCGTTCGCGGGGCCCATGCGCTACAAGGGCCGCTGGCTCAAGGGGAACCTCTCGATCATCCAGTGGGTCCACTTCGTCCCGAGCTACGACGACTGGTTCGACAACACGTTCGTGAAGCAGTGGGGCGAGAAGAACGACGTGCAGGTCAACGTCGAGCACATCAACAACACGCTGCTCGACACGCGTGCGGCCGCGGAGGTCGCCGCCCAGAGCGGACACGACCTGTTCATGAACCTCCACCCGATGGCCTCGTACGAGGACCAGGTGATCAATCACGCGCCGATCGTCCAGGAGATCCAGAAGAAGGTCGGCCCGTACGGTGCGCTCGGCAAGCTGTCGACGTACAACCCGAAGACGAAGAAGTACTTCGCGGTGTCCGACAACTACGTGCCCGACCCGGTGATCTGGCGTCACGATCTCTGGAACGGCATCGGCGAGGCGCCGTTCACGTGGGACCACGTGCGCAAGGCGGGACCGAAGCTGAAGGCGCTCGGCCATCCGATCGGGATCGGGCAGTCGCAGGAGCTCGACTCGAACATGGCGCTGCTCGCGTTCATGATGTGCTTCGGCGCGTTCGTCCAGAACGAGCACAACCGTCCGACGCTGAACACGAAGACCACCGTCGAGGCCGTGAAGTTCATGGCCGACCTCTACTCGAGCAGCGAGGACGCGGCGATCTTCGGCTGGAACCCGGCGTCGAACAACAACTACCTCTACTCGGGGACGGCATCGATGATCCTCAACGCGATCTCGGCGACACGCACGCCCGAGGCGCAGAACCTGCCGTTCTCGAAGGACCTCTGGATCTGGCCGATCCCGAACGGGCCGCACGGACGCCTGGGGCTCGAGCACGTGATGGGCTGCTACTCGATCTGGAAGTTCGCGCAGAACCAGGAGAATGCGATGCAGTTCCTCGTCGACCTGTGCGTGGCCGGTAAGGACGCGACGAACGCCTCGCAGCTCTACAACTTCCCGAGCTTCCCGGGTGCGTATCCGTTCAAGCAGATCCGCAAGGCTGCCGCCGCGGACACCCATCCCCCGCACGGGAAGTACACGATCCTCACGACGATCGCCGAAAAGTACACGCACAACATCGGCTATCCGGGCACGACGAACGCCGCGATGGACGAGGTGTTCTCGAAGTACCTCATCCCGCAGATGTTCGCGCAGGTCTCGCAGGGGAAGATGAGCGCCGCCGATTCCGTGAAGGCGACGGCTCAGCAGGTGAACCAGATCTACGCGAGCTGGCAGGCCCGCGGCAAGATCTGATCCACGCCGATGCGGGCCCCGGCGACGGGGCCTGCACCGTCTCAGAGCTCGACGATCGCCTTGCGCCCGGAGCGCTGGTGCGCCCACGCGTCGCCGACGCGCTCGAGCCGGAAGCGCTCGAGGTCGATCACGATGCGGCCCGCGGCGACGTGCTCGAGCAGCTCGAGGTGCGCGCGTGCGCGCTCCTCCGCCGTGAGCGCGAAGTTCGAATGTCCGAGGATGCGCAGCTCCTTGCCGCGCACGTCGGCGGAGCGGAGCGGCGACTCCGGGCCCGCGGACTGCCCGATGTGCACGACGCGCGCGTGGCGCGCCGCCGCAGCGAGCGCTTGTGCGAGCGGCTCGCCCCAGACCGGGTCGATGCAGACGGTGAAGCCGTCGCCGCCGAACGCCGCCGCGAGCGCATCCGCGTCGCCGAGCTCGACGAGCTCGTCGGCGCCGAGCTCCCCGGCGCGCGCGAGGCGGGCGACGTCGCGGCCGGCGGCGACGACGCGCTCCGCACCGCGGAGCTTCGCGGCCTGGATCGCCACGAGCCCGACCGCGCCGCTCGCGCCGAGCACGAGCACGCGGTCGCCGGGGCCGACCTCGGCCTTCCAGGCGACCGGGACCCAGGCTGCGATCCCGGCGATCCCGGCCGCGGCGGCGAGCGCCGGGTCGGCGCCTGTCGGCAGACGGAGCGGCAGGTCGTCGGGGACCGCGACGCGCTCGGCGAGGAATCCCGGCCTGCCGACGCCGCGGCCGTCGCCGAAGAGATACGCGAGAGCGCCGTCCCCGAGGCGGCCGACGGCCTCGCAGCCGGGCGCATATGGCAGCGGCGGATGCCCGCCGTAGAAGCGCCCGGCGCCGACCGTCACGTCGAGCGGGTTGAGCGCGACCGCGACGACGTCCACGAGCGTCTCGCCGTCGCCTGCTTCCGGCTCGGGGAGCTCGGCCGGCTCGGGCGCCGCTCCGAGCTCTGCGATCTGCGCAGCACGCACGCCGGGAATCTAACCAGCCGCGGTGCGGACGACGACGTGCGCCGCGCGGACGAGCAGCTCGAGGGGCATCGTCGCGGCCGGCTTCTCGACCGCCTGCTCCGGCAGGAGCGGCACGTGGACGAAGCCGCCGGCCGCGCTGGGCCGCTCCTCCACGAGCAGCCGCATGAGCACGTAGAAGACGTGGTTACAGAGGAATCCGCCTGCGTCCCGCGACTCCGCGGCGGGAATGCCCTCGGCGCGCAGCGCAGCGACGATCGCGTCCACCGGCAGGGTCGAGCGGTACGCGACCGGGCCGGCCGGGTCGATCTCCGCGCCCGACACGGCGCCGTCGTTGTCGACCGGGTCGGCGGAGTCGAGGTTGTGTGCGAACCGCTCGACGGAGATGCCCGTGCGCCCGTCCGCCTGGCCGAAGCAGATCACGACGCCGGCGTCCGCGGAACGCACCGCATCGCGGAGCGCGTCCGCCGTGCGGGCATAGGCGACGGGAAGCACGGCCGTCGCGAGCTCGACGCCCGGCGGCGGCGCAGCGGCGAGCGCCTCGACGATGCGCTGCGACGGATTGACGCCGCTCCCGCCGAACGGCTCGAAGCCGGTGACGAGAACGCGCGTCACGCGACCTCGTCGTCGACGCCGGCGGCCTCGAGCGCGGCTGCAAGGCTCGGATGCTCGTCGACCCGCACGACATGACCGTCACGGGTCGTGACGATCGCGGCGTAGCGACCGACGTGGTACGTGCGGCGCGACTGCAGCGGCCGGTCGTCGGTCGGATCGGGCTCGGTACGCGAGAAGCGCATGCTCACGACGACCCTGTCGCCGATCCCGATGCAGCGGTCGAGCGTCACGGAGTACGCCTCTGCGAGGCGGTCGCGCAGGATCTCGAGCACGTCCGCGCGGTCGGCCGTGCCCGCGACCGCTCCGATCCCGACCCACTCCACCTCGGGGTCGAGCATGCTCTCGATCGCGTCGAGGTCGCCCGAGACGAACGCGCGATATCCGCGCAGGAGAAGGTCGACGCTCGGGTGGCTCACGCGGCAACGGTAGCGAGGACGACCTCGCTCGCCGCATGCTCGATCAACGCGGGATCGTGCGTCGCGCACACGATCGCCGTCTCCGTACGCGAGGCGAGCTCGGCGAAGAGTGCGCCGACGGCGCGCGCGTTCGCCTCGTCGAGCCGAGCCGTCGGCTCGTCTGCGAGCAGCAGCACGGGCCGAGCAGCGAGCGCGCGCGCGAGTGCGACGCGCTGGCGCTCGCCCATCGAGAGCCGCGCGACACGCTGGCCCGCGAGCTCCGCGAGCCCGACGTCCGCGAGTGCGCTCGCCGCGCGCGCGGTCGCGTCGGCACGCGCGACGCCGC
Organism: Gaiellaceae bacterium; assembly: GCA_035999905.1. Classification (GTDB taxonomy): domain Bacteria; phylum Actinomycetota; class Thermoleophilia; order Gaiellales; family Gaiellaceae; genus Palsa-739. The sequence continues at coordinate 18,256 of DASYGK010000027.1, read as the reverse complement.
GGAGCGCGAGCGCGAGCTCGATGCTCTCCTGCGCACCGAGGAACGGGACGAGATCGGTTCCCTGCGTGACGAGCCCGATCTGCGAGCGGCGCAGCCGCGCGCGGCCGGTCGCGTCGAGCGCCGAGATCGCCGTGCCGGCGACGAGCACCTCGCCCGTCGTCGGCAGGTCGAGGCCCGCGAGGAGATGCAGGAGCGTCGACTTGCCGGAGCCGGACGGACCGGTGACGGCCGACAGCCGCCCTGCCGCGAAGCCGATGCTGAGCTCGCGGAAGACCTCGGTTGCGTGCGCGCCGCTCCCGTGCACCTTCCCGAGCAGGCGTGTCTCCGCGACGACGGCGCCTGTCGCGAGCGCGGGCTGTACAGCCGGACGCGGCGCCGCCGCGCGCTCGGCGACGCGTACGAGGATGCCGCCCTCGGCCGGCTCGACGCGTGCACGCGCCGCGTCGCCGACGAGCTCTTCCGGCAGCCGGATCCAGCCGCCGCGGTTGACGACCGCCTCGACCGCTCCTCCGCTCCGGCTCTCGCCGCTCACGCGCCCGTCGCGGATCTGCACGACGCGGTCCGCGACCGCGGCCGACTGCGGATCGTGGCTGACGACGATCGTCGTCGCGCCCGCCTCGCGCGAGAGGTCGCGCACGAGCGCGTAGATCTGCGACGCGTTCGCAGCGTCGAGCTCGCCCGTCGGCTCGTCGGCGATGAAGAGCTTCGGCCGGTGCGCGAGCGCAGCGCAGATCGCGACGCGCTGCTGCTGCCCGCCGGAGAGCTCACCCGGATGCGCGTCGCGACGATCGAGCAGACCGACGCGTTCGAGCAGCGCGTCCGCTGCGCGCTCCCGCTCCGGCGCCGGCTCGCCGAGCAGGCCGAGGCGCAGCCCGACGAGCTCGCGCGCCGTCAGCTCCGGAGCGAGCGCACGCGTGTAGTGCTGGTCCGCGTAGCCGAGCGTGCGCGAGCGGTACTCGACGAGCGCGCGTCCGCGGAGCGTGCGCAGGTCGTGCTCGAGCACGCGCACCGTCCCGGCCGACGGACGGTCGAGCCCCGCGAGGATCCGCAGCAGCGTGCTCTTGCCGGAGCCGCTCGGCCCGAACACGACGACGAGCTCTCCTTCCGCGACGTCGAGAGACAGGCCCTGCAGGGCGACCGACGTCCCCTCGGCCGTCGCGTAGATGCGGAAGAGATCGACTGCCTCGACCGCGTTCACTCGATCCCCTCCGAGAAGCGCCACCGCGACACGCGCTCGTAGGCCCGGTGCGTCGCCGCGAGCGCGCCGAGCGCAGAGGCGACCGCGAGCACGACGAGCGCCAGGACGACGAGCCGGCGGTCGTAGACGAGCTCGAGCGGCGGCAGCGCGACGCCCGCTCCTGCCGTCACGGTCACGACCGCGACGACGAGCGCGCTGACGATCGCGCCGGCGGCAAGGCCGCCCGCGAGCCCGAGCACCGCGACGAGCGCCGCGCGCAGCAGCAGATGCCTGCGCAGGTCTCCCGGCGTCGCGCCCTGCGCCTCGAGGTCGAAGAGCTCCCCGCTCTCGTCGCGAAGGTCGCCGACGACCGTGAGCAGCACGCCGACGGCGGCGAGCGCGAGCGCGACGATCCCCGTGACGAGCAGCAGCGCGAGTGCGCCGCGCGCGAGCGGGTCGCCGCGGAGCTCCGCCTCCGTTGCGTGCTGCGACGCGACGTCGAGCAGCGAGAAGGGCCTCTGTGCGAGTCGCGATGCCGCGGACGGCGGCGCGTCGAGCCAGAGCTCGCTCGACGTCGTCGTGCCGGGCTCGACCGTGTTCGCCGCCGTGAGCCACGTGTCGAGATCGGCGACGACGAGGCCTCCGTCGACGGACGGGAACGAGCGCGCGACGGCGACGACCTGCGCCTCCACGGTGCGGTCGCCGACGTGCAGCGGCAGGATCCCGCCGGCACCGGCCGCGCGCGCGATCGCGGGCGACGCGACGACGGGCACGGGGACGCCTTCGAGCGGCTCCGCCGGCCGGAGAACCGAGTCGGCCGCGCGATTCAGCAGGTAGTGCACGCGCCCGGCGTCGTTCCGCACGCCGCCGTGGCCCGTCCATCGGGCGAGCGACAGGCTCGCGTCGCCGGCACGCAAGGTGCCGAGCTGCAACACGCCGGTGGATGCGTCGGAGACCGAGAGACCGGTGCCGCTCTCCTTGTGCCCGGCGACGAATGCCGCGATCACGGGGAACGACAGCCGCAACGCGACGACGCGGCCGCCGCGCGCGGCGTCCGGTACCGCGGCGGACGGCGCATGCCGTCCGTGGCCGAGCTGCCCGAACGAGATGAAGGTGAAGTCGCCGCGCGTGTTCTCGACGACGAGTGTCAGACCGAGCGAGTCGCCGGTCACGGTCGCCGGCAGCGTCACGCGGGTCGCGCCGCGAGGCAGCGTCGGCCCGCGCAGCGAGGGCCGCGCGGCGGGCGTGAGCAGGCGTGCGAGCGAGGCCCGGGATTGCGCAGAGAAGTCGGAGCGCCAGCCGTCGATCCCGGGGAGCGCGGCGGCGGGCAGCGCAACGAGCGTGAAGTCGAGGCCGGTGCCTCCGCTCGCGAAGCCCGTGTCGCGCAGCACCGGCGTGGCGCGGCCGAGCGCGGCGTACTGCGCGGGCGTCGCCGCCTGCTGAACGGTGACGAGCCGCTCGAGGCTCTCCTGCAGGACGAACGGCGCGGGCACCGCGTAACGCGCCTGCTCCTGCTCCCCGCGGACGAGCGTCGCGCGGTACGCGATCGCGAAGAGCGCGATGCCGACGCTGAGGACGAAGAAGACGACGGAGAGCAGCACGCGTCCCGGCGACCGGGCGAGCGAGAGCAGTGCGAGCCGCACGGGCGCGGGCGCACGCCGGCCCACGAGCTCGAGCGCGCGGAGGAACGGCGCGAGCAGGCGCGCGGCCGCGACGGCGATGACGAAGAGCACCAGCCCCGGGAGGAGCAGGAGCACGACGCCGGTGCCGCTGCCCGAGAGCGCGGTCGCGTCCGCTTTCCCGCGCGCAAGCGCGAGCAGCACGGCTCCGAGCGCGCCGAGCGCCGCGACGTCTGCGACCGACAGCGTCAGCCCGCCGAACGACACCGTCTGCATCCGCAGCGCGGCGAGCATGACGACGGCCGTGACGAGTGCGAGTGCGATGCCGATGACGAGTGCGCGCAGCGTCAGCACCGAGTGCTCGACGGCGAGCGCGCCGGGTGCGCCGAGGTGGCGTGCAAGCAATGCTCCTCCGCCCGAGCCGACCGCCCAGCCGACGACACTCGCGACGAGCGTCATCACTGCGACTTCGGTGGCGGCGACGGCGAAGATCTGCGAGCGGCGCGCGCCGAACCACGTCAACCGGCGGCGCACCGCGAAGTGATCGCGGCGTAGCCGTGTCGACGCGAGCACTGCGAACCCGAGCAGCAGGACGGCGGCGTCGCCGCCGAGCACGAGCAGCCGCTCACCCGCGACGCGCCCGGTCGCGCGGGTCGCGGCGATCGCGTCCGTCGGTGCGGAGACGCTGAAGAGATCGGTCGACTGCTCGAGCTGGTTCTGCGCGCGATCGATGCGCGCGCCGAAGCCGGGCAGGTCCCACGAGTGGATCGCGCCCGGTGCGACGGGGACGATCCAGCCGTACGTGCGCGCGATGCCCGACGCGTCCGGGAGCGGGACGTGCGCGAACCCCATCACGCCGTTCGCGAGCAGGATCGGCGGCCGGTGCTCGCCCGTCGCGGCGAAGTACGTCGCGAGCGGCGCGCCGGGCCGGAACGTCGCGCGGCCGACGACGTGGAGGAACGCGAGGTGCGGCGCGGCGGGTGCACCGCCGATCTGCACGAGCTCGCAGTGCGTCGGGGTGCACGGCGCGGGTAGGTGCCCGCTGCGCAGCTCGAGCCAGCGCGCGAGCCCGTCGACGGCGCCGAGGTTGACGAAGACGCCGCCCCAGGTCGCCTGGCGGAAGACGGTCACCGCGAACGGCGCCTGCCGCAGCACGGGCCGGAGCGCGCGCCGCGCGATCCGGTCGAGCGCCGGCAGCGAGAGGTCGGACTGCCCGGGCACGCCGCTCCACACCGCCTGCACCGCACGGTCGGAAGGCTGAAGCTGCGCGAGCGCACGCTGGGCCGCGCGGTCCTGGACGGCGACCGAGCCGACCGCGGTGAGCGCGAGCGCGGCCGCCGCGACCGCGATCCCGGCGGCGACGACGAGCGACCGCTGCGCGTGGGCCCGCAGCCGCAGGAGGGCGAACCGGACCGGGACGAGCAAGGTCACCGGCAAAACACTATTGGTGGTTGCGCCCGAAGGGAAGTCAGCGCAGGCCGAGGAGCGCGGCGGCGTTCTCCTTGAGGATCAAGGGGCGCACCTCGTCCTTCAGCGGCAGCTGCTCGAAGTCGGCGAGCCACCGGTCGGGCGTGATCAGCGGGTAGTCGGAGCCGAAGAGCACCTTCGTGCGGAGCTGCGAGTTCGCATACTGGACGAGTGTCGGCGGGAAGTACTTCGGCGACCAGCCCGAGAGGTCGATCCAGACGTTCGCCTTGTGCAGGCAGATCGAGATCGCCTCGTCCTGCCACGGGAAGGACGGGTGCGCGATCACGATCTTCAGCTCGGGGAAGTCGGCCGCGACGTCGTCGAGGCACATCGGGTTCGAGTACTTGAGCCGGAGCCCGCCGCCTCCCGGCATGCCGGTGCCGATGCCGCTGTGGCCGCTGTGGAAGAGCGCGGGCACGCCTGCCGCCGCGATCACCTCGTAGAGCGGGTACGCGCTGCGGTCGTTCGGAAAGAACGCCTGCAGGTTCGGATGGAACTTGAAGCCCTTCACGCCGTGCTCCTCGACGAGGCGGCGTGCCTGCCGCACGCCTTCCTCGCCGCGCGCGGGGTCGATGCTCGCGAACGGGACGAGCACGTCGGGGTTCTCGGCCGCCGCCTGCGCGATCTCCTCGTTCGGGATCGCCGGTCGGCCGCTGCGCGCCTCCCAGTCGACGGTGAACACGACCGCGGCGATGTTCCGCGAGCGGTAGTACGCCGCGACGTCGTCCACCGTGGGCAGCGCCTCGTGGCTGCCGAAGTACTCTGCGGCGGCGGCGCGCAACTCCGGCGACATGCCGTCCGTGCCGCTGCGTGCGATCTCGGCGTGGACGTGCACGTCGATCGCCTCGACCTTGTCGACGTCGATCACAGCGTCACCGTATCCAGTTCGGCCTGCAGCGCGATGCCGGCAGCGAGCATGTCCCAGCCGGAGCCGGACGGGCCGACGAGCGACACGCCCACCGGGAGGCCGCTGCGGCGCCCGACACCCGACGGCAGCGCCGCGACGGGGAAGCCCGTCCAGTCCCAGTAGTGCGTGAGCGAGATCTCGGCGACGTCGGTGAACGGCGCGTCGTAGCCCGTGCCGCGCGCGTGCGCGACGATCGGCACTGTCGGCTCGACCACCGCGTCGATCCGGTTCGCGGCGAACCAGTCGAGCCACCTGGCCGCGTCCTCCGTGCGCCGGATCTGCGCTGCGGCGTACTCCTCCGCCGTCAGCGCGCGCTCTTCCGCGTACTCGAGAAAGCCGCGGATCGACGGGCGGTAGAGCGCGCGCCTGTCGTCGAAGCGCCGGTGCGACGCGAGCATCTCGGCGCAGACGAGGTCGAGGAGCGTGAGCCCCAGGTCGAGGGGGACGTCGGGCGGCGGCGCGTCGACGAGCTCGACGCCCAGGCCGCGGAGTGCGTCGAGCGCGACGTCGAAGCCGTCGGCGACGTCGGGGTCGAGGTCGACGAGCCCGAGGCGCGGCGAGACGACGACGCGGCGCACGGGCGCGCGCTGCGCCGGCGGCTCGCTGCCGGCGAGCGCGGCGAGGAGCGGCTCGCAGTCGTCGAGCGTTCGCGTCATCGGCCCGGGGTGGTCGAACGTCGTGCCGAGCGGGACGATGCCGCGCAGCGGCAGAGCGCCGCGCGTCGGCTTGAGCGTCGACGTGCCGCAGATCGCCGACGGGATGCGCAGCGACCCCGCCGTGTCGGTGCCGGTCGCCGCCGGCATCATCCGCGCGGCGAGCGCGGCGGCGGAGCCGCCGCTGGACCCGCCCGCGGAGCAGGAGAGATCCCACGGGTTGCCGACCTGGTCGGTCGTCCCGCCGGCGGCGAACTCGTGCGTGTGCAGATGGCCGAGCAGCACCATCCCGGCGGCTTCGAGCCGCGCCCACGCATCGCACGAGCGCTCGGGCACGTCGTCGAGCACGCGGCTCGACGCGGTGAGCGGCTTGCCGGCGACGGCGTAGAGATCCTTCAGCCCGATCGGGATGCCACACAGCGGCGACGCGTCGCCGGCGGCGAGCCGCGCGTCTGCGAGCACGGCGGCGGCGCGTGCGTCCTCCTCGTACACGCGCACCCATGCGTTGACCGACGCCGGGTCTCCTTCGTGGCTCTGCGCGCCGTCGCGCTCGCGGATCCGAGCGAGGCACGCGTCGACGAGCTCGAGCGACGAGAGCTCGCGCCGCCGCAGCGACGCGCCCGCCTCACCTACGCCGAGGTCTGCCGGATCGCTCACCGGGGATGCGTTATACATCGCGTTGACATGTCACGCCGAACCTCGCCGCCGTTTCGCGCCGACCACGTCGGAAGCCTGCTGCGGCCGGCGGCGCTGCTGAAGGCGCGCGACGACTTCGCCGCCGGAACGATCGACGCCGCCGAGCTGCGTGCGATCGAGGACGACGCGATCCGCGAGGCGGTGAAGCTGCAGGAGGACGCCGGCCTGCAGGCGGCGACCGACGGGGAGCTCCGCCGCGCCTCGTGGCACATGGACTTCATCTACCAGCTCGACGGCATCACGAAGGAAGCCGGCGACATGACCGTGCGGTTCGTCAACGACGACGGCGCGATCGAGTGGACGCCGCCGGCGCTGCACATCGGCAAGCTCGGCCTCTCGAAGACGATCTTCGGGGACGACTTCCGGTTCCTGCAGGAGTCGGTGACGAGCGCCGTCCCGAAGCTGACGATCCCTTCGCCGAGCATGGTCCACTACCGCGGCGGGAAGGCGGCGATCGACACCGCGGTCTATCCGGACCTCGACTCGTTCTGGAGCGACCTGACCGCGGCGTACCGCGAGGAGGTGCGCCGGCTCGGCGAGCTCGGCTGCACGTACCTCCAGTTCGACGACACGAGCCTCGCGTACATGAACGACCCGCACCAGCGCGACTACATCGCGTCGATCGGCGGCGACCCCGAGCGCCAGCACGTCGAGTACATCCACCACATCAACGAGGCGCTCGCCGGGCGCCCGAAGGGCATGGCGGTCACCACGCACATGTGTCGCGGCAACTTCCGCTCGTCGTGGGCGGCGGAGGGCGACTACGAGTACGTCGCCGAGGCGCTCTTCAGCGAGCTCGAGGTCGACGGCTTCTTCATGGAGTGGGACGACGAGCGCTCGGGCGACTTCGCGCCGCTCCGCTTCGTGCCGAAGGGCAAGCAGGTCGTGCTCGGGCTCGTGACGACGAAGCGCGGCGAGCTCGAGCGCAAGGACGACCTCAAGCGGCGGATCGAGGAGGCGACCGGGTACGTCGACCTCGACCAGCTCTGCCTCTCGCCGCAGTGCGGCTTCTCCTCGACGGTCGAGGGGAATGCCTTGTCGATCGACGAGGAGCTCGCGAAGCTCCGCCTCGTCGTCGAGGTCGCGGACGAGGTCTGGAGTTAGCAGGGCGCTACACTTGGCCCGCTTGGGGCCGTAGCTCAGCTGGGAGAGCGTCTGGCTGGCAGCCAGAAGGTCAGGGGTTCGAGCCCCCTCGGCTCCATCGAAAGGCGGATCGACAACGTCATTCCTGCCCGTCGCGGGCTTCGGGTCTCCGCGGCAGCATCCGTCGTTGCGCCGACCAGGGGCCTCGACCGCGCGAACATGCGGGAGTGTTCCTCGAGGAGACTGGCCTGCGCGCTTGCCGACTGCTCTCCTGTCATAGCATCGGACGACGAAATGTCCGTCGGGCTTGGCATGTCGGCCTCAGAGCCGTTTCCGGGCGAGCTTGTTGAGCTGGTCTCGGGACTGACGCGTGTGCGTATGGACGCCTATGCCGTTGTCGGTTCGTACATGCGCTTCGGCGAGGGGCTGCGCGAGCAGCTGAAGGACGCCAGGGCGCGGATCGCCGACGCCTGCGCTCGACCCGCGAAGCGTCGGGACAACCACCTGCTGTGGGCGGCGCCGGGATCTGGGAAGACGTACTTCGTCGAGCAGGTGGCGGCGTCCCTTCCAGAGGTCTCGTACTGCGAGCTCAACTTGGCCAAGTTGAGTGAGAAGGCGTTCCGAGACGGTCTCGGTGAGGCGGTCGCTGGTGGGCCGACCGTCTGCTTGGTCGACGAGGTGGATGCGAAGGCCGAGGAGTCGTGGCCGTATGAGGTCTTGATGCCGTTCCTGGACGTCAACCTCGATCGCGGCGGGGGGATCGTGTTCGTCCTGGCTGGGAGCTCCGGCTCGACAATCGACGAGTTCAAAGACCGGATCGATGCTCGTCCGAAGGGGAAAGACGTCCTCAGCCGGGTTCCCGAGGCGAACGGCTGGGAGATCGCCCCGATGGACGCCGGGGATCGCATTCTCGTAGCCCTGAGCCAGATGCTGAACGCCGCCTCCGAGCTGAGCCGGCCGGTCTCAGGGGTGGAGAAGCTCGCGCTTCTCTATCTCGCCTCGGTGCCCCACCTCGCCAACGCACGTCAGCTTCGCGAGTTCGCCGTCAGGGCGGTCGAGCGCGGCTCTGCAAACGACGACCGCGTTCGCTACGACGACCTGTTCGACTCCGGCGACCCCGAGAACAAGTCCTATTGGACGAGCGTCATGCCGCAAGCCGAGCCGCTCGTCCACCGCTTCGTGCAGATCCAAGACGAGGCACGGAGCGCTGCTGGTGGGCTCGGGTCACGGAAGGGCGAGCCGACTGCACGTCTTCCTGTCGCGCCGACGCCTTTCGTCGGACGCGAGTCCGAGCTCACCGACGTGCTCGCGCTCCTTGCCGAGCCTGGCTCCCGGCTCGTGACCTTGACCGGCGCGGGCGGCACCGGCAAGACACGGGTCGCGCTCGAGGCCGCTTCGAGGGCCGCGGAGTCCTTCTTCGACGGCGTCTACTGGGTTCCGTTGGCACCGCTTCGTGACGACTCACTTCTCGCGGCAACTTTTATCCAGGCCCTCGGGCTTGGGGAGGCGCGCGCCCAAGCGCTTCCAGAGGTGATCGTCGCCGCCCTGGCCGAGAAGCGGACGCTGATCGTGGTCGACAACTGCGAGCACGTTCTGCAAGGCGTTGCAGATCTCGCCGCCAAGCTGCTCGAAGCCTGTCCAAATCTCGTCGTCTGCTGCTCGAGCCGGGAGCGGCTGGGGCTTCGCCCCGAGCGTGTCTTCCCAGTGCCGCCGATGACGGCCACGGATGCCGAGGCGCTGTTCGTCGACCGAGCACGAGCGGTTGAGCCAGGTTTCATCCCCGACGAGCTCGTGCCCGTCATCTGCGCGACGCTCGATGAGCTGCCGCTCGCGATCGAGCTCGCCGCCGCACGGGTGCAGGCCCTGTCCACGAATGCGATCCACGAGCGGCTGGGCGAGAGTCTCGCGCTCCTCAGGTCTCGCAACCGTGACGTCGAGGAGCGGCAGCGGACGCTCGAGGCGACGATCGCCTGGTCCTACGAGCTCCTCGACCCGGACGAGCGACGAGCGCTCAGAGGTCTCTCCGTCTTTGCAGGCGGCTGCACGTTGGCTGCGGCCGAGACGGTCGCGGAAGCCGATCTCGATTCGCTCGAGTCACTGCTCGACAAGAGCCTGATCCGGCATCGGGTCGGCACGAGCGGTGAGGACCGGTACTGGATGCTGGAAACCATCCGGGACTACGCGCAGCGAGAGCTCGAGCGCGAGGGCGAGGCAGACGCGGCCGGCAGCCGGCATTCCGCATTCTTCGCGAGGCTCGCGGACGGCTTGGACGCGACCGACTGGCTCGCGGTGACCGACGAGCAACGCAATCTCGTCGCCTCCGATCGCGCGAACTTTAGCGAAGCCCACGCCCGCGTACTGGCAACCGGCGACGGTGCGACCGCGCTCAGGTTCGTTCGCCGCCTCGGTCGCGTCAGGAGCTTCACGGGTGTCGGTGCGCGTGACTGGTACCCGAGGGCCGTAGCGAGCATCGCCTTGCCCGGAGGTACTCGGCCGGATCGTGCGTACGCGCTCGTGAGCGCTGCGAGCACCGCCGGTCTGATTGGAGATTTCGCCCAGGCCCGCACGTGGCTCGACGAAGCGGAAAGTCTGTTCGAACAACTCGACGACAAGGAGGGTACGGCAGCCGTGATCGCGGGGCGCTGCGCGCTCGCGGACCGACTCGGCAACTATGACGAGATATTCGATCTCGTCGAGCGGCTCACAGCGCTCAGCCAGTCCCTCGGCGACGCCCCTGCGTCCGCGGCGGCAAAGACTCGAATGTCGTCTCTAGCCGATTGGATGCTCACCTGGGCGCTGCTTGGACGAGCTGTCTTCGAGGACGACCGGGGTGCTGCCGAACGCTGCCGGGAGATCATTGCCGCGGCAGCAGACGCCGCTGCTGCTTCGGGAACGGTGATGGAGCAGGCCGTTTGGCTTGAAGAACTTGGGTTCAGCCTGTTCGTGCTCGAGGACTACTCGGAGAGCATCGCGACGGGGCAGCGCGCGCTGCGGAAGATCCTCGAACTCGAGGCCGGCAACGAGACGAAGATCGCACCCGCGTGGGACTGTCTGTTCGTCATCGGCCTCTCGCTGTGCGGGAGAGGCGACCCGGTGCCGGGCATCAGCCTCGTCAGCGCCACACGCCGCATGTGGCGCGTTGCGGGCGTGAGTGTGGCCGAGGAACCTCTCACGCGGGCGTTGATCGGCCGTGTCGAGCAGAGCGCGCGGACGACTCTGGGCGACGACGGCTACGAGGCCGCAGTCAGCGCGGGAGAGGCGTTGACCCGAGACGAGGCAATCGCGCTCGGGCTGAGCATCGCACCGGGCTGATCGCGCCAAGGGACGCGCTGTTGTATGCGCGAGCCCCTGCTCTCGTAGCGCGCTTCGCAGAGCTTTGAGGACTACGCCGCTCGGCGCTCGCTTGCTTCTCAGCGTGCGCGCTTGGCGAGCAGCTCGACGTCGATGACGCGGATCTTGCCGCGGTGCCGTTCGAGTGTGCCGCGTTCCTGTTCGTCGCGCAGCACGCGGTTCACGGTCGCGCGGGAGGCACCGGTGAACTCAGCCAGCTCTTCCTGGGTCAGCGGAATGAGCGCCATCGCATCCTCCGTGCGGTAGATCGAGGAGAGCTCGAGCAGGCGTCGCAGCAGCCGCCGCTCCGCCGGCAAGTAGAGCGCCTCGAGCAGGCGCTCGTTGAGCATTCGCACCTCGCCGGCGAGAAATGCGATCAGCACGCGGTCGATCCCCGGGTAGCTGCTGCGCAGGCGGTCGAACTCCGGCTTGTAGACCGCGAACGTCTCGGCCGCCTCCAGCGCCGAGACGGTCGCGGAGCGGCGCGCAGCATCGTCGATGAGTGCCATCTCGCCGAAATTCTCACCCGCCCCCCGCACCGCGATCCAGACCGTGTCACCGAGCGGCGTCATCACCCGGACCGCAAAGCGACCGGAGGCGATCAGGTGGAGCGAGTCGGCCGGGTCGTCGCAGTGAAAGACGACCTCGCCGCGCTCGAAGCGCCGCCGCCTGGCCACCGAGAGCAGCAGCCGCACGTCCTCCTCGGAGACGCCGGAGAGAAGCCGCCAGCGCACACGAGAAGCGTACGTCAAACGCTTGACACACCCGCTGTCGAATGCGTGAACGACACGCAAATCGCCTACGCCTAGCGTCGAGCCATGCACAAACCCACCGGCAAGGAGGCTCCGATGCAGCACCGCACCTACATCCGGAAGACGCTCAACACTTGGCGCAGCGTCACGGCCGCACTCGGCGTTACGGTAATCGCCGCCACCACACCTGCACTCGCCCAGGCGCACTTCGCCCCCGGCGACCTCGTCACCCGCCAGCCGCAAACGCACTACTCGAGCGGGCAGCTGAACCAGCTCGACGAGCTCGGTCCCAAGTACATCACGGTCCACCGTCACTCGAGCCCCACCAGCCCGACCAGCGGCTCCCCACGCGGATTCGACTGGCGCGACACCGGCGCCGGCCTTGGCAGCGCCGCCTTCGCACTCGCGCTGCTCGCAGCCGCCCGCATCTTGATCAAGCGGCACCGTCGCGACACGCAGCCCGAGCAGCGAAGCCTCGCCGGCGCCTGAACGCAGGCCAACCGCAACGACGACGCAGGAGGCCCGCCAACGCGGGCCTCCTCGCTCTTGCGGGCCTGCGACACGAGTCGTATCGTCGGCGCATGGCAACGTGCCCCGACTGCGGGGCGGGCATCCCGGACGGCGCGCGCTTCTGCGCGACCTGCGGCGCCGCCGTGACCGCAGCCGGCCCTGACAGACGCAAGATCGTGACCGTCCTCTTCAGCGACCTCACCGGCTCGACCCAACTCGCGGAACGCCACGACGCGGAGACCGTGCGGCGCGTGCTGCGCCGCTACTTCGACGAGTTCAGCAACGTCCTTGTCCGGCATGGCGGCACAGTGGAGAAGTTCGTCGGCGACGCCGTCCTGGCCGTGTTTGGCATACCCGCCGCCCACGAGGACGACGCGTTCCGCGCCGTACGCGCCGCGATCGAGATGCGCGCGACCTTGGATCGGCTCAACGACGAGCTCGAACCGCTCTACGGCGTCCGGCTCGCAAACCACACCGGCATCAACACCGGCGAGGTCGTGACCGGCGACCCCAGCGCCCAGACACTCGTCACCGGCGACGCCGTCAACGTCGCCGCCCGGCTCGAGCAGGCCGCGAGCGCGGCCGAAATCCTGCTCGGCGACTCGACGCACGAGCTCGTACGCGGTGCGGTCGAGACCGAACCGCTGCCGCCACTCGAGCTGAAGGGAAAGAGCGAACCAGTGCCCGCGTGGAGGCTCGCGGCGCTTCGGCCCGACGCGCGCCTGCGTCCGCTCGACACGCCCCTCGTCGGACGCGACGGCGAGCTGGCCGTGTTGCGTGCCGAGCTGGAGCGCGCGGAGCTGGAGCAGGCCTGCCGGCGCGTAAACCTGATCGGCGCGGCGGGGATCGGCAAGTCACGGCTCGCGCTCGAGCTCGGCCGGCACGCCGCCCAGGGAGTGCGCGTCTTACAAGCCCGCTGCCTTTCGTATGGAGACGGAATCACCTTCTGGCCGCTGGCCGAGATCGTGCGCACGGCGGCGTCGATCGGCGACGACGTCGACCGGGAGGAGGCGCTTCGCCGGCTTACGGCGCTCGTTGCGGCGGAGCCCGACGGGGAGCTCGTCGCAGCACGCGTGGCCGTGACGATGGGCCTGGCCGACCGCGCCGCGCCTGCCGAGGAGACCGCCTGGGCGGCCCGGCGCCTCTTCGAGACGCTCGCGCGCGAAGGCCCGCTCGTGCTGGTCTTCGACGATGTGCACTGGGCCGAGCCGGCCTTGCTCGACCTTCTCGACTACGTCACGACCACAAGCCAGGCTGCGATCCTGCTGCTCACGGCAGCCCGCCCCGACCTGCTCGAGAGGCGGCCCGAACTGCCTGGCACGACGGTTCTGCTCGAGCCGCTGCGCGCGATGGAGGCCGAAGCGCTGATCGATCTCCTCGCCGGGGAAGCGCCTCTGCCCGAGCGCGTCCGCACACGCGTCCGCATACTCGCCGCAGGCAATCCGCTCTTCGTCGAGGAGACGCTGGCAATGCTGCGTGACCGCCCGGACGAGAACGCGATTCCACCGACGATCCAGGCGCTGCTCGCCGCACGCCTCGACGCACTGCCCGCACGCGAGCTAGATCTGCTTGTCCGCGCCTCCGTCGTCGGCCAAGAGATCTCGCGCGCCGCGCTGCTCGAGCTCGTCGACGACGACACCGAGCTCGACGAGAGCGTCAGCAAGCTTGCGTGCAAGGATCTGCTCCGGACGGTGCGGTCGACGTATGCCGACGAGGCGTATCGGTTTCGCCATGTGCTCGTCCGTGACGCCGCCTATGCAGCTTCGCTGAAAGAGGTCCGCGCGGACTTGCACGAACGTTTCGCGCGCTGGCTCGCACGCACCACCGGCGAACGCGTTCGGGAATACGAAGAGATCGTCGGCTACCATTTCGAGCAGGCACATCGGCTGCGCATCGAGATCGCCCCCGGCGACCCGGTAGCTGCCCGACTGGCGGCCGACGGTGCCCGCGCGCTCGGCGCGGCCGGCCGTCGTGCCGTCGCACGCGGCGACTCGCATGCGGCAAGCGATCTCCTGACTCGCGCGGCCGGGCTCGAGCCGGACCCTCTCGGCCGCGCAGACCTCCTCACGCACCTTGCCGAGGCTCGCCTGTACACCGGCGACCTGGTCGGCGCCCGCGCGTTGGCCGAAGAGGCTCGCGCGACGGCGGCCGGACGCAACCGTCGGGTCGAGCTCCGCGCGGCAATTCGACTTGCACAACTCATGATGTTCACGGACCCGTCAGCCGACCATGCCCGGATCGGGGCCGATGCGGAAGCCGCCGCCGCAGAGCTGGAGCAACTCGGCGACCTCTGGAGTGCGGCTGACGCCCGGATGCTCCTGATCTACCCTTCGATGACAGAGAGCTACACAGCGCTGAGCCGCACGGCCGAGACCGCCCGACTGCTTGCACGCCGGGCAGGCAACGGCCGCGTCGAAGCGGAAGCCACCACCTGGCAAGGTGTGGGCGCGGTGACGGGACCGATGCCGGTGCCCGAGGCGATCGCGTATTGCGAACGTCTGCGGGAGGAATCGAGTGGGCCGCTGGCGGAAGCACATGCGGTGCACCCGGCCGTGTGGCTCTACGGTCTCGCCGGCCGCATCGAAGACGCGCGCGAAGCGGGCGCGTACGCCGCTGAGATCTTCCGCAATCTCGGCCTGACATACTGGGTACACGGCGTGGCGCTCCCGCGCGCCTGGGTGGAGCGGCTCATCGACGAGCGCGCGCGCGAGGAGAAGTTCCTCCGGGACGCCGTCGAGTTCCTGCAGACCGTAGGCGATACAACCTTTCTCTCGACCTACGCCGCCGAGCTTGCGCTGACGCTGGCCGAGACCGGGCGGCCGGACAAGGCACTCGAATGGGTCGAGATCAGCAGGACGAACACCGCGGACGCCGATCTCGATTCGCAAATCGGCTGGCGAGTCGCGCGCGCCACCGCGCTGAACGTCCAAGGCGAGCTCGACGAAGCAGAGCAGCTCACCCGAGAGGCAGTCGGGCTTGCCTTCCTCCGAGATTCTCCGCTCAACCGCGGCCAGACACTCGTCCTCCATGCGGAGGTACTTCAAGGCGCCGGCAAAAGCGACGAAGCGCGAGCAACGGCCGAACAGGCGCTCGAGCAGATGCGCCGCAAGGGATCCGACCTCGCACTCGAACAGGCAAGACGGCGAATCCAGGACATCAGGATCGAGCTCCCCTCGCCGGCTTGAATTCTTCTCGTTCCAGCGAAAGGCGTCCGCGGCGCGGGCGCCTTTTTGCTTGTGCGCAGAGGAACAAGCGGGTTCTCCACCGAATATCCACAGTGTTCCCACTGGGGGATCGCGCTTTTCCACAACCTGTTGCACAATCCAGGGACCCGCCGCAATGTTCGCAATCGGTGACAGCCTGCGTGAAGCCCGCACCCGCCGCGGGCTTTCGGCTGCGGACGTGCAGAAGGGCATCCGGATCCGCGAGCGCTACCTGACGGCGCTCGAGGAGGAGCGGTGGGAGCTCCTCCCCGGCGAGGCGTACACGAAGGGCTTCCTGCGGACGTACGCGGAGTTCCTCGGCCTGAACGGGAACCTCTACATCGACGAGTACAACGCGCGCATCGCGCACCACGACGACGAGCCGCCGCTCGTCCCCGAGTCGCTCAGCGCGCACCCCGGCACGCGGAACGGCGTGCTGCGGGCCGTCGTCGCGGTCCTCGTGCTGGGCGCGCTCGTCGCCGGGCTCGCCGCGTGGCGCCTCGGCGGCTCGACGCACCGCTCCGCCGACGCCGCCACGCCGCCCGCGCTCGCGGACGCGAGCGCCGTCGTCGCCGCGCCGGCCGCGACGCCGGCCGTGACGCACACGCCGAAGGCCAAGCCCGTCGCCGTCGCTGCGCCCGTCGCGACGCGGGCGACGATCGCCGCCACGCGCGGCCGCTGCTGGGTCTCGGTGCGAATCGGCGGCCCCAACGGCCGCGTGCTCTTCCAGCGGAACCTCGAGCTCGGCCAGTCGCTCCACTACGGCCTGTCGAAGAACCTGTGGGTGCGGCTCGGCCGGCCGCGCTTCGTCGACATCACGCTCGGCCGCGCGAAGGTCAACGGCCTGCCGGCGTCGCCGGCGAACGTGCTGCTCACGCCGAGCGGGCCGAAGGCGGCTTAAATCGCGAGCTCGATCTCCGGAACGTCGTTCCAGAGGTCCTCGAGCTTGTAGAACGCGCGCGCCTCGGGCGTGAAGACATGCAGCACGACGTCGAGGTAGTCGGCGAGGATCCACGTGCCCTCGACCGGGCCGTCGGAGGCGCGCGGCACCATGCCGAGCTCCTGCTTCAGGCGCGTGTGCACCCCGTCCCAGATCGCGGCGGTCTGCCGCGGGTTCCGGCCGGTGCAGATGACGAAGAAGTCGGTGAACGAGCACACCGGGCGCATGTCGAGGATGACGACATCCTCCGCCAGCTTCTCCTGTGCGAGAGCGGCGATACGGCGGGCTTGTTCGAGTGAGCTCTGGATCAGTGTCCTTCGTTCCGTCGCGCGCAGTGTAGCCACGGCTTGCGGACGTTCACTCGGCGCGGTAGAGGCCGCGGCTCTCGATCAGCACGGCGACCGCCGGCGGGACGAGGCCGGCGAGCGGCAGGCCCGCCTCGGCCAGCGCCCGGACGTCGGTCGAGGCGGCCGGATTCGGCTCGAGGGCGAAGAAGACGACGCGCTCGGGGTGGGCCAGGCCGGCGAGGACGGCGTCGAGGCGGTCCTGGGGGAAGCCGGGCCGCGTCGCGACGGCGAGCCGTGTCAGCTCGAGGACGGCGTCGGGCTCCTGCCAGGAGGGGAAGTCGCAGAACTGGTCGGCGCCGATCACGAAGAGCGGGTCGTCGAAGCGCTCCGCGCGCAGCAGCTCGATCGTGCGCGGGTACGGGTCGAGGCGCACCTCGTCGCCGGGGAAGGCTGCGCGCGCGAGCTCGAGACGCGTCTCCGCCGGCAGGCGCACGCCCTTGTGCGCGGGCGCCGCCGCGACGAGCACGACCAGCTGCGGCAGGTCGAATCGCTTCTTCGCGGCCGCCGCGACCGCGACGTGCCCCACATGCGGCGGGTCGAAGGCGCCGCCGAAGAGGCCTACTGCCACTCGAGCGTCTCCTCGCCGACCTGCACCTCGTCGCCGTCGCGCGCGCCGGCCGCCTTGAGGATCTTCTCGAGCTGCTCGGGCGCGGGCGGGCGGCCCGTGACGCGGAAGCCGCTCTCGGTGCGGAACACCCGGTACGCGCGGCGCGCCGGCTGGGGCCGGTAGACGAGGAAGTCGACGAGCTCGGTCTCGTCGAGCTCCGGCACGACGTCCTCGCGCGGCACGAGCTCGAAGAGCGCGCGGCGCAGCTCCTCGACGCCGGCTCCGGTCGCGGCGGAGACGCGGAAGACGCGCACGATCCGGTCGTCCTCGATCGTGAACACAGGCGGCTCGGGGTTGAGGTCGGTCTTGTTCAGCACGATCACCTGTTGCCGCTCGTCGAGCCCGGCGCCGTACGCCGCGAGCTCGGCGTCGATCGTGCGCCAGCGGTCGTCGGCGTCGCCCTCGGAGGAGTCGATCACGTGCAGCAGCAGCTTCGCGCGCTCGAGATGCGCGAGGAACTCGTGGCCGAGGCCGATGCCCTCGCTCGCGCCTTCGATCAACCCCGGCACGTCGGCGACGACGAGCTGCCGGCCGTCGGATGCCTGCACGGTGCCGAGCACGGGCGACAGCGTCGTGAACGGGTACTCGGCGACCTTCGGCCGCGCGTTCGAGATGCGCGTCAGGAGCGACGACTTGCCCGCGTTCGGAAGCCCGACGAACGCGGCGTCGGCGAGGAGCTTGAGCCGCAGCTCGATCGTCCCCTCCTCACCGGGCATCCCGACCTCCGCGAAGCGCGGTGTCTGCCGGGTCGGCGACGCGAAGTGCTTGTTGCCGCGGCCGCCGTCGCCGCCGCGCGCGACGACGACGCGCGCGCCGGCGTGCGCGAGGTCGGCGACGAGCCGCTCCTCGAAGTCGAGCACCTGCGTCCCGACGGGAACCTCGAGCACGACGTCGTCGCCGTCCTCCCCGCTCGACAGCCGGCCGCTGCCGCCGCCGCCGCGCGGCGCCTTGATCTTCTGGTTCGG
>DASYGK010000119.1:0-19809 GCA_035999905.1 Gaiellaceae bacterium | reverse complement strand
CGAGCTGCGCACCGTCGACTGGGTGCGGCAGCTCCTCGGGCTGCCCGACGGCTGGCACGGCCACATCGAGGACACGGCTTCCACCTCGACGCTCGCGGCGCTGATCGCGGCTCGGCACATCACGGGACGGAACGTCGTCGTCTGCTCGGAGCACGCGCACTCGTCCGTCGAGAAGGCGGCGCGGATGCTCGGCATGGAGCTCCGGAAGACCGGCGTCGACGGCGAGCTGCGCATGCGCACGGACGACCTCGACCTGAGCGACGCCGCAGTCGTCGTCGCGACCGTCGGAACGACCTCGTTCGCGTCCGTCGACCCGGTGCGCGAGCTCGCCGCGCGTGCGCACGAGGCCGGCGCGTGGCTCCACGTCGACGCGGCGTACGCGGGCTCGTCGTGGATCTGCGAGGAGGAGCGCTGGTCGCAGGACGGGGTCGAGCTGGCGGACTCGCTCGTCGTCAATCCGCACAAGTGGCTGATGATCCCGATGGACTGCTCGCTGCTCTGGACGTCGCGGCCCGACGAGCTGCGCACGGCGTTCTCGCTCACGCCGGAGTACCTGCGCACCGCGGATGACGCGTTCGCGCTCTCGGAGTACGGGCCCGCGCTCGGCCGGCGGTTCCGGTCGCTGAAGCTGTGGGCGGTGCTGCGCTGCTACGGCCGCGCAGGGCTGCAGGCGATGCTGCGCGAGCACGTGCGGCTCGCGGGTCTCTTCGCCGGGTTGGTCGAGGCCGATCCGAACTGGGAGCTCTGCGCGCCGCAGCGGTTCTCCCTCGTGACCTTCAGGCGGAACGGCAGCGACGAGGAGAATGAGCGGATCCTCGAGCAGGCCAACCGCAGCGGTGAGATCTTCATCTCGCACACGAAGCTCGACGGCCGCTATGTCCTGCGGCTCGCAATCGGCAACGCGCGCACATCCGAAGACGACGTGCGGCGCGCATGGGACGTGCTCAACAAGGAGGTTGAACGATGATCGTCACGACGATGAACGACCTTCCCGGCCACACGGTCGACGAGGTGTACGGCGAGGTGTTCGGGCTGACGGTCCGCTCGCGCAACATCGGCTCGCAGTTCGGCGCGAGCATCAAGTCGATCCTCGGTGGCGAGCTGAAGGGGATGACGAAGGCGCTCGTCGACAGCCGTCACGAGGTGATGGAGCGCATGATCGCCGAGGCGGAGGCGAAGGGCGCGAACGCGGTGATCGCGATGCGGTTCGACACCTCCGAGATGGGCCCGAACTGGACGGAGATCTGCGCCTACGGCACGGCCGTGCGCGTGCACAAGGCGTAGTCCTACCCCAGGACTGCAAGGGCCGCGTCGTGAAGGGCGACGCGGTAGCGCCAGAAGGCGCGGTTCTCCGCGAGCAGGCGCTCGCGCAGTGGGCCCGCGAGCTCGGCCAGCGTGCCCCACCGCGCTGCGGCGATCTCCTCCGCGTCTCCCGGCGCGATCGTCTCGTCCTCCGTCTCCGCGAGGAAGACGTGCGTCCGCCATGACAATTCGCGGCCCGCGTTCCGGAACACGACCTCGGACCGCACGAGATAGCGCTGCAGCTCCACGCGCAGGCCGGTCTCCTCGAGCGCCTCGCGAACCGCGCCCGCGGCGAACTCCTCGCCCGGCTTGATGCCGCCTCCCGGCGGGCGCCACACGCCCTCGGCGAAGTGCGGCTTGCGGATCAGCGCGATCCTCTGCGCGCGGTCGAGGATGAAGAGCGTCACGTCGTGCGTCCGCGCGGGGTTGTGCGTCGCGACCGCCCACTCGCGCTCGCTGATCTCGCCCTCCCACGGCAGGACGACCGGCTCCCCGTACAGCTCGCGCACCGGTGCGAGCACATGCTCGTCGACGTGCACTAGAGCCTCCGCAGCAGCTCGAGGAACTCGGCGGTGCTCTCGACGACGATGTCCGCGGACTCGCGCAGCAACGCAGGCGACTCGTCGGACACGACCGCGACGCGCACGGCGCACTCCAGATCGTCGACCGCACGGAACGCGTCGAGATCGGTCGTGTCGTCTCCCGCGACGAGCGCGCGGGTGAGCCCGGCGCCGTCGAGCAGATGGCGCACCGCGGTGCCCTTGTGCGAGCCGAGCGGCGGCAGAACCTCCAGCACCTTGCGGCCGAACCGCGCGACGAAGCCCTCGTCGGTCGCCTGCGCGGCGATCGCCTCGAGCGCGCGCACCGCCTCCGCCTCGTCCGGCGCGTCGCGAAAATGGAACGCGATCGACAGGCCCTTGAGCTCGGTGTGGTGCGCCGCCCAGGGCGCCGCGCCCGCGAAGTCGCGAATGCGCTGCCGCCACCGCTCGCCCTCCGGATCGAGCTCGAGGCCGTGCGACCCGACGATCACGACCCCGTCGACGCCGACCCGCGCGGCGACGTCGTCGCCGGCCCGCCCGCTCACGACTCCGATCAGCGCATAGCGGCGCACGAGCCGCTCGAGCTCGGCGCGCGTCTCCGGCGGCGGGTACGCGTCCTCGGGACGAGGGACGATCGGGGCGAGCACGCCGTCGAAGTCGAGGAAGATCGCGGCTTCGGCAGGGTCGGACGAGAGCCGTGCGAGCAGCGCGTCGGCGGTCGCGGCCACAGCGCTTAGCATAGGCCGGTGCGGCTGATCCTGATCGGGTTGATCGCCGGATTCTTCAGCGCGCTCTTCGGGGTCGGCGGAGGCATCGTCATCGTTCCGCTGCTGCTGCTCGTGAGCCGCTGGGAGATGCGATCGGCGACGGCGACGTCACTCGCGGCGATCGGGATCACCGCGACGGCCGGCGTGCTCGTGTACGCCGTGCACGGCCAGGTGCGGCCCGCGTACGCGGCGCTCGTCGGGATCCCGGCGGCGTTCGGCGCGCTCGGCGGCACGACCCTGCAGCAGCGCGTGCCGGTGCGCACGCTGTCGTTCCTCTTCGCCGCACTGCTCGTGGCGATCGCGATCCGGATGCTGCTCCAGTGACGTACGTGCTCGCGGTCGTGCTCGGCGTCGTCGCCGGGCTTCTCTCCGGCCTGTTCGGTGTCGGCGGAGGCATCCTCTTCGTGCCGATACTCACCGCCCTCGGGCTCGGCCAGGTTCACGCAGAGGCGTCGTCGCTGCTCGCGATCATCCCGACGGTCCTCGTCGGGGTCTGGCGCCAGCAGGGCTACGGCAACGTCCGCTGGCGCTCGGCGGCGCTGATCGGGACGGCGTCGATCGCGGCCGCCGTCGGTGGTGCGCAGCTCGCGGTCTCGATCTCCGAATCGACGCTGCGGCGCCTCTTCGCGGTGCTGATGCTGGCGGTCGCGGCACAGATCGCCTGGCGAGCCCGGCACAAACAGCCATAATCCGGTCATGGCCGATCTCGAAGATCTCTGGATCCCGCTCGTCGACGAGCCGCTCGGCTCGATCATCGAGGAGATCCAGCGCGAGGATCCCGAGATCGGGAAGCTCGTGGAGTCGCCGAACCGGATCCTCGCGTTCCGCACCTTCGCGTACATCCGCTGCGGCGTGCTGCTCGGCCAGTTGCTGTTCGACCACGACGTCCCCGCCTACGACGGCTCGAGCAGCTGGATCGAGTCGCTGCTGCGCGATCCCGCCCATCACGACGCGCTCGCCCGCGAGGTCCGCGCCGTCGCCGAGGAGATCGCCGCCGACCCGAAGTACGCCGACGACGGCCCGCTCGGGCCCGACGATGCCGCTCGCGAGCGTTTCCGCGCCTTCGCGCGCGAGCATCTTGGCTCCAGCCAGAGCTGACCGCCCCCGGCGGGGTGCCGTCTCGGGTCTTTGCCAATAATGACGTGCCCGGTGCGCATCTCCCTGTTCATCCGGTCCATCGCCGCCGCATGCGTGCTCGTCCTCGCCGTCGGGGCTTCCGAGAGCACGGCCGACCGCTCGGCCGGAGCGACCGCGCGCGCCTGGGCGGTGAAGGTGATCGTCCCCGGCCAGCCTGCAGTCGGCACCCACGTGCTGACCGCGCCCGACGACGCCGTCGCGTTCGACGGTGCGTATGCGTATCCCTCCGACGGCTCCGTCGTCAGCGTCAGCTCGGTGACGACGAGCGTCTCCGCGACGAGCGGCGAGCAGGCGTCCGCAGCAGCGTCGTCGCAGGCGACCTCGTTGTCGCTCTTCAAGGGCGAGATCACCGCATCGTCCGTGACGGGCGAGACGCACGCCCTCGCAAGCACGGCGAGCGCGAGCGGCGACACGGGGCTGACCGGCTTGACGGATCTCGTCGTGCTCGGCCAGCAGATCACGCCGACCGCGAACCAGCAGCTCACGCTCGCCGATTGGGGCAACGCGATCGTCCTCGAGCAGAAGGGGCAGCGCGTCGACACGCCGACTCCCGGCTACCACTCGTTCGTGATCGCGCTCGACATCACCCTCACGGCGGATCACGGCGGTCTCCCCGCCGGGAGCGAGCTGCAGATCGGCTACGCCGAAGGAACGGCTCAGGCAAGCGAGCCGGCGCCGCTTCCCGTCGCGCCGTCGACGCCGACCGTCACGAACGGCGTGCCCGGGAAGGTGAAGGGCGAGCCGAACGGCATGGGGCTACCGCCGAAGTTGAGCAGGCCACCCGGCGTGACGCCGAAGCTCGGCGAGAACGGGTACGTGTTCCCGGTCTACGGAGACGAATCGTTCGCCGACACCTTCGGCGCCGCGCGCGGCGACGTCTCGGGCGGCTGGCATCACGGCGACGACATCTTCGCCGCGCTCGGAACGCCGCTCCTCGCGGTCGCGAACGGAACCGTGTTCTCCGTCGGCTGGAACAAGGTCGGCGGTTGGCGGCTCTGGCTGCGCGACGACCTCGGCAACGAGTTCTATTACGCGCACCTCTCGGCGTACTCGCCGTTCGCCGTCAACGGCGCGATCGTCCAGGCCGGCGACGTGCTCGGCTTCGTCGGCAACTCGGGCGACGCGCAGGGCACGCCGTATCACCTTCACTTCGAGGTGCACCCGGTCGGCTTGCTCGCGCTCGGCTACGACGGTGCCGTCGACCCGACGAGCTACCTCGACGGCTGGCAGCGGCTGCACGACATCCGCTTCGACGCCGCAATGGGCTGGGTGCCTGCGGGCCCGGGCTCCGGCGGCCCGAAGGCGGGCGCGATCCTGCTGCAGAGCTCCGACATCTCGAGCGCGAGCGGGCTCGATCCGCAATCGATCGGCCGCGCGCTCGCACCGCCGGCGACGGAAGGCGAAGGCGGGCTGCTGCTACCGCAGTCGCAGCAGCCCGCCTCGAAGCCGACCGTCCCCTAGCTAGGTCGTGCTGGAGTTGCCGTTGCCGCCCTGGTACGTGAAGTCGTCGCCGCCGCCGAGTACGCGGTCGGACAACCACTTGCGGGCCTTCGGGCCGGTGATCGGGTTGAAGAGGATCCCGAGCAGGATGCCGAGGAACAGCAGCCCGCCGTTCCGGCTGCGGTGCTCCTCCTTGCCCTGGACGCGATCTGCGGCCTTCCGCAGCTCGGCGACCGTCGTCCGGAGCTCGTCGTGGATGTCCTTGTCGGTCGCGACGCGTGTCGCGAGGCCGGTGACACCACGATGGCCGATCAGCTCGTTGTAGATCGAACGCGCCGACTCATACGCGTTCCGCACGTTCTCGCGCAACTCGTCGTCGTGCAGCGCGCGTTCCACGTACGGTTTGACATTGCCGGCCGCGTCGGTGACCTTGTCCTTCGTCTTGGTCATGTCGGCGGTTCCTTTCGGTTGCTGGTGAGAGTCAGTCTTCCCCTCACCCGGGTCGGGAAACGGGTTCCCGCCCTCATTCTCGTCTTTCTCGCCGCTTCGTGCGGGGGAGCGGCGAAGCATCGCGCAGCCGCGCCGCCCGTGACCGTCCACGGGCCGGGCTTCCGCTTCGAGGCGCCCGCCGGCTGGAAGGCGACGCGTACCGCCACGGCGGCCGTCGCGCACCCGGGGGGCACCGCCGCCGGGGCGACCTTCGTCTCCGCGACCGCCTTCACCCTGCGGAAGCCGTACAGCCCCGCACTCTTCGGCCGGGCCGCACGGGAGCTCGACCAGGTTGCCGCCCAGCTCGCGAAAGAGGCGCACGGCGTGCTGCGGGAGAGCGTCACCGTCACCGTGGACGGGAGGCGCATCCGCGCCTACCGCTTCACCGCCCGTCCCGCGGCCGGCGCGGCCTCGCTCGAGCGGATCGGCTTCGTGCTCGCGGGGAAGCGGGAGATCCAGCTGCTCTGCCGCGCGCCGGTGGGCTCGAACGATCCCGACGGTGCGTGCGCGCTCCTCTATTCGAGCTTCACGCTCGGGCCTTAGCGGCTGCGGCGCGGACCGGCGCGGCCGCCGGCGTCGCGCTCGCGCCGTCGCGGTCGAGCGCGGCCTCGAGCGCCTGCTCGATCGAGTCGACGAGCACGAACTCGAGCTCGCGGCGCGTCTCCGCGGGCAGCTCGTCGAGGTCCTGCTCGTTGTCGCGCGGGAGGATCACGCGCCGAAGGCCGAAGCGCTGCGCCGCGAGCACCTTCTCGCGCACGCCGCCGATCGGCAGCACCTGCCCGGTCAGCGTCAGCTCGCCGGTCATCCCCACCTCGGCGGACACGGGGACGCCGCGCACGAGCGACGCGATCGCCGTCGCCATCGCGACGCCTGCGGAAGGCCCGTCCTTCGGCACCGCGCCTGCCGGAACGTGCACGTGGAGGTCGCGTTCGGTGAACCAGTCCTCCGGCACGCCGAGCTGGAGGGTGTGGGAGCGCACCCACGACAGCGCCGCCTGCGCCGACTCCTGCATCACCTCTCCGAGCTGGCCGGTGATCGTCAGCCGACCCTTGCCGGGGTACGCCTGCGCCTCGATGAAGAGCACGTCGCCGCCGGCAGGCGTGTACGCGAGACCGGTGGCGACGCCCGGCTCCGCGGTGCGCTTGCGCGCGTCGCCGGAGTAGTGGCGCGGCCCGAGCCACGCGCGCACGCGGCGCTCGTCGACGCGAATCTTCCCCTCGTGACCCGCGGCGACCTTGTGCGCGGCCTTGCGGCAGAGATCGGCGATCCGCCGTTCGAGGCTGCGCACGCCCGCCTCGCGCGTGTACTCGCGGATGGTCAGTCGCAGCGCCTTGTCGGAGATCGAGATGCGGTCGGCGGTGAGACCGTGCGCGACGATCTGCTTCGGCACGAGATAGCGCTTCGCGATCCCGAGCTTCTCCTGCTCCGTGTAGCCGGAGAGCGAGATCACGTCCATCCGGTCGAGGAGCGCCGCGGGGATCGTGTCGACCGTGTTCGCGGTGCAGATGAACAGCACCTTCGAGAGATCGAACGGCAGGTCGAGGTAGTGGTCGCGGAACGTCCTGTTCTGCTCGGGGTCGAGCACCTCGAGCATCGCGGAGGCCGGGTCGCCGCGGAAGTCCGCGCCCATCTTGTCCAGCTCGTCGATCAGCAGCACCGGGTTCATCGACTCCGCGTCGCGGAGCGCACGGATGATGCTTCCCGGCATGGCGCCGATGTACGTGCGCCGGTGGCCGCGGATCTCCGCCTCGTCACGCACGCCGCCGACCGAGAGGCGCGCGAACTTGCGCTCGATCGTGCGCGCGATCGACTGCCCGAGCGACGTCTTGCCGACGCCGGGCGGCCCGACGAAGCAGAGGATCTGGCCCGATGCGTCGCCGCGCAGCTTCGAGACGGCGAGGAACTCGATGATGCGGTCCTTCACCTTCTCGAGGTCGTAGTGGTCGGCGTCGAGCACCTCGCGTGCGCGAACGAGGTCGATCTTGTCCTCGGTGGTGCGCCCCCACGGCAGGGTTGCGATCCAGTCGAGGTACGTGCGGATCACGCCGTACTCCGCCGCCGCGGACGGTAGGCGCTCGAGCCGCGCCAGCTCGCGGCGCGCGGCTTTCTCGACGTCCTCCGGCAGGTCGAGCTCGTCGATGCGGCCGCGCAGCTCCTCGAGCTCCGCCTTCTCGGGGTCGTCCTCCCCGAGCTCTTCCTGGATCGCCTTCATCTGCTGACGCAGGAAGAACTCGCGCTGGCCTTTCTCGAGCTCCGACTGCACCTGCGACTGGATCTTCGTGCCGAGCTCGAACACCTCGAGCTCGCGGTTGAGGATCAGCGACACCTTGCGCAGCCGCGCCTCGACGTCGACGAGCTCGAGCAGCTCCTGCTTCTCCTCGGTCTTGAGGCGGAGCGTCGACGCGACGAGCGAGCACAACGCGCTCGGGTCGTCGACGTTCCCGGCCGCGAGCTGCAGCTCTTCGGGGAGATATGGGACGAGCGCGATGATCCGTGCGAAGAGGCCCTGCGCGTTGCGCGTCAGCGCCTCGAGCTCCGGCGTCTCCTCCAGCGTGTCGGGAAGCTGCTCGACCTCGGCGGCGAGGTACGGCTCCTCCTGCACGCGTCGCGCGATGCGCACGCGTCGCACTCCCTGTACGAGGATCCGCAGCGTCCCGTCGGGAACGCGGATCATCTTGTGCACGACGGCCGCCGTCCCGATCTCGTAGAGGTCGTCCCAACCCGGCGTCTCGGCGTCCTCGTCTCGCACCGTGACGAGTGCGAGCAGCCGGTCGCCGCCGACGACGTCGTCGATCAACGCGATCGAGCGCTCCTGCCCGATCGCGAGCGGCGTCATCGAGTCGGGGAAGACGACGGTCTCCTTCAGCGGCAGCACCGGCAGCGTGGTCGGCAGCTCGTCGCCGAGCTGCTCCGCCTGCTGCTGCTCCTCCGGGCTGACGACGACGATCTCGGGCTCGTTCACGGGCGCACCTCGATCGCGATCCGTGCAGCGGCTCGAGCGGGCGGCGCGTCCGGGAGCGGGAGCTCGACCTTGAGGAGGCCGTGCTCGTAGCGCGCGACTGCGCGGCTCGCGTCGACGTCCTCCCCGAGCTCGATGCGCCGCTGAAACGGCCCGTATTCGATCTCCATCTGCTGATAACGCGCTCGAGCCGCTCCGGGACGCTCCCTCGTGCCCGCGACGATGAACGACCGGCCGCTGACCGCGAGCTCGATGCTCTCCGGATCCGTCCCCGGGAGCTCGAGCACGACGTGGAGCGTCGGCGGGTCGTCCGTCCTGAAGCAGTCGCACTGCGGCCGGAAGCCGTGGCGCAGGCCGGAGAACCCCGGCACCTGCCAGAGGTCGGCAAAGAGCTCCTGGATCTCGCTCTGGAGCTCGTCGATCGACCTGCGTCTCCCGGCCATGCCGTGAGTGTTCCACGCCGGGGCTACTGTTAAAGCCGTGGTGCGCCTGCTGAAGATCGCGCTGGGGGCCCTCGGGCTCGCGCTCTACACCTGGTTCGCAGCCGTCCGGGCCCTGCCCGCGGTGCGCGGGCGCAAGGCTGCCCGGCGCGGCTAGGCCCGGGCGAGTACCCCCGCCGCGAGCCGCTTCGACGCCGCGTCGACCATCTCGCCGTCCACGAGCACGGCACCGTCGCCCGCCGCGAGTATCCGGCGCGCCCGCTCGATCTCCTCGGCTGTCGGCGTGAAGGCCTCCGTCACCGGCTCGATCTGGCCGGGGTGGACGACCCACTTGCCGTCGAAGCCGTGCGCGAGCGCCCGCCGGGCGGTGCTGCGGAGGCCGTCGAGGTCGCGGATCGCCGCGAACGGTCCGTCGACCGCCTGGAGGCCGAAGGCGTGTGCGGCGACGGAGATCCGCGCGAGCGCGTAGTCCCAGGAGCCGCGCCCGATCGTGAGCACCGGGGCGCCGAGCGACGCCGCGAAGTCGCCGGGGCCGAAGACGAGCGCCTCGAGCGCCCCGCCGGCGGCGGCGATGCGCTCGACCTCGACGAGCCCGCGCGCGCTCTCGATCTGCGCCTCGACACCGATCCCGGGCGGCAGCAGCTCGAGCACGGCCGCGACGTCGTCCGCCGAGCCGACCTTCGGCACGACGACGACGTCCGCGCGTGCCTCGACCGCCGCGGCGACGTCGTCGCGCCACCATGGCGTCACGAGCCCGTTGATCCGTACCGCGAGCGTGCCCGCCGCCCGCGCGCCGGCGACCCGGCTGCGCGCCTCGTCTTTCGCACCGGCGGGCACGCCGTCCTCGAGGTCGACGACGATCTCGTCCACCTGGAGGCCGGCCGCCTTCTCGAGCATCCGCGGGCTCGACGCCGGAACGGTGAGGCTGCAACGGCGCGGCCGCGGCGACATCGTGACAACGCTAACCAATTCCTTGCACCGCCGAAACGGACCCTTGACGGAGCGGGCGTACGGTTCTGCACATGCGACTGATCGTCACGCTGACGGCGGCCCTCACCGTGCTCCTGCTCGTGCTCCCGCTGCACCAGTAGCCCGAGTAGCATCGCCCTGCAATGAAGGGCGTCATCCTCGCGGGCGGCTCCGGCACGCGCCTCCACCCGCTCACGCGGATCACGAACAAGCACCTCCTGCCGCTCTACGACCGGCCGATGGTCACGTACGCCGTCGAGGCGCTCGTCCGCGCCGGCATCGACGAGCTGATGCTCGTCACCGGCGGGACGCATGCGGGCGAGTTCTTCCGGCTGCTCGGCAACGGCCGCGACTACGGCATCGACCGCCTCTTCTACGCGTACCAGGAGGAGGCGGGCGGGATCGCCGACGCGCTCGCGCTCGCCGAGCACTTCGTCGACCGGGACAAGGTCTGCGTCCTTCTGGCCGACAACATCTTTCAGCGCCGGCTGCGCCACGTCGCGGAGAACTTCGAAAGTCAGGAATCCGGCGGCCGCATCGTGCTCGCGCGGCTCGACGAGGAGGAGCACCTCCGCCACCTCGGCGTCGCCGTGATGGACGGCGACCGCGTGACGGAGATCGTCGAGAAGCCGTCGTCTCCGCCGTCGCAGTTCGCGGTCACCGGGATCTACTTCTACGACGACCAGGTGTGGGACATGCTCCCGAGCCTCGAGCCGTCGGCGCGCGGCGAGCTCGAGATCACCGACGTGAACAACTGGTACGTGTCGCGCGGCGGCATGGAGGCCGACGTCGTCGAGGGGTTCTGGGGCGACGCGGGCGAGTCGATCGACGCGTATTACGAAGTCAACGACTTCGTGCGGCGAAACGGCGCGAACGCGTGATCGACGGCGTTCGCAGGATCCCGCTGACGCTGCACGAGGACGAGCGCGGCTGGTTCGCAGAGCTCGTGCGTGCGAGCGACCTGCCGAAGCCGATCAAGCAGGCCAATCTCTCGCGCTCGAAGGCCGGCGTCGTGCGCGGGCTGCACTACCACGAGCGAGGGCAGGACGACGTCTTCGTGTGCCTCTCGGGGATGGTGCGCATCGTCGTGCTCGACCGCGAGAGCGGCGACACGTTCACCGAGGACGTCGGTGACGAGAACCGCGTCGCGATCTACGTGCCGGGCGTGCACGCGCACGGCTACGAGGCGCTCACCGACTGTCTCTTCATGTATCTCGTCACCGAGGAGTACGACGCGGCGAAGCCCGACGAGCACAGCCTCGCCTGGGACGACGAGCGCGTCCGTCATCTCTGGAGCACGTCATCGCCGATCCTGTCGGCACGCGACGCGTCGTCGTAACCGGAGCGGGCGGCCAGCTCGGGACGGCGCTCGTCGCGGCGTTCCCGGGCGCGCTCGCGCTCACGCATGCGGCGTGGGACGTGACCGAGCCGCCGCCGGCGGTCGGCCCGGTCGACCTCGTGCTGCACGCCGCCGCGTGGACGGACGTCGACGGCGCGGAGGCGGACCCGCAGGAAGCCGCCGCCGTGAATGTCGGCGGGACGCAGCACGCGGCCGAGCTCGGCGCACCGCTCGTCGCGTTCTCGACCGACTACGTCTTCGACGGGCGGAAGACGACGCCGTACGTCGAGTCCGACAGCCCGAACCCGCTCGGCGTGTACGGCCGCACGAAGCTGAACGCCGAGGCGGCGGCCGGCGAAGGAGCCTGGATCGTCCGCTCGTCGTGGCTCTTCGGGCCGACCGGCAGGAACTTCGTGCGCACGATGCTCGAGCTCGGCGCAGCGCGGGACGAGGTGGCAGTCGTCGCCGACCAGCGCGGCTGTCCCACCTTCGTCGCCCATCTCGCGGCGGCAGCGCGCGAGCTGATCGAGCTCGAGCCCGGCGTCTGGCACCTCGCCGCCGAAGGCGAGTGCACGTGGGCCGAGTTCGCGGAGGCGATCTTCGAGGAGTCGGAGCTCGACTGCCGCGTACGCCCGATCACGACCGGCGAGCTGGGACGGCCCGCGCCGCGGCCCGCGTATTCCGTCCTGCGGAGCGAACGCCCCGGTGCGCCGCAGCTGCCGCACTGGCGCGACGGCCTGCGCGAGTGCCTCGCGTCGCTACGCCGCTAGGTGTGCCGCGACGATCGCGTCTGCGATCTCGCCGTGCAGGCCGCCCTTGGCGAGAAAGCGCGAGGCGCCGGCTTCGAGCGCGGCTCCCGCGTCCTCCGCTCGGCCGCTGAGCACGACGACGCGCATCCCGGGGAGGTCCTCGACGAGACGGCGGGTCGTCTCGACGCCGTCGAGGCCCGGCAGCGTGAGGTCGACGAGCACGACGTCGGGGAGGGCGGTCGTCGCGAGGTCGATCGCGTCGATGCCGTTGTCCGCGGTTGCGACGACATCGACGCGCTCGTCGGTCTCGAGGAGGGCCCGGAGGGCTTCGACGAACATCGGCTGGTCGTCGACGAGCAGAACACGAACTGGGAGAGCTTGCTTCGGCATCGCTGGGCGAACCAGCGCGGAGTATGACAGTGGGCCCACGCGCCTGCGGCGGTCGTCTCGACCGCACGCTAGGCGCGCTTCCCGGTGTCCTAGCCGCTTCTCTTCAGCTTCCCGTGCTTCTTCGCGTAGCGCTCGCCGCGCTTGAAGATCGCGAGGCCGAGCGGGATCGCGACGACGGCGATGATCAGGAGCGGCCACACGTTCGCCCACGCGAGGCCCGTGCCGTCGACGATCGACGCGCGGTCTCCGCGCAGCGCGTACGTCGCGGGCGAGATCTTCGCGATCGCCTGCATCCAGTGCGGCATCACCGACACCGGGTAGTAGACGCCCGAGACGACGAGCATCATCCCCTGCATCACGAAGCCGAGCTGCGCACCCTTCTCCGGCGAGATGAGCGGCAGCACCGACGTCATCATCCCGATGCCGATGAAGGAGAACGACGCGATCGCGAGCAGCGCGAACGCCGCGCCGAAGTTCGCGACCGGCATGTGGACGCCGATGAACGCCGCGACGACGAAGAAGAGGATCGTCGCGCGGATCAGCCCGTAGAGCACGGCGAACGCGCCCATGCCGAAGAGGTGC
This sequence comes from Gaiellaceae bacterium, assembly GCA_035999905.1. Lineage (GTDB taxonomy): Bacteria > Actinomycetota > Thermoleophilia > Gaiellales > Gaiellaceae > Palsa-739. The sequence goes on along the minus strand of DASYGK010000119.1, from coordinate 6,707 downwards.
ATGGAGCGCGACACCGGCGCCATGAACGTGTACTCGATCGTCCCCTCCCACCGCTCCCACGCGACCGTCTCCGTGACGAACTCGAAGATGATCCCGAGGAACGCCCAGATCACGGCGCCGACGAGCAGCATCGTCGCGAGCCGGTTCTCCTTCGCCGCCGGCAGATGCACCGCGCGCGCGATGAAGACGATCGTGAGCGTGTTCGCGATCGTCCAGACCATGAACGCGAGATCCCACAGGAAATACCGTTTTGTGAGATAGACGTTGCGCTCGACGATGCCGCCGAGGCCGATCAATTCGCTCCGCAACGTCGCGGCTACCGCGGTCATCCGAACACCTCCCTGATCTCGTCGTCTTCGGTCTGCTCCTCCTCGAACGCGCGGCCCGTCGCCGCGAAGAACGCCTGCTCGAGCGTGTCGACGCCGTAGCGGTGCTTCACGTCGTCGACGGGCTCGAGGAAGAGGAGCTCGCCGCGGTCGAGCAGGCCGACGCGGTCGGCGAGCGCCTCCGCCTCCGCCATGTCGTGCGTGCACAGCAGGATCGTCGCGTCGTGCTCGGCGCGAACGGCCCTGATGAACTGCTGCACCTCGAGCTTCGAGCGCGGGTCGAGGCCCGTCGTCGGCTCGTCGAGCAGCAGCAGCACGGGCGAGGTGAGCAGTGCCCGTGCGAGCGCCACCTTCTGCTGCATCCCGCGCGAGAGGTTCTCCATCGACTCGTTGCGGCGGTCCGCGGGAAACCCGACCTTCTCGAGGATCTCCGGGATCGCGGTGCGTGTCTGCGACGGCCCCATGCCGTAGAACCGCGCCGCGTACGAGAGGTTCTCCGACGCGGACATCTTCTTGAAGAAGCTCGCCTCGACCGAGACGCGGTTCACGAGCCGCCGGATCGCGCGGGTGTCGCGGAACGCGTCGTGTCCGAAGATGCGCGCCTCGCCGCCGTCGTGGATCAGCAGCGTCGAGAGCAGGCGGACGAGCGTCGACTTCCCCGAGCCGTTCTGGCCGAGGATCGCAACGCACTCGCCGCGCGCCATCGTGAACGTGACGCCCCGGAGCGCGGACATGCGGCGGCGCGCGAAGCGGCCGGCGCGCCTGTCACGGCGGCGGAAGTCCTTGCGCAGATCCGACACCTCGACCGCGGGTGAGTCGTGACGGACGGACGTGCTTACAGCTGTGGGTACGACAAGCGATGACATGAAGCTCCTTGTGAAACGAGAGGGGAACGGAGAACGAGTGGAAAGCGCGCGCTTGGCGGCGGACGGACCTAACGGCCGCCCGGTGTGCGCGCCTTCCTGTTCATCACGTTCGAGAGCAACATGGCCGGCGAACGATACGCGTTTAACCGAACAACGTCAAATCAATCTTCGCGCGGCAGGTCGAACAGGCCGAGGACACCCGTGTCGCCACCCTCTGCAACCGGCGCGAACGGGTCGCGCGTTGCGACGCCGAACTTGCCGAGCTCCGGATAGAGCACGACCTCGGGTACGCACACCGTCGAGATCGCGAGCACGCGTGCGGGCTCGTCCGTCGGATTGGTGAACGTGTGCAGCCCCTCGAGGCCGCGCGGCATCGAGACGACGTCGCCGGGTGCGAGCTGCTCCTCGCCGTCGCCGGTGCGCAGCGTCGGCGTGCCGGAGAGCACGACGAAGAGCTCCTCCATGCCGTAGTGCGCGTGCAGGTTGAAGCCCGTCGAGCCGGGCAGCAGCTCGTGGACCGACATGCCGAGCTCCTTCGCACCCGCTGCCTTGCCGACGAACCGGGAGCGGATCCGCATCTGCTCGTTCGCGCGGTCCCAGGACTCGTCTCCGAAGACGCTTGGGCGGCTCATGCGGCTCTCGGCGGCTCGTCGTCGTCGGGTGCGGCGTCCGGCTGCGGCCGGTAGTCCTCGAGCCACGCCACGACGTCGGGGTCGCGGAGCAGCAGCTCGACGACGGTGCCGCGTGCTTCCTCGTTCTCGCTCATGGAGGGATCCTTGCAGACAAAGAGGACATCTTCTGTCATGTTTACGAAATGCGTGCGACACGGCTCGTCTCGCTCCTGCTCCTGCTCCAGACCCGCGGCCAGCTGACCGCCGCGGAGCTCGCCGGGACGCTCGAGATCTCCGTGCGCACCGTGCACCGCGACCTCGAGTCGCTCGCCGCGGCAGGCGTCCCCGTCGAGGCCGTGCGCGGGCCGACGGGCGGCTACCGGCTCGCCGGCGGCTACCGCACGCGGCTCACCGGGCTCACCGCGGACGAGGCGGAGGCGCTCTTCGCAGCGGGCATGCCCGGCCCGGCGGCCGAGCTCGGCCTCGGCGGCGAGCTCGCGGCGGCGCGCCTGAAGCTCCTCGCGGCCCTCCCCGGCGAGCTCCAGGAGCGCGCTTCCCGTGCGACGCGGCTCTTCCATCTCGACACGCGCGGCTGGTTCCGGGCAGAGGACCGCGTCCCGCACCTGCCGGCGCTCGCCTCCGCCGTCTGGAGCGGCTGCCGGGCGCGGATCCGCTACCGCGAGGGGCCGCGCGTCGTCCAGCGCACCGTCGACCCGCTCGGGCTCGTGCTCAAGGGCGGCGCGTGGTACCTGATCGCCCGCCGCAGCGCCGGGATGCGCGTCTACCGCGTCTCGCGGGTCGCCGCCGTCCGGCCGCTCGAGCAGCCGTTCGAGCGCCCCGCCGGGTTCGAGCTCGCGGCCTTCTGGGACGAGTGGTCGCGTGCGTTCGAGCAGAGCCGCGACCGGGTGGAGGTGACGATCCGGGCCGCCGACGCCGTCCGCCGGTACCTCCCCGGAGAGCCGCGCATCCGGGAGGACGGCTCGGTCGTCGTCGCCTTCGAGCACCTCGGGGCCGCCTACCGCGAGCTGCTCCGCTTCGGCGCCGACGTCGAGGTGCTGGCCCCCGCGGAGCTCCGCGACCGGGTCGCCGGCACCGGCCGCGAGCTCGCGGCGCTGTACGCCGCGGCTTGACGGCCGTCCGCCGGCGCCGCTATAACTCGACGCAGGACGCCGCCCGTGCGGCGCCCGCAGGCAACGAGGCCTGGAGACTCATTCGAGTCTTCGGGTCTTTTTTTATGGCCGAATCGAACGGCAGCGACCGAGAGGATGAGTCAGGCGCGATGACCAAGTACAAGCTCGAATACATCTGGCTCGACGGCTACGAGCCCGTCCCGAACCTCCGCAGCAAGACGAAGATCGTGGCGTTCGAGGCGTTCCCGTCCGTCGCCGAGCTCCCCGTCTGGGGCTTCGACGGCAGCTCGACGCGCCAGGCGGAGGGCTCGAACTCGGACTGCCTGCTGCAGCCCGTTGCGATCTTCCCCGACCCCGCGCGGGTCGACGGTGCGCTCGTGATGTGCGAGGTGCTGCTGCCGGACGGGTCGCCGCATCCGTCCAACAGCCGCGCCACGATCCCGGACGACCCCGACACGTGGTTCGGCTTCGAGCAGGAGTACTTCCTCTACCGGGACGGCGTCCCGCTCGGCTTCCCGCGCGAGGGCTTCCCCTCGCCGCAGGGCGAGTACTACACGGGCGTCGGCTACAAGAACGTCGGCGACGTCGCCCGCGAGATCGTCGACGCGCACATCGACCTCTGCCTCGCCGCCGGCATCGAGCTCGAGGGCATCAACGCCGAGGTCGCGAAGGGCCAGTGGGAGTTCCAGATCTTCGGGAAGGGCTCGAAGCGGGCCGCCGACGAGGTCTGGATCGCGCGGTACCTGCTCGTGCGGCTCTGCGAGACGTACAGGGTCGACGTGAACTTCCATCCCAAGCCGCTCGGGATGGAATACGACTGGAACGGCTCGGGGATGCACACGAACTTCTCGACGAGGCACATGCGGGAGGTCGGCGGCGTCGAGTACTTCGAGGCGCTCATGGCCGCGTTCGACGACCACAAGCACGAGCACATCGCCGTCTACGGGCCCGACAACCACATGCGTCTCACGGGCCTCCACGAGACACAGTCGATCGACAAGTTCAACTACGGGCTCGCCGACCGCGGCGCGTCCGTCCGCGTCCCGCACAGCTTCGTCAACAACGGACACCGCGGCTATCTCGAGGACCGCCGTCCGAACTCGCTCGGCGATCCGTACCGCATCGCGGGCCGCATCATCCAGACGATCGCAACCGTGCCGACGGCAGAGGCCGCCGCCGCGGAGCGGGAGCGGGAGGAAGTCGCGGCCTAGCCGGTCTCTGCGAGGGCGCCGTCGCGTTGTAGGCTCGCGCGACGGTGCCCTCGCTCTCGACGTATGCGGTCTTCGTCGCGACGTGCCTCGTGCTGCTCGCGATTCCCGGCCCGGCGGTGCTCTACGTCGTCAGCCGCAGCATCGAGCAGGGCCGCACGGCGGGGCTCTCGTCGGTGCTCGGGATCACGACGGGGACGCTCGTCCACGTCACCGTCGCGACCGTCGGGTTGTCGTCCCTCGTGCTCGCGTCGTCGGTCGCGTTCGACACCGTGCGTTTCGCCGGCGCTGCGTATCTCGTCTTCCTCGGCGTGCGGCGGCTGCTGACGCGCACGCCGGAGGAGGTCGCCGCCGAGCGCGCGCCCCGCACGCTGCGGAAGCTGTACACGCAGGGCGTCGTCGTGAACCTGCTCAACCCGAAGACGATCGTCTTCATCTTCGCGTTCATCCCGCAGTTCGTCGACGTCCAGTCGGGTCACGTGTGGGTGCAGATCTTCCTGCTCGGCCTCACGTTCGCCGGGCTCGGGCTGATGAGCGACAGCCTCTACGCGATCGTCGCCGGCACGATCGCCGACCGCCTGCGCGGCTCGCGCGCGATCGCACGGTTCGAGCGGTGGTTCGGCGGCGGGATCCTCATCGGGCTCGGCGTCGTTGCGGCCGTGCTCGTGCCAAACCGGTCGTCGTGAGTTGCGGGCCGTCGTGAGGCCGCGCTAAGGTGCGAGCAGGATGCCCGCCGGTGCAGGCGGCCACCGAGGCAATGGGGCCTCACGACTTCTCCGGAAGCCGTGGGGCCCTTTTTCGTTCGACGACCCACGATGACGACACTCACGCGCATGCAGATCAGGGAGCTCGAGCCGGCGGACTGGCCGGACGTCGTGCGGATCTACGAGGAGGGCATCCGCACGGGCGCCGCGACCTTCGAGACGGAGCCGCCGTCGTGGGAGGCATGGGACGCGGGCCATCTCGCCGCGCACCGCCTCGTCGTCACGCTCGACGACGTGGTCGTGGGTTGGGCGGCGCTGTCCGCGGTGTCGGAGCGCGGGTGCTACCGCGGCGTGGCGGAGCACAGCATCTACATCGCCGAGCGCGTGCGCGGGCTCGGCTTCGGCCGACAGCTGCTCGGCGCGCTCATCGCCTCGTCGGAGGCCGGCGGCATCTGGACGCTCCAGTCGGGTGTCTTCCCCGAGAACGAGGCGAGCCTCGCGCTGCACACGGCTCTCGGTTTCCGCGTCGTCGGCGTGCGCGAGCGGCTCGGCCGTCTGCACGGCGTGTGGCGTGACGTTGTCCTGCTCGAACGACGATCGGAGACGAACGCATGACGAAGGTCGAAGCAGTTGTGATCCGCGAGCGCATCGAGACGGTGATCGATGCGGTCGAGGAGGAGGCGGGGCACGTCGGCGTCACGGTGATCGAGGCCGTCGGTCACGGCAAGCAGCGCGGCGTCACGCACGAGTACCGCGGCCGCGTGTTCGAGTCGCGCTTCCTGCCGAAGGCGCTGCTCGTCTTCCTCGTCGCCGACGAGAAGGTCGACGCCGTCGTCAAGGCGATCTCCGCCGCAGCGGTCAGCGGCAACGAGTCGGGCGACGGGCTCGTCTGGACGACCTCGATCGGGCCGGTCACGCACAGCCGCACCGCGCGCGTGCTCGAGGAGGCCGAGGTCGGTGCCTGAGCAGGCGCCCGTCGCGGAGAGAGCCGGCGCCTGCACGTGCGACAAGCCGGTGCCGGTCGAGCGCGCGCTCCGGAAGGGCGTGTCGCGCACGGAATGTGCGCGCTGCGGGGGGCCGATCCCGCTGCGGCTGCGTTAGTGCACGTGCACTAGCGCAGGGCGACCCCAGGGGTAAGGTCGGAGCATGCGCTACCGCTTCGTCGACTGCCGCTGGGAGCTCGGGTCGTCGCAGCGCGGCCGCGAGCTCTACCTCGCAGGCCACGTGCCGGGCGCGTCGTTCCTCGACATGGACGAGGACCTCGCCGACCTCACCGTCACCGGGCAGGGGCGGCACCCGCTGCCCTCGGTCGAGCGCTTCGCGGCGGCGGCGGGCCGCGCGGGCATCGGGGACGGCGTGCACGTCGTCGCGTACGGCTCGCTCGGCGGCGCCGAGCGGCTCTGGTGGCTCCTCCGCCACTTCGGCCACGACGCCTGCGCGGTGCTCGTCGGCGGGATCGAGGCCTGGGGGGGCCCGCTCGAGGCGGGCGAGGCGCAGGTCGAGCCGAAGACGTTCGTCCCGCGGCTCCGGTTCGGCGACACGATCGCCGCCGAGGAGCTCGTGGGCCGGCTGGCCGACCCGGAGCTCGTGCTCGCGGACGCACGCACGGCGAACCGCTGGCGCGGCGACGCGAACCTCGTCGACACGATCCCGGGCCGCATCCCGGGGGCGCGGAACGCGCCGTGGACGGAGCCGCTCCCCGACCTGCCGGAGGGCGAGCTCGTCGCCTACTGCGGCTCCGGTGTCACCGCGTGCGTCGTCCTCCACCGCGCGTGGCTCCAGGGCCGGGAGGGGAAGCTCTATCCCGGCAGCTGGAGCGACTGGTCCGCGCGCGGCCTGCCCGTCGAGCGCGGCCTCGCGCG